>JAGRFQ010000092.1:9870-12040 GCA_020445945.1 Rhodocyclaceae bacterium
CCGCCTTCCTCGATGTTGCGCGCGGCGCCGAAGAAGCGCTTGGGCTTTTGCAGCGCGTTGGCGTCCACGCCGCCGGTGAGCACCTTGCCGGAGGCCGGCACGACGGTGTTGTAGGCGCGGGCGAGGCGGGTCAGCGAATCGAGCAGGATGACCACGTCCTTCTTGTGTTCGACCAGGCGCTTGGCTTTTTCGATCACCATTTCGGCCACCTGGACGTGGCGCGAGGCCGGCTCGTCGAAGGTGGAGGCGACCACTTCGCCCTTGACCGAGCGCTGCATCTCGGTCACTTCTTCCGGGCGCTCGTCGATGAGCAGCACGATCAGGACGATGTCGGGGTGGTTGGCGATCAGGGCGTGCGCCATGTTCTGCAGCATCACCGTTTTACCGGTTTTCGGCGGCGCCACCAGCAGGCCGCGCTGGCCTTTGCCGATGGGGGCGATCATGTCGATGACGCGCGAGGTCACGTTCTCGCCGCCGCGCATGTCACGCTCGAGCGTCATGCACTCGGTCGGGTGCAGCGGGGTGAGGTTCTCGAACATGATCTTGTGCTTGCACGCCTCGGGCGGCTCGCCGTTGATCTTGTCGACCTTGACCATCGCAAAGTAGCGCTCGCCATCCTTCGGCGTGCGGATCTCGCCCTCGATGGTGTCGCCGGTGTGCAGGTTGAAGCGGCGGATCTGCGAGGGCGACACGTAGATGTCGTCGGTGCCGGCGAGGTAGGAGATGTCCGGCGAGCGCAGGAAACCGAAGCCGTCGGGCAGCACTTCCATCACGCCGTCACCGAAGATCGGCTCGCCTTTCTTCGCGCGATTCTTCAGCAGCGCAAACACGAGCTCCTGTTTGCGCAGGCGGTTGGCGCCGTCGATGCCGTTGGCTTGCGCCATCTCCAGCAATTCGCTGACGTGGAGTGCTTTGAGCTCCGAAAGTTGCATAGTGATCTATCGCGTGGGAATGAAGCGGGAATGGGTGTCCGGCGGGGTGTCCGGCGAGGCCGGAAGAATGCTCGGGGGAGGAAGGACTGCCGCGACGCCGGGGAATGTGGGCTGAGCGCCCTCGGCGGGCGTCGCGGGAAAAAATGTGAGCGGGAATCTAGCCCGATCAGAGGTTGCTGTCAATAAACGCGGTCATCTGGGACTTGGACAGCGCACCGACCTTGGTGGCCTCGACGTTGCCGCCCTTGAACAGCATCAGCGTCGGGATGCCGCGGATACCGAATTTGGCCGGGGTGTCCTGGTTCTCGTCGATGTTCAGCTTGGCAACCTTGAGTTTGCCTTCGTATTCCTTGGCCACCTCGTCGAGAATCGGCGCAATCATCTTGCACGGGCCGCACCACTCTGCCCAGTAGTCCAGCAGGACCGGGGTTTGGGATTGCAGGACCTCGGCGTCGAAAGTGCCGTCGGTGACGTAATGGATATGCTCGCTCATGGTTCCTCGCATCAGGGCTGATGAGTATTTCGGTCGGGAAATCGGCTCGTCGTGAGCCGGCGTTCGGGAGGGGCGACGCGAATATCGTTCGCCTCGAACAGTGTTGTTGCGAGGAAGTTATGCTAAGCGAACCCGCACGTCAAGCGTGCGTGACGCGCGGGGCCCCGGGCGCGCTATAGTCGGGGCAGGCAAACACGCAACAGCGCGACGCGCGCGGCGATCAATGGAGAGCAAGACAAATGACTTACGTGGTGACTGAAGCCTGCGTGAAATGCAAATACACCGACTGCGTGGACGTCTGCCCGGTCGACTGTTTTCACGAAGGACCGAACTTTCTGGTGATCGACCCGGAGGAATGCATCGACTGCACCTTGTGCGTCGCCGAGTGTCCGGTCGAAGCCATCTACGCCGACGACGACGTGCCCGACGACCAGCAGGATTTCATTGCGCTCAACGCCGAGCTCGCCGCCAAGTGGAAGGTGATCGTCGAGCGCAAGGACCCGCTGCCCGACGCCGACGACTGGGCCAAGGTGAAAGACAAGCGCGATCTGCTGGAGCGCTGAGCGCCCGTTGCCGCCATGGCTGTTGAGCACCACCGCCTGCCGCCTGGCGGCGATTTCATCGCGCGCTGCGCCCGCCGCCTGCTCGCCCACGACGCCGGCCCCGACCTGACCGCCTGGCGGGTCGTCGTCCCCAATCTGATGATCGCGCCGGCCTTCAAGCGCGCGCTGGCCGAGGCCGCCGG
>JAGRFQ010000004.1:0-44097 GCA_020445945.1 Rhodocyclaceae bacterium
CCCGTCGGACCGTTGCGGTGCTTGCGGCAGCGCTGGAGAGACGCACTACAGGACGAGATAAGTGCGGACTTCAAACTCGCTGCCCCGCCAGACAGAGCCGAGCGGTTTGAGTTTTTGGACGGCTCCCTGCTCGGCAACGAACAGGGCCGCGCCAGCGCGTAACGCATTGAAGGGAGAGACGACGCGCAGCACGCCGCCGCGGTGAAGCGGGTCGCACAAGAACACGTCAACCGGCGCGCGGCCGTCGTCGGCGCGAACCATTTTGGGCGACGTAGCGAATGTCTCGACCCCAACAAACGCTTGGGAGATGTCGTCGCGCTGAATTCTGCGCACCATGCCAAGACGCCAGTCGCCGTTGTCGTCCGTCCTGAGCCCGACGAGTTCTCCAATCTGCGGGAGACCGGCATTTGCGAGCGGGGCGAGCACGCCAAGTCCGCTGACGCTGGCGTCGCGCAATGCCCATATCAAGGATTGCTCTTCTGCGCCTCCGCGGAGGGTTTGACGGAGCGCGACAAAGCCGCGCACCGCTGCAATGCGCCCCCCCATGACGTGGCGACGATGGCGCCGCGAGACAGGCGTGTCGTACCACGCGCGACGCAGGTGGCGGATGCACGCGAGAATGCGTTCTTTGGCACCCGGGCCACCTTCCAGCGCGCCCGGCACGACCCCCTTGCGCAGCATCACTTCCAACTCCCCCATCAGGCGCTCTGCCATCAGCGGGGAGAAGTACCAGGCGGCCTCGTCTTCCCCGAGCGCTCGCACCAGCCGCCTCGGCTGCCCACCCTGGGCGGGGGAGACGAAGAAGCGGGCGCCTTCGACGGGCGATGCGCCAAGATGCATCGCCGGAAGAAGATAGTGGATGAGGCGGTCTGCCACGTCGATCAGCTCGACCGGCAGTTGGTCAAGGCCGGAACATTGCAGTGCAACTGCGCGCACGTATTCGCGATAGGTCGAGGTTTCGGTTTCACGCCCCGCCCGCAAGCGAACCGGCGTGGTCAATCGACCCGCTTCGGTTGCCTCGATGAAGGTGGCACCGAGTTGCGCCCACAGCGTGGCGTCGTAAGGCCCATAGGCCAGATGGTCCCACTTCAGACGACCGGCGCTGGCGCGCATCAGGCGGGTAGCCACCTCGGCCATGAGGTCGCCATGTTCCTTGGTGGAGTAGCGGTCGCGCTGCAACACTTGTGCACAGGTGTGCGCCATTGCGCCGAAGAAGCGCGCGCTGGAGGCGTGCAGCACATCGCCCCGGCCGGTCTTCAACGCAGCGGATTGCAGAAATCCCTTGAGCGCCTGGCGAATGTGGGGTTGCGCCGATTCGTCGAGTTGCCCCAGGCCGGCAACGATCTCCAGCAGCGGCCAATCGCCCCCCTCCAGCATCAAGGCGAGGCCGGATGCGACTTCGTCGAGCGCTGCGCCGGGCTCATGCGCCGACAGGGCCTGTAAGCGCCAGTTAACTTCCTGAAGCAGACCGGCAGCCGCAGCTGCGGGGTCGGAGGTACTCAGCAACATGGGCGCCTCATTCAGCGAATCATTCGGATTCCGTTCTTTTTGCGCATTATTTCACACAACCATCACCTTGCGCCGAATATGACAATCACCCATAAAGCATATTAAGTGGCAGCCAGCCAACCCGCAGAGTGGGTGTACAATCGCCGCACGACTGATTCTTCGGCATCCCCCATGCGCCAGTACCTCGATCTCATGCAGCACGTGCTTGACCACGGGCACCAGAAAGCCGACCGCACCGGCACCGGCACATTGTCGGTGTTTGGGTATCAGATGCGCTTCGATCTCGCCGCCGGCTTTCCATTGCTCACCACCAAGAAACTGCACACCCGCTCGATCATTCACGAGCTGCTGTGGTTTCTGGCGGGCGACACCAACATCGCGTACCTCAAGGAAAACGGGGTGTCGATCTGGGATGACTGGGCGGACGACAAGGGCGATCTCGGCCCGGTGTACGGCCACCAGTGGCGTCACTGGCCGGCGCGCGACGGCGGCGAGATCGACCAGATCCGCCAGCTCGTCGAAGGCCTGAAAGCCAATCCCGACTCCCGCCGCCACCTGGTGTCGGCGTGGAACCCGGCCGATGTCGACCGCATGGCGCTGCCGCCGTGTCACGCGCTGTTCCAGTTCTATGTGGCCGATAGCAAGCTCTCGTGCCAGCTCTACCAGCGCAGCGCCGANNNCCGTTCAACATCGCCTCCTACGCGCTGCTGACGATGATGATCGCGCAGGTGTGCGATCTCGCCCCCGGCGACTTCATCTGGACCGGCGGCGACTGCCATCTGTACACCAACCACCTGGAACAGGCCCGGCTGCAACTGTCGCGCGCACCGCGCGCCCTCCCAACACTGCGCCTGAACCCTGCGGTGCGCGATCTGTTCGCGTTCCGCTTTGAAGACATCACGCTCGCAGGCTACGACCCGCATCCGCACATTGCCGCGCCGGTGGCGGTATGAGCGCGCCGGCGCTGGTGTTGATTGCGGCGGTGGCGAGCAACGGCGTGATCGGCCGCGACAATGCGCTGCCGTGGCGGCTCAAGGCCGATCTGGCGCACTTCAAGCGCACCACGCTGGGCTGCCCGGTGGTGATGGGGCGCAAGACGTGGGAGTCGCTGGGTCGCCCGCTGCCGGGGCGCACCAACGTGGTCGTTTCGCGCAATCCGGCGTTTCGCGCCGAGGGGGCGCAGGTGGCCGCCTCGCTCGACGCGGCGGTCGCGCGGTGCGGCGACGCTGCAACCATTTTCGTGATCGGCGGCGCGCAGCTCTACGCCGAGGCCATCGAACGGGCGCAGCGCCTGATCGTGACCGAGGTGCACGCCCGCGTGGACGGCGACGCGCGCTTCCCGCCGATCGACCCCGCGCAGTTCGAAGAAACCGCCCGCAGCCACCGGCAGGCCGACGCCGACAACGATCACCCGGTTGATTTCGTCGAATACCGCCGCCGCTGAAACCTCAGCGCACGCAATCCACGAAGTAGCCGGCCACGCCGTCGGCTTCCTCCTTGACCAGCCCGTGGATATCGGTCTCGAAGCCGGGGAAGGCGGCATTGAAATCGCGCGCAAAACGCAGGTAGCGCACGATGGTGGGGTTGAAGCGCTCGCCCGGAATCAGCAGCGGAATCCCCGGCGGGTACGGCGTCAGTAGCACGCTGGTGACGCGCCCTTCGAGCGCGTCGATGGGCACCCGCTCGATCTCGCGGTGCGCCATCTTGGCGAAGGCGTCGGTGGGGCGCATCGCCGGCACCATGTCGGAGAGGTACATCTCGGTGGTCAGGCGGGCGACGTCGAACTCGCGATAGAAGTCGTGAATGCGCTCGCACAGGTCCTTGAGGCCGACGCGCTCGTAGCGCGGAAACTTGGCGATGAACTCCGGCATCACCCGCCACAGCGGGCGGTTGCGATCGTAATCGTCCTTGAACTGCTGCAGCTCGGTCACCAGCGTATTCCAGCGCCCCTTGGTGATGCCGATCGTAAACATGATGAAGAACGAGTAGAGCCCGGTTTTTTCGACCACGATGCCGTGCTCGGCCAGATACTTGGTGAGGATGCCGGCGGGGATGCCGGAGTCGGCGAAATCCCCCTCCAGATCCAGCCCCGGGGTGATGATGGTGGCCTTGATCGGGTCGAGCATGTTGAAGCCCGGCGCCAGCTCGCCGAAGCCGTGCCAGCGCTCGCCGGCCTTGAGCATCCAGTCCTCGCGCTCGGCGATGCCGTCGTCGGACAGGTACTCCGGCCCCCACACCTTGAACCACCAGTCGTCGTCGCCGAACTCGTCATCCACCTTGCGCATCGCGCGGCGGAAATCGAGCGCCTCGGCGATCGACTCCTCGACCAGCGCCGGCCCGCCCGGCGGCTCCATCATCGCCGCCGCCACGTCGCACGAAGCGATGATGGAATACTGCGGCGAGGTCGAGGTATGCATCAGGTAGGCCTCGTTGAAGATGTCGCGATCGAGCTTCCGGGTGTTGGAATCCTGCACCAGAATCTGCGAGGCCTGCGACAGACCGGCGAGCATCTTGTGGGTGGACTGGGTGGAGAACACCATCGAGGTCTCGCAGCGCGGGCGCTCGTCGCCGATGGCGTGGTAGTCGCCGTAAAAATCGTGAAAGGCCGCGTGCGGCAGCCAGGCCTCGTCGAAATGCAGGGTGTCGATCTCGCCGTCGAGCATCTCCTTGATCGCTTCGACGTTGTAGAGCACGCCGTCGTAGGTCGACTGGGTGATGGTCAGGATGCGCGGTTTCTTGCCCTTGGCGTCCTTGGCGAAGGGGTTGGCCGCGATTTTTTTGCGGATGTTCTCGATCTTGAACTCTTCGAGCGGAATCGGGCCGATGATGCCGTAGTGGTTGCGCGTCGGCGTCAGGAACACCGGCACCGCGCCGGTCATGATGATCGAGTGGAGAATCGACTTGTGGCAGTTGCGGTCCACCACCACCACGTCGCCCGGCGCCACCGTGGTGTGCCACACCATCTTGTTGGAGGTGGACGTGCCGTTGGTGACGAAATACAGGTGGTCGCAATGAAAGATGCGCGCCGCGTTGCGCTCGGACGCGGCCACCGGGCCGGTATGGTCGAGCAACTGGCCGAGCTCCTCGACCGCGTTGCACACGTCGGCGCGCAGCATGTTCTCGCCAAAGAACTGGTGGAACATCTGCCCGACCGGGCTCTTCAGAAACGCCACCCCGCCGGAGTGCCCCGGACAGTGCCAGGAATACGAACCGTCGGCAGCATAGTGCGTCAGCGCACGGAAGAACGGCGGCGCCAGAGAGTCGAGGTAGCTGCGCGCCTCGCGCACCACGTAGCGCGCGATGAACTCCGGCGTGTCCTCGAACATGTGGATGAAACCGTGCATCTCGCGCAGCACATCGTTCGGGATATGCCGCGAGGTGCGCGTTTCGCCGTACAGGAAAATCGGGATGTCAGCGTTGCGGAAGCGGATCTCCGCCACAAAGGCGCGCAGATTCTGGATCACGTCGGCCGCAGCCTCCGCCGAATCGAACTCCTCGTCGTCGATCGACACGATGAAGGTCGACGCACGGCTCTGCTGCTGGGCAAACGAGGCGAGATCTCCGTAGCTGGTCACCCCGAGCACTTCGATGCCCTCGCCCTCGATGGCCTTGGCCAGCGCGCGGATCCCGAAACCGCTGGTGTTCTCCGAGCGGAAATCTTCGTCGATGATGATGATCGGAAACTGGAAACGCATCCTCGCCCCCTGAAATAAAGAAAGCCCGCGGGGCAGATCACCCCCGGGCGTCATTGTGCCGTGCGCCCAGCGCCGCGCCGAATCAGATTTTCGGCAGCGTCACGCCCTTCTGGCCCTGGTACTTGCCGCCGCGATCCGCATACGACGTTTCGCAGACCTCATCGGACTCGAAAAACAGCATCTGCGCAATGCCCTCATTGGCATAAATTTTCGCCGGCAGCGGGGTCGTATTGGAAAATTCCAGCGTCACGTGGCCTTCCCACTCCGGCTCCAGCGGCGTCACGTTCACGATGATGCCGCAGCGCGCGTAGGTGCTTTTGCCCAGACATACGGTGAGCACGCTGCGCGGGATGCGGAAATACTCTACCGTGCGCGCCAGCGCAAACGAATTGGGCGGGATGATGCACACGTCGCCGACGAAGTCGACGAAGTTGCCGGAATCGAACGCCTTCGGATCGACAATGGTCGAGTTGATGTTGGTGAAGATCTTGAACTCGTTGGCGCAGCGCACATCGTAGCCATAGCTCGAGGTGCCGTAGGAGACGATCTTGCCGCCCTCGTTCTGGCGCACCAACTCCGGCGCGAACGGCGTGATCATGCCCTGCCCTTCTGCCATGCGGCGAATCCACTTGTCCGACTTGATGGACATCCTCACACTCCGATCGGGCCCGGCTCGCCGGCGCCTGCGCTGTCAAATCCGGCCATTCTAGCGGTGAACCCACGCAATTGAAATGCGCCCCGCGCCCCGCCGGAGCTCACCCCGTCAGGTGTTCTGCACCACGATGTTCGGAAACTTGTGGGTCATGTCCTTGGCCCGCACTGCCACGCCGATCGCCACCTTGCGTGCGATCTCCTTGTACAGCGCCGCGACCCGCCCGTCGGGGTCGGCCACCACCGTCGGCCGCCCGGCATCGACCTCCTCGCGAATCTGCAGGTCGAGCGGCAAGGCGCCGAGAAAGGCGATGCCGTAGTCGTCGCACATCTTCTGCCCGCCGCCGGTGCCGAAGATGTGCGACTCGTGACCACAGGCCGGACAGATGTGCAGGCTCATGTTCTCGACCACCCCGAGAATCGGCACCCCCACCTTCTCGAACATCTTCACCCCCTTGCGCGCGTCGAGCAGCGCGATGTCCTGCGGCGTGGTCACCACCACCGCGCCGGTCACCGGCACGCTCTGCGACAGGGTGAGCTGGATGTCGCCGGTCCCCGGCGGCATGTCGACCACCAGATAATCGAGGTCCTGCCAATTGGTTTCGGTCAGCAACTGCTTGAGCGCCTGGGTGGCCATCGGCCCGCGCCACACCATCGGCGTCTCCACATCGACCAGAAAGCCGATCGACATCGCCTGCACGCCCCACGCCTCGATCGGGCTCAGCGACTTGCCGTCCGGCGACTCCGGCTGACGCCCCTGCAGGCCCAGCATCTGCGGCTGCGATGGCCCATAGATGTCGGCATCCAGAATGCCCACCCGCGCGCCCTCCGCAGCCAGCGCCAGCGCCAGGTTGACCGCCGTGGTGCTCTTGCCCACGCCGCCCTTGCCCGAGGCCACGGCAATGATGTTCTTCACCCCATCGAGCAGCTTCACGCCATGCTGAACGGCGTGGGCCACGATGCGCGAACGCACCGTCACGCTCACCGAACTCACCGCCGGCACGGCGCCGAGCGCGTCGCGCACCAACGATTCGATGCGGGCCTCCTGCGAACGCGCCGGATAGCCGAGCTCAACCGTCAGCACCACCTTGCCGCCGTTAATCACGATGTCGCGCACGCAGCGCGTGCTGACCAGATCCTTGCCGGTATTGGGGTCGATCACCTGCGACAGGGTCGATTTGACCAGCTGCTCGTTGAGTTCCATTGTGGCTCCAGAATGCACTGCGACCCGCGGCCGCGAAACGGCCCTCATCATACCGAAGCCACGCCGATTCGACTCCCCTGCAAGCAGCAGGGTTTTGACCCCACCCGGCTGGGTTACTATCCGCCCATGCGCACCCAACGCCCGCTCATTCTCGCCACGCTGTTCGCCCTCAGCGCCTGCGCCACCGCGCCGCGCAGCCCCGAAGCGCCGGTCGCCACCACGCCGGCAGTCGCAGCGGGCGCACCGGGCACCAACTGGCGCGCCATCGAATCGGATTTCCGCACACGCACCGCCGACGCCAGCGCGCAGATCGAGGGCCTGCCCGACGGCGGCCTGCGCATCACGATCGCCGCCGGCACCGGCTTCGACAGCGGCAAATCGCACCTCAAGCCCGCGCTCGCGCGCACCCTCGCAGGCATTGCCGACGGGCTCGCCGCCCACCCGACGCTGCACGCCCACATCGTCGGCCACACCGACAGCGTCGGCCGCGAGGGCTACAACATGCTGCTCTCGCGCCAGCGCGCCCGCGCGGTGCGCAACCACCTGATCGCGCTTGGCGGCATCGACGCCGCGCGCCTGTCCGCCGAGGGCAAGGGCGAACGCGAGCCGCGGGTCGACAACGACACGCCGGAAAACCGCCGCCTCAATCGGCGCGTCGAAATCCGCATCACGGCACCGCAATAGCGCGCCACCACCCCCGCGGCCGGCGGCGGCTTTGCTAAACTTGCGCTTTTGGTCGCCACCGCTGGAATTTCATGCCGCGCAACATCCTCGTCACCAACGCCCTGCCCTACGCCAACGGCGACATCCACCTCGGCCATCTGGTGGGCTACATCCAGGCCGACATCTGGGTGCGCTACCAGCGCATGCAGGGGCACACCGTGCACTACGTGTGCGCCGACGACACCCACGGCACGCCGGTGATGCTGCGCGCGGAGAAGGAAGGCGTCACCCCCGAGCAGCTCATTGCCCGCGTGCACGGCGAGCACCTGCGCGACTTCACCGACTTTTCGGTGGACTTCGACCACTACCACTCCACCCACAGCGACGAGAATCGCTGGTTTGCCGAAGACATCTACGGCAAGCTCAAGGCCGCCGGCCTGATCGAGACCCGCGCCATCGAGCAGTTCTACGACCCGCTCAAGGCGATGTTCCTGCCCGACCGCTTCATCAAGGGCGAATGCCCCAAGTGCGGCGCGCTCGACCAGTACGGCGACAACTGCGAGGTGTGCGGCGCGGCCTATGCGCCGACCGATCTCAAGAATCCGGTGTCGGCCGTCTCCGGCGCGCGCCCGGAGATGCGCAGCTCCGAGCACTACTTCTTCAAGCTCTCCGACCCGCGCGCGGTCGACTTCCTGCGGGAATGGACCCAGGGCGCCGGCGCCGACGGTGCCCGCCGCCTGCAGGCCGAAGCCGCCAACAAGATGAAGGAGTGGCTCGGCGAGCCCGGCGAGAACAAGCTGTCGGACTGGGACATCTCGCGCGACGCGCCCTACTTCGGCTTCGAGATCCCCGGTGCGCCGGGCAAGTACTTCTACGTGTGGCTGGACGCGCCGATTGGCTATTTCGCCAGCTTCAAGCACCTCGCCGACCAGTCCGGCCGCATCGACGTGGCCCGCTTCATCGACGGCACGGCCGCTGCCGGCACCGAGCTGGTGCACTTCATCGGCAAGGACATCCTCTACTTCCATGCCCTGTTCTGGCCGGCGATGCTGCACTTCGCCGGCTACCGCACGCCGACCCAACTGGCGGTCAACGGCTTCCTGACCGTCGACGGGGCCAAGATGAGCAAGAGCCGCGGCACCTTCATCACCGCGCGCTCCTACACCGAGCAGAAGCTCAACCCCGAGTGGCTGCGTTACTACTTCGCCGCCAAGTCGAACGGCACCATGGAAGACGTGGACCTGTCGCTCGACGACATGATCGCCAAGGTCAATTCCGATCTGGTCGGCAAGTTCATCAACATCGCCAGCCGCTGCGCGGGCTTCATCACCAAACGCTTCGAGGGCAAGCTGGCCGCGCCCGCGCTCGACGCGCTGGCCACCTATCGCGCCAGCCTCGATGCCGGCGAAGTCGCCCGCGCCTACGAGGCCCGCGACTACAGCCGCGCGCTGCGCGAGATCATGCGTCTGGCCGACCACGCCAACCAGTATGTGAACGACAACAAGCCCTGGGAGCTGGCCAAACAGGCAGGGCAGGAGGCGCGCATGCATACCGTGTGCTCCACCGCGCTCAACCAGTTCCGCGTGCTGGCCGGCCTGCTCAAGCCGATCTTGCCGAGCGTGGCCGCGCAGGTCGAAGCCTTCCTCAACATCGCCCCGCTGCAGTGGGCGCAACTGACCGACACCCTGCCGGCCGGCCACGCCATCGACAAATACCAGCACATGCTGACCCGCATCGAGCGCGCGCAGATCGACGCCCTGATCGAGGCCAACAAGAGCTCACTCGCGCCCCAGCCCGAGCAGAGCAGCCGCCAGCGCCACGCCGAAGCCCAGCAGAAAGACGCCGAGGCGGCGACCACCGCCGACGCCCACATCGGCATCGACGACTTCACCAAGGTCGAGCTGCGCATCGCGAAAATCGTCAGCGCCGAACACGTGGAAGGCGCCGACAAGCTGCTGCGCCTGCAGCTCGACATCGGCGAGGCCAAGCCGCGCCAGGTGTTCGCCGGCATCAAGTCGGCCTACGATCCGGCCACGCTGGTCGGCCGGCTCACGGTGATGGTCGCCAACCTCGCCCCGCGCAAGATGAAATTCGGCCTGAGCGAGGGCATGGTGCTGGCTGCCGCCGACGAGGGCGGCAAGACCCCCGGCCTGTTCATCCTCTCCCCCGACGCCGGCGCCACGCCCGGCATGCGAGTGAAGTGAAAGACATGACTGCATCCGAGACCAAAAAAGCGCCCGGCGGCACCGCCAAGTGGGTGGTCGTCCACCTCGTCGGCTCGATCATTTTCGTGCTCGGCGCGCTCTACGTGTTTGTCGACATGCGCCTCATCGACGCGCTGCCCACCTCCAGCTTTCAGGCGTGGACGCTGATGGCGGTCGGGCTGGTGCTCGACTTCTGGGGGGTGATCGAAATGCGCCGCATCCAGCTCGCGCGCAAGGCGGCCAAGGAACAGTAAGCCGATGATCGCCGCCCGCCTGCTCCGCATCTCCGGCATCGTGCAGGGCGTGTGGTATCGCGCCTCGATGGCCGAGGCCGCCAACCGGCTCGGCGTGCGCGGCTGGGCGCGCAACCGCGCCGACGGCACGGTCGAGGCGCTGGCCATCGGCAGCGCAGCGCAACTCGACGCGCTGATCGAATGGGCGCAGCGCGGCCCGCCCAAGGCGCGCGTCACCGACGTGCAGGTGCGCAGCGTCGAGCCGCCCGACCCGCTGCCCACCGATTTCTCCGTCGCCCCCGACGCCTGATCCCCCTGCGGCAGAGGTCTCCATGCGTTTTCACCCCAAGCTGCTCGATACCCTGCCCGGCTACGACCGCGCGCACTTCGCGCAGGACGCCGGCAGCGGCATCACCGTCGGCGTGCTCGCCCTGCCGCTGGCGATGGCCTTTGCGATCGCCTCGGGCATGTCGCCCACCGCCGGCATCTGGACGGCCATCGTCGCCGGCTTCCTGATCTCGCTGCTGGGCGGCTCGCGGGTGCAGATCGGCGGCCCCACCGGCGCCTTCATCCCCATCATCTACGCCATCGTGGTCGACTACGGGGTGGCCAACCTGCTGATCGCGACCCTGCTCGCGGGGCTGATCCTGGTGGCGATGGGCGCGTTCCGCCTCGGCAGCATGATCCGCTTCATCCCGATATCGGTGGTCATCGGTTTTACCAACGGCATCGCGGTGGTGATTTTTCTCTCGCAGATCAAGGACTTCCTCGGCCTGCGCATCGACGAGCTGCCCGGCGAGTTCTTCGGCAAACTCGCCGCGCTGGCGAGCCATCTCGACACCGTCCACCTCCCCACGCTGGCGCTGGCCGCCGCCTCGCTGGCCGGGCTGATCGGCTGGAACAGCCTCGCCCCGCGCGTCCGCGCGCTGGCCCGCGTGCCCGGCCCGCTGGTGGTGCTGGTGCTTGCCACGGCGGTCAATGCCGCCCTTTCGCTGCCGGTGGACACCATCGGCACGCGCTTCGGTGGCATTCCGCAAACCCTGCCAGCCTTCGCGCTGCCGGAAGTCGACCTGAGCACGCTGGGCAAACTGATCTCGCCCGCGCTGACCATCGCCATGCTCGGCGCGATCGAATCGCTGCTCTCGGCCCGCGTCGCCGACACCCGCATCGACGACCGCCACGACCCCAACCAGGAGCTCCTCGCGCAGGGCGTGGCCAACATCGTCGCGCCACTGTTCGGCGGCTTCGCTGCCACTGGCGCGATCGCCCGCACCGCCATCAACATCCGCGCCGGCGGGCGCACCCCGGTGGCCGGCATCGTCCATTCCGCAGTACTGCTGGCCATCGTGCTGGCGCTCGCCCCGCTGGCCCAGCACATCCCGCTGGCGGCCTTGTCGGCGATCGTGGTGATGGTGTCCTTCCACATGGGCGAATGGCATGCCTTCCGCGAACTGCGGCGCTTCTCGCACCAGTACCGGGCGATCTTGCTGGGCACCTTCTTCGTCACCGTGGTGTTCGACCTGACGCTCGCGGTCGAGCTCGGGCTGGTGCTCGCCAGCCTGTTCTTCATCCACCGCGTCTCCGACCTGACCCGCATCCAGCCGGTCGAGCTGCCCGCCGACACCGACCCGCCACTGCGCGAGCAGCTGCGCGTGTTCCGCCTGTTCGGCAGCCTGTTCTTCGGCGCCGCCAACAAGCTCGACAACCTGCTCATCGCGGTCGAACACCACCCGCACGTGGTGATTCTCGACATGGACAAGGTCATCAACATCGACACCACCGGGCTCGACATCCTGCGCAACATCCACCGCACGCTGGCCAGAAACGGCGCGACGCTGATCCTGTGCGGGCTCAACCCGCAGCCGCGCTCGCTGCTGCAGCGTTCCGGTTTCGCCGCGCAACTGGGCGACGCGAATGTCTTCGACACCCTGCAGCAAGCGCTCGCCCACGGGCAGACGCTGTGCACGCCGGCGCCGGCGCCCCTTGAAACCCCGCCACCCGCCCCGATCTAGGGACGACGCGGTGTCCATCCCGCGGTGTCCATCCGTTTCCTTCATCAACCACACAGAGAGAAAACCCATGGCAGTTCTGGTCGGCAAGCACGCCCCTGACTTCACCGCAACCGCGGTGCTCGGCAACAACGAAATCAAGGACATCACCTTCTCCGATGTCACCAAGGGCAAATACGCCGTTGTGTTCTTCTACCCGCTCGACTTCACCTTCGTGTGCCCGTCCGAGCTGATCGCCTTCAACCACCGCCTGGCCGAGTTCAAGGCGCGCAATGTTGAAGTGCTGGGCGTGTCCATCGACAGCCAGTTCTCGCACCTGGCCTGGAAGAACACCCCGGTCGACAAAGGCGGCATCGGGCAGGTCGGCTACACCCTGGTGGCCGACATCAAGCACGACATCTGCCGCGCCTACGACGTCGAAGCCGACGCCGGCGTGGCGCTGCGCGGCTCCTTCCTGATCGACAAGAACGGCGTGGTGCAGCATCAGGTGGTCAACAACCTGCCGCTGGGTCGCAACATCGACGAGATGCTGCGCATGGTCGACGCGCTGCAATTCACCGAAGAGCACGGCGAAGTCTGCCCGGCGGGCTGGAACAAGGGCAAGGCCGGCATGAACGCCAGCCCGGACGGCGTCGCCGCCTACCTCGCGGAGCATGCTGAAGCGCTGTAAAACGTGCACATCGTGCGACAAAATGCCGCGGTCTCCGGGTCGCGGCTTTTTTTCGGCCGCGATCTTGTTCCAGCGCAATTTTATTGCCAGCGAGGGGCGCAGGATTGAAGTGGGGGTCAGGAGAACCGCCATGACAAACGATCCGAAAACCAACGCCCGCAGCACCCACCGCCGGCGCACGCTGGCCGCCGGGGTGGCCGCCGCGCTCACCACCCACAACGCCATCGCGGCGCCCGACCCGGGCACCTGGGCCACGTCGGCCGCACTGGCCGCCGGTCTCGGCGCCAGCACCTTTGCGGTGTGGTGGCTCTGCCGCCGCAGCACGCGTCAGGCGCACACGCGCAGCGCAGCGCTGGGCGCACAGCAAGCCGTGCTCAGCGCGACGCTGGACGGCGCCCGCGCGATTCCGTGGCACAAGCCGCTTGGCGCACCCGCGCTGAGCGAGGTCTCGCCCAACATCGAGCACATCCTCGGCTACCCGAGCGCCACGTGGCGCATGCCCGGCGCGTGGCAGCGCGCGGTGCTCCCGGCCGACCTCGACACCGCGCGCCGCGCCTACCGCGACGGGCTCGGCGGCGATGCGCCCTTCGAGGTCAGCTACCGCATGCGCCACAAGGACGGCAGCATCGTGCACGTGCGCGACAGGGTGATGCGTGTGCGCAGCACCGACGGCACCGACATGCTCTACGGGCTGCTCATCGACACCAGCACCGAGCAGCGCGCCCTGATCGAACTGCGGGCGAGTGAATCGCGCTTTCGCGGTGTGTTCGAGCAGGCCGCGGTGGGCATCGCGATCTGCGATGCAAACGGCGTCTTTGCGCGCGTCAATGCGCGCTTCTGCGAAATCGTCGGGCGCACCGAGGGCGAGCTCATCGGGCACCGCTTCGACGAACTGAGCCCACCCGACACCCACACCGCCGACAACGCCCTGTTCGCCGCCCTGTTCGACGGCAGCCGCCACACCGTCCAGTGCGAAAAGCGCCTCGCCCGCCCCAACGGGCAGACGGTGTGGGCGCAGCTGTCGATCAGCGCCGAGGTGGACGCCGCGGGCGCCCTGCACAGCGTGCTCACGATTGTTCAGGACGTGACCCGCCGCCACGTCGCCAGCGCGGCGCTGGCGGAAGAAGAGCGCCGTCTGCGCACCGTGCTCGACACCCTCGGCGAGGGTGTGGTGATGCGCGACCGCAGCGGCAAGGTGATTCTCAGCAATGCCGCCGCGGCACGGATCTTCGCGCTCAGCGACGCCGAGATGGCGAGTTTTACGCTCGACAAGCCGCTGGTGCACTTCCTGCGCGAAGATGGCGACCCTTTCCCGCCGCAGGAGCTGCCGTCGATGCGCACGCTGGCCGACGGCGAAGGCCACAGCGCGGTACAGGGCGTGGTCCGCCACGACGGCACGGTACGCTGGCTCTGGGCCCACTCCAAGCCGATCCTCGGCGCCGAAGGGACGCCCACCGCGGTGGTCACCTCGATCGCCGACATCACCCGCCTGCGCGAGGCCGAAACGCGCCTGCGCCTGGCCGACAAGGCCATCGACCACAGCGCCGACGCGATCATGGTGACCACCGCCGAGGGGCAGATCCTGCGCGTCAATCCGGCCTTCACGCGGGTCACCGGCTACACCGCCGAGGAGGTCATCGGGCGCACGCCGGCGCTGCTGCGCTCGGGCCGCCACGACGCCACCTTCTACGCCGCGATGTGGGAGTCGGTGCGCCGCACCGGCACCTGGCAGGGCGACATCTGGAACCGGCGCAAGGACGGCAGCATCTTCGCCGAACGCCTGTCGATCAGCGCCGTACGCAACACCACGGGACGCCTCTCGCACTATGTCGCGGTGTTCTCCGATGTCACCGAGGCGCGCGTCCAGGAAGCACGTTTTGCGCACATGGCGCAGCACGATTCGCTCACCGGACTGGCCAATCGCAGCCTGATGGAAGACCGCCTGCTGCAGGCCGTGCGCCGCGCCGACCGCAGCAGCCGGCCGCTGGCGCTGCTGTTCCTCGATCTCGACCGCTTCAAGGAGATCAACGACACGCTCGGCCACGCGGTGGGTGACGCGCTGCTCAAGGCGGTGGCGGTGCGTCTGCTGGCCTGCGTGCGCGCCTCCGACAGCGTCGGCCGGCAGGCCGGCGACGAGTTCCTGATCCTGCTGCCGGAGCTGGAGGACCCGCGCCAGGCCGGCCAGGTGGCGGGCAAGATCGTGGCCGAACTGGCCGCGCCCTTCACCATCGACGACCACCAGATCCACACCTCGTTCAGCATCGGCATCGCGCTGTTTCCGACCGACGCCGGCGACG
Organism: Rhodocyclaceae bacterium; assembly: GCA_020445945.1. Lineage (GTDB taxonomy): Bacteria > Pseudomonadota > Gammaproteobacteria > Burkholderiales > Rhodocyclaceae > Nitrogeniibacter. The sequence goes on from JAGRFQ010000004.1 coordinate 15,136, forward strand.
CCGAGACGCTGCGTCAGCACGCCGACACCGCGCTCTACCACGCCAAGGCGGGCGGGCGGAACACCTATCGCTACTTTACCGAGACGATGAACGCCGACACCCGGCGGCGCCACGAGAGCGAACAGCAGCTGCGCGTTGCGCTGGCCGCCGGTACGCTGCGCATGTCCTACCAGCCGCTGCGCCAGATGAACGACGGGCGGATCATTGCGATGGAGGCGCAGTGCCACTGGCACGACACCCGCTTTGGCGACATGACGCCGGCACGCTTTGGCGACATCGCGGGCGACAGCGCGCTGCTCATCGCGCTCGATGGATGGGCCCTGGAGACCGCCTGCCGCGAGGCCGCACGCTGGCACGCCCATGGCGCCACCGGCGTGCGCGTGGCGGTCAACCTGTCGCTGACCGCACTGCGCAGCGAGGCCTTGCCCGCCACCATCAAGGCCAGCCTGGAGGCGGCCGGGCTGCCGCCCAGCCAGCTCGAACTCGAAGTGCTCGAGGCGATGCTGCGCGACACCGAATCGCGCCTTGGCGACAATCTGGCGCAACTCAAGGCGCTGGGCGTGCGGCTGGTGATCGACCACTTCGGCAGCGATCAGAACACGCTGACCCGGCTCGGCCAGCTCGGCATCGACCGGCTCAAGATCGACCGCAGCTTTCTGGCCGACCCCGACGCCACGTCCGGCAACACCGGCATCGTGCGCACCTTCGTCGAGCTCGGCCGCAATCTCGGCATCGAGGTGGTCGCCGACGGGGTCGATACCGACACCCAGCAAAGTCACGTCCTGGCCGCCGGCTGCAGCGTCGGTCAGGGCGCGCTGCTCGGCCCGCCGATGAACGCCGAGGAGGCGTTGCTACGCCTCACCGCGGCGCCCGGCATCAATGGTAAATGACCGTCACCGCGTCGCCCGGCAGCCACTCACGCAGGCTGTCGAGCAGGTCGTCTTCGAGCCGCACCCGCCAGTTCGGGCCCAGCGGCAGCGCGCCTTCGGCCTCGCCATTGCGGTAGCGCACGGTGATCGGGCAGGCCGCGTCGCGATACGGTGAGAGCAGGTCTTCGAGGCGCTGCGCCGCGGCGCCCACCCCGCCGGCCTCGGCCACTTCGCCGTTGAGGCGGATCTCCAGCGCGCGCGCAAACTGGCCGCGCGCCTCGGCCAGGGTCAGCATCTTGTCGGCGATGATGCGCAGGCCGCCGGAGAAGTCGTCGTTGCTGACCTTGCCTTCGACAATCAGCACTTCGTCGATCACGATCTTGCTGCGGAAGGCGTCGAACACTTCCGAGAACACCGACACTTCGCGCACCGCGCTGCCGTCGTCGAGCACCACGAAGGCCATCTTGCCGCGCGCCGTCATCTTGGTGCGCACGTCCATCACCACCCCGGCCAGGGTGACCGGATCGCGTGAAGGTTCGAGCTGGACGAGCGGGCGACGCACGAAGCGGCGCACCTCGGCCCGGAAGCTGTTGAAGGGGTGGCCGGAGAGGAAGAAGCCGATCGCGGTTTTTTCTTCCTTGAGCCGTTCGCGCTCGGTCCACGGGCGCACGCTGGCGTAGTCGGCCATCGGCCCGCCGGCATCGGGGAGCATGTCGAACAGCCCGCCCTGCAGCGCGTTGGCGGCAATCTGCTCGGCCGCGTCCATGGCCACCTGCACGGTGGCGACGAGCTTGGCGCGGTCGGCATCGAGCGCGTCGAAGGCGCCGGCGCGGATCAGCGCTTCGACCACGCGGCGGTTCACCGCGCGGCGGTCCACCCGCTCGCAGAAATCGAACAAATCCTTGTACGGCTTACCCTCGCGCGCCTTGAGAATGGCGCGCACCGCCGGCTCGCCCACGCCCTTGACCGCCCCCAGACCGTAGCGGATGGTCTTGCGGTCGGTGGGCACGAAGCGGTAGTCGGAGGCGTTCACATCCGGCGGCAACATGGTCAGGCCATTGACCGCCGAGACCGCGTCCTCGTAGAAAATCTTGATGGTGTCGGTCTGGTCGAGGTCGGAGGACAGCGTGGCGGCCATGAAGGCGGCGCAGTGGTGCGCCTTGAGCCAGGCGGTGTGATAGGTGACCACCGCGTAGGCGGCGGTGTGCGACTTGTTGAAGCCGTATTCGGCGAACTTCTCCATCAGGTCGAAGAGCTGCATCGCCAACTCTTCGGAGAAGCCCTGCTTCTTTGCGCCTTCGCGCATGATCTCGCGGTGGCGGGCCATCTCGCTGGCTTTTTTCTTGCCCATCGCGCGGCGCAGCATGTCGGCGCCGCCGAGCGTGTAGCCGCCAATGATCTGCGAGATCTGCATCACCTGCTCTTGGTACACGATCACGCCGTAGGTCGGCTCCAGGCAGGCCTTGAGCGCCTCGTCGAAGTAATCGATCGACTGCTGGCCCTTCTTGCGCAGGATGAAATCATCCACCATGCCTGAGCCCAGCGGGCCCGGCCGGTAGAGCGCGAGCACGGCGATGATGTCCTCGAAGCGGTCGGGGCCGAGCTTCTTGAGCAGCTTCTTCATGCCGTCCGATTCGACCTGGAAGATCGCCGTGGTGTTGGCCTCTTTCAGGATCTGGTAGGCGGCCGGGTCGTCGAAGGCCAGCGCGGCGAGGTCGGGCCGTTCGCCGCTCAGACGCTCCACGTAGTCGACGGCGAGCTCGATAATGGTCAGGTTGCGCAGGCCCAGGAAGTCGAACTTGACCAGCCCGACCGCTTCCACGTCGTCCTTGTCGAACTGCGACACCGGCGTGGCGTCGTCGCCGTCGGCGATGTACAGCGGGCAGAAATCGGTGAGCTTGCCCGGCGCGATCAGCACCCCGCCGGCGTGCATGCCAACGTTGCGCGCGAGGCCTTCGAGCGGCTCGGCGAGACTCCACAATTCCTGGATCGACTCGCCGTCGCCGGGGTCGGCCATCATCTCGTCGATCTGCGGCTCCTGATCGCGCGCGTCGTTGAGCGACAGCGGCTTGTTCTGCACCACCGGAATCAGCTTGGAGAGGCGGTCGCACAGGCCGTAGGGCAAGTCGAGCACGCGGCCCACGTCGCGCACCACCGCCTTGGAGGCCATGGTGCCGAAGGTGGCGATCTGGCTCACCGCATCGAAGCCGTAGCGCTCGCGCACGTACTCGATGACGCGATAGCGGTTGTCCTGGCAGAAGTCGATGTCGAAGTCGGGCATCGACACCCGCTCGGGGTTGAGGAAGCGCTCGAACAGCAGCGCGTATTCGAGCGGGTCGAGGTCGGTGATGCGCAGGCTGTAGGCCACCAGCGAACCGGCGCCGGAGCCGCGCCCCGGGCCCACCGGCACGCCGTTCTCCTTGGCCCAGTTGATGAAGTCGGCCACGATCAGAAAGTAGCCGGGGAAGCCCATCTGCACGATGGTGTCGGTCTCGAACCTGAGCCGGTCGAAGTAGGTCTGGCGCTGCGCCGCGCGCTCCACTTCGTTCGGATACAGCTCCTGAAGGCGTACCTCCAGCCCGGCCTTGGCCTCGGCGACGAGGAAGTCGTCGAGGGTCATGCCCTCGGGGGTCGGGAACAGCGGCAGGAAGTTCTTGCCCAACTCGACCGTCAGCGAGCAGCGCTTGGCGATCTCGACGCTGTTGGCCAGCGCCTCGGGCAGGTCGGCAAACAGCGCCGCCATCTCGTCCTGGCTCTTGAAGTATTGCTGCTCGGTGAACGCCTTGGGGCGGCGCTTGTCGGCCAGCACGTAGCCCTGGGCGATGCACACCCGCGCCTCGTGGGCCTTGAAATCGTCGGCGTTGAGAAACTGCACCGGATGGGTCGCCACCACCGGCAGATCGAGCTTCACCGCCAGCGCCACCGCCTGGCGGATGTAGGTCTCGGTGCCCGGGTGGCCGGCGCGCTGTAGCTCGATGTAGAACGCGCCGGGAAAGCGCGCGGCCCAGGTGCGCGCCAGTTGTTCCGCCGCCGCGTCGTTGCCGTTGCCCAGCGCCTGACCGATCTCGCCGGGCATCGCGCCGGACAGGCAGATCAGCCCCGACGCCGCGCCCGCGTCGAGCCACTCGGCGCGCAGCTCGGCGCGACCGCGATGCTTGTTGCTGCGGTAGGCGCAGGTGAGCAGCTCGCACAACTGGCCGTAGCCGGCGCGGTCGCGGCACAGCAGCAGCACCCGGCCGGGCTTGTCGCGGTCGGCCTCGTTGGTGATCCACACATCGGCGCCGACGATCGGCTTGACCCCCTTGCCGCGCGCGCCCTTGTAGAACTTGACCATGCCGAACAGGTTGCCCAGATCGGAGATGCCCAGCGCCGGCATGCCGTCCGCGGCAGCGCGCGAAATCGCCTGCCCGACCTGCACGATGCCGTCGGAAATCGAGTATTCGGTGTGCAGGCGCAGGTGAACGAAACGCGGATCGGTGGCGGCAGTCATGCGCCGGATTTTACCCCGCCGCCGGCGCGTCGCGGGCCGGCGTTACACACTTGTTGGCGCTCACATCAGGCCGAAACCGCGCAACACCATGATCGCCGCGCTGGTGGTCAGAATGGAACCCAGCGTGGTCACCGCGATGATGTTGGCGGCCAGCACCGCGTTGCCGCCCATCGCCCGCACCATCACGTAGCTCGCCGCGGCGGTGGGGGTCGAGGACATCAGCAGCAGCACGCCCAGATCGATCCCGCGAAAGCCCACCGCCACCCCGCCGAGCACGAACACCAGCGGCACGAAGACCAGCTTCGCCACGCTCGCCAGCAAGGTGTTGCGGCTCTCCAGCCGCAGGCGCTTGAAATCCAGCGACGCACCGGTGCACAGCAAGGCCAGCGGCAGCGTGAGATTGGCGAAATACTGCCCCGACTGCACCACCAGGTCCGGCAGCGCGACGCCCGACCACGACACCGGCAACGCGAGCACGATGCCGATGATGATCGGATTGGTGACGATGCCTTTCACCAGCCGGCCGACGCTCGGCTGCGTGTGCTGCGCGCGGCCCAGCGTGATCACCGCAAGAATGTTGAACAGGATGGTGATCAGCCCCAGATACAGCGACGCCGCCACCAGCCCCGCCTCGCCATAGGCATTGACGCAATACGCCAGCCCGACGATGCCCATGTTGGAGCGAAAACCGCCCTGCACCACCACCCCGCGGTCGGCCGGCTGGGCCACCCAGCGCCGCGCCACCCCTTCGAGAACCAGAAAGGTGGTCAGCGTGGCGACCGCGCCAAAAGCCACCAGATCGAAATTCGCCGCCGCCTCGAAACGCGTCTTGCCGATGCTGATGAACAGCAGCGCCGGCAGCGCCACCGTAAACACCAGCCGCGAACCGGCCTCGACAAAGGCATCGGTCAGCATCCCGATGCGCATCAGCCACACGCCCAGCGCGAGGATGACGAAGATCGGCCCGGTGACCGAAAACGAGAATTCGAGGATGTTCAGAAAATCGCTCATTGAGTCGCCCCGATCGCGCCACAGGCACCCGACTCTACGCCGCCGGCCCACCGTGGGCCATGCACACTTTTCGCGCAAATACGGTGCCGCTGCGCCGGTGCCTACCTGGTGCGATCGTCGGTTTTCGACGGCGGCGCGTCGCGCAGGCGGGCCAGCCAGTACTCCATCTGCCGCCCCGCCGCCTCGCGTCCGCCCAGGCCGAAGGACAGCGCCAGCGCAACCGCCACCGCGCCCAGGGTCAGGCCGAAGGCCAGATTGACGATGTCGTCCGCAATGCCCATCGCGCGCAAACCCATCGCCAGCACCAGCCCGAGGATCGCCCCGCGCGCGACCGCTGCCAGCCCCGCGGAATCCTTGCCGCTGGCGGCGTTGATCGCCTTGTGGGCGGCGTTGGCGAGCCAGAAGCCGATCACCAGAATCACCGCGCCGAGCAGGATGTCGGCACCGAACTGGATGAACAGGGTCACCACATCGCGCACCTGCTCGAAGCCGAGCCGGTTGGCCGCCTCGACCGTGCCGAACAGCATCGCGAAGAACAGCAGCACCCGGCCGACAAACGCCGACGCCGGCGTGTCGCCGTCAAAGGCGTGGGCCATCCCCAGCTTGGCCGGCAGCAGATCGAAACCGACACCGGCAAGCAGGCGCGCCACCAACGTGGCGCCGAAACGCGCCACATACCAGGTCAGCGTAAGGATGACCGCGGCGGCGATGATGTTGGGCACGGCGGTGAAGATCTGGTCGAGCATCTCGGTGGCCGGCCCGGAGATGGCGTCGATCTGCAGCGCATCGAGCGCGGCGATCAGGCTGGGCACAAACACCAGCACGAAAACCAGCATGCCGGCCACGCGCGAGAGCTTCACCGAGGCATCGACGCCGGCGCACATCGCCAGTGTGTCGGCCCCGGCGGCGCTGAGCAGATTGCTCACCAGCGCACGCAACACGCTGCCCACCACCCAGCCGACCGCCGCAATCACCACCGCGGCAAAGATGTTGGGCAGCATCGCCACCACGGCGTCGACCATGTTCCGCACCGGTTCGAGCAGCCCCTGCAGCTCGAAGGACGCCAGCACGGCCGGCAGGAACAGCAGAATCACCAGCCAGAACAGCACGTTGGCCACATTCTTGCTCATCGGCTCCATGCCGGCGTTGGCCGACAACTTGTCGTCGAGTGCGGTCGCCGTCAGCGTTCTGGCAACCAGCGCGCGCAGCGCCGTCGCCACCAACCAGGCCAGCAGGGCGAGCACCAGGCCCGCAAACAGATTCGGCAGATAGCCCACGATCTGGCCGACCAGCGCGGCAAACGGTGCCGACACGCTGTGCAGATCGAGGGTGTTGAACACGGCGACCAGCGTCACCAGCAAGATCAGCCAGAACAGGCCGAGCGCCACCCCGCCTTCAACATCGAAGGCCTGCCCGACGGTGTCGGCAAGGCGTTGGTTGAGCCGCGTGGCACCGAGCAGCCTGCGCACCCCCGCGCGCAGCACCACCGCCGCCATCCAGCCGACAACAAGAATCGCCAGCGCGCCAAACACCGACGGCAGATGCGCCCCCAGCGTGGTTTGAAGCGACGACCACAAGGCGTTCGGTTCCATCGAAACCTCCGTTCCTGTTCCTGAACATGCGCCCGCCCCGACGGACGGAGACCCGCACATGGTAGAACAAAAAACACCGGCTCAAGCTGGGGTTGTCAAAATTTTATTGCGAACGCACATTCTGGTTTTCAGCCGCAATACCCTGCAATAAAAGCAATTCTTGAAGATATTCATCCGCGCGATGCTGCAATGCACTAGACAAGTCTGCCCATTTGGGGTCGCGCGTCCGGATCGCCATCGCCAGCGCCTGCAAGGCATCGCGACGCTTGGCCAAATAGCGCAGCAAGGCGGCCGCACGCCAGTCTCCGCCGCCCTCGGCGCTGGCGCGCGCCTCCAGCGCCTGCCACGCCGGCACCAACACATGCTCCAGCGTCGCCAGCACCTGATCGTCGTCGATGCGGCCGCCGCGCCAGCCATCGAGCAGCAGATGGTAGCGCTCGACCAGCGCCACCTCCTCGCGCGCCACGCGGGCCGCGAGGCGTTGAAAATCATCGCCCGCACGCCCCTGCGGCGGCGTCGCCGGCGGGGTGACCGACCACAGCGCGACCGCGGCGACCAGCGCCAGACCGAGCCCCGCCGCAACACGCGGGCCGGCCAGCGGCGCCCCCAGCGGTCGCGCCATCGCCGCGCCCAGCAACAGGCCGCAGCACAAGCCGCCCAGGTGCGCGGCATTGTCGATGCCCGGCAAGGCGAATCCGATCAACAGGGAATAGGCGATGAACCCGAACAGGCTCTTGCGCAGACGGCTGTACAGACTCGCCGGCAGGCTCGCGCGGCACACCAGCACGTAACTGAGCAACGCGCCGAAGACGCCGAACACCGCGCCGGAGGCGCCCACGCTCAAACCGCTCGGCCGCCACCACACGCTGGCCACGCTGGCCACGACGCCGCAGGCCAGATACAGCAGCGCGAAAACGCCCCGCCCGAACAGCCGCTCGGCGAGCTGGCCGGCCTGATACAGGGCGAGCATGTTGAGCGCCACATGCGCCACGCCGCCATGCAGGAACAACGCGCTGACCAGCCGCCAGGGCTCACCGCCGCGGGTCTGCACCGCATAATTTCCGCCCCAGTCCGCCAGCAGCGCGCCGCTCACCCGCCACAACGCCTCCGCCTGCCAGGCCAGCCCGCAAAAGACGAGCACGTTCGCCGCCACCAGCGCACGCGTCAGCCACGCGGTTGGCATGCGCGCGAACAGTGCGTCGGCGAAATCTTGGGTGGAAACGGGGCGGGGCGCGTGCATGCAATCCTTATACACGAGCCCCGCCCCGGATGAATGGCATGCGCCTGCCGGCGACGCCCTCAGCCCATGCGCAGCGCCATCTCGGCCACCCGGCGGCCGAGGTGTTCGGCGGTCTTGAGGTCGGATTCGCGCATCGCCTCAGCCCCTTCGTCGGCATTCGACTGGGCCATCGCCCCGGCGTAGCTGCCAATCCGGTTGAGGTCATCGACGCTGCCGGTGCTGGCGTTGTTGCCCGGCGGCAGCCCGAGGCTGACCCACACCATGGCGTGCTGACCCGAAAACACCATCATCTGGAGCAACGCGTTGAGCTTGTCGCCCGACTGCGAGGCCGAGTTGGTAAAGCCGGCGGCGAGCTTGTCTTTCCAGCCCTGCGTGAACCACACCTTGGAGCTGGCGTCCATGAAGGCCTTGAACGGCGCGGACACACTGCCCATGTAGGTCGGCGCGCCGAAGATGATCGCGTCGGCAGCTGCCAGATCGTCCCAATGCGCATCCACGTTCTCGACGCTCACGCGCAGCGCGTCGACCCCGTCGACCGCGGCTACACCATTGAAGACATGCTCGGCCTGACGTGCGGTGTGGCCGAAACCGCTGTGATAGACCACGACTACTTTCTTGCTCATGTTGAGGTTCTCCGTTGTGGGTTTTGAATCGTCTTGAATCGGTCGGAAATCAGCGCGCACCGGGCGGCAGATCGAACAGCAGGCACTCGCCGGCGGACTGCGCGGTCAGCGTGAACGCGGCCTCATCCGCCATCGCCACGCCGTCGCCCGCCTCGAGCCGCAGGTCGCCCAGCGCAAACTGCCCCGAGACCACCTGCAGATAGCCCAGCCGGCCCGGCGCAAAGCGGTGCGTCAGCACCTGCCCGGCGCGCGGACGGGCGGCGTGGATGTCGGCGTGCTGGTTCAGCGTCAGGCTGCCCTCGCGCCCGTCGCCGGACACCAGCAGCGCCCACCCCGCGGCCAGCGCCGACGGCGACACCGCCTGCTGCGCGTAGCCCGGCGCAAGATCGGTGGCGGCAGGCACAATCCAGATCTGCAGCAGCCGCGTCGGCGCCTCGGCCAGCGCGTTGAATTCGCTGTGGCGCACGCCGCGCCCGGCGCTCATGCGCTGCACCTCGCCGGCCCGGATGTCGGTGCCGTTGCCGAGGCTGTCGCGGTGCGCCAGCGCGCCGTCGACCACGTAGGTAATGATCTCCATGTCGCGATGGCCGTGCGGCTCGAAGCCCGCGGCCGGAGCGATGCGGTCATCGTTGATGACCCGCAACGGGCCCCAGCCCATGCGCGCCGGATCGTGATAGCCGGCGAACGAGAAACTGTGGCGACTGTCGAGCCAGTCGAGACGCGTCTGGCCGCGGGCCGCACCGGAACGTTTTTCGATCATCGCAATCCTCCTTGTCGAACAGCGCTTTCGCCGACATGAAATGAATTTTGTTCAAGCTGAAATCATTGTCTAGAATCACAGCGAGAATAAAAAGCGACAAATAATGGATGATTCGTTGACAGGAATTCACCATGAAACTTTCGCTCGATGCACTGGCCATGCTCGACGCCATCGACAGCGCCGGCAGCTTTGCCGCCGCGGCGCGCCGGCTGCATCGCGTCCCCTCGGCGCTGACCCACGCAGTACGCCGCCTTGAAGACGACCTGGGCTTCCCGATCTTTCAGCGCGCCGGCCGTCGCGCCGAACTGACCGCCGCCGGGCGCACCCTGCTTGAGGACGGGCGGCTGCTCCTCGGCGCCGCGGCCGAGCTCGAATGCCGCGCCCGCCGGGTGGCCACCGGCTGGGAGGCCGAGCTGCGCATCGCGCTCAACGCGCTGGTCCGCTTCGAGGACTTTCTGCCCGCTCTCGAGCGCTTCTACGCCGAGCGGCGCGGGACGCGGCTGCGGATCGTGCACGAAGTGCTCGCCGGCAGCTGGGATGCGCTCACCACCGGGCGGGCCGATCTGGTGATCGGCGCGTCGGGCGAACCACCGCCCAACACCGGCCTGGTGTCGCGCCGCTACGGCGCCACCAGCCTGCTGTTCTGCGTCGCCCCGCACCATCCGCTGGCGGCGCATCCGGAGCCGATCCCGAGCGCCGAGATCCGCAAGCACCGCGCCGTGGTGCTGAGCGACACCACGCGCCAGATGGCAGCGCGCACGGCGGGCCTGCTCGAAGGCCAGGAAACACTGGTGGTGCCGGACTTTCCGGCCAAGATTGCCGCCCAGAAGGCCGGCCTCGGGGTCGGCCACCTGCCGCGCCAGATGGCTGCCGAGGCGCTCGCCGAGGGCACCCTGTGCGCGCGCCAGACCGAGTCCACCGGCACCGCGCACCCGGTATTTCTGGCCTGGCGCAGCAACCACGACGGCCACGCGCTGCGCTGGTTTCTCGACCAGCTCGCCGACGACGCCTGCCGCGCGCGTCTGATCCACTGAGCCGTGCCATGCATTTTGAATGGCGCGCGGCGACGTATCGAGATACCTTTAACCTGCGGGGCAGCGCCCGCGCGCCGTATAATCGACCCACACTCCTTGTCAGGGGCTTGCCACCGCAATGATTCACGTTCTCAAACACGTCGAATCGATCACCCGCCACCGCGACCGCACCTTGCTCGAGGTCGGCGTCGCTACCGCCTTGTTCGAGCTGCTCAAGCCCGAGGCGGTCAACGTCTTCAAGGTGCAGCAGGCCGGGCCGCGAACCGTGCTGCACTGCCTGACCCATGCCGGCGCCGACGGGGTGCGCTTCTGCGACACCGATTTCGAGAAGAGCGACGAGGTGGTATCGCTCGAGACGCGCCCCGACTTTCAGGCCTGCATCGCCGAAGAACGGACCATTTCAAGCCCGCGGGCAGACGCGGCGGGGCTGGTCTACTGCCTGCCGGTCGCCTACGACGGCAAGGTCGCGGGGCTGGTGGAGATCCTGACGCCGACCGCGCTGAAGGCGCCGGGCGAAGATCTGGCGCAGAGCTTTATTGCGCTGTACCGCAACTACCTGAGCCTGCTCGACTACAGCGAGCGCGACAGCCTCACCGGCCTGCTCAACCGCCGCACCTTCGACGAGAACCTGGGCAAGATTCTGGCCTCACTCGGCCCCTCGGCCACCGACAATGCCGCGCTGCCCGGCGCCGAACGCCGCGACGGCGCCACCCCCGACGCGCCGCACTGGCTGGCGGTGATCGACGCCGACCACTTCAAGCGCATCAACGACAAGCACGGCCACCTCTACGGCGACGAAGTACTGATCCTGCTCGCCAACCTGATGCGCGAGAGCTTTCGCTACGACGACAAGCTGTTCCGCTTCGGGGGAGAGGAATTCGTGGCGGTGCTCAAACCGGCGCGCTGCGAGGACGCCGAGCGGGTCCTCGAACGCTTCCGCCAGACGGTGGAGTGCTTCCACTTTCCACAGGTGGGGCAGGTGACGATCAGCATCGGCTTTGCGCCGCTGCGCCCCGGCGACACCGCCTCGGCGGTGCTGGGCGCCGCCGACGACGCGATGTACTACGCCAAGGCGCACGGGCGAAATCAGGTGTGCGCCTATCACACCCTGGTTGCCCAGGGCGCCATCGCCCAGCGCAACTTCAGCGACGAGGCATCAACGCCGTGAAGCCGCCTCGCGTGCATTGACCAGCGCCGCCTTGCGCTCGGCGTCGGCGGCCTCGATCTGCGCACGCTGGCCGGCATCGAGCGGCGCCCCGCGACGCTGCTCGATGGTCGCGATCACGCGCTGCCCGGTATCGGTAATGCGCGGCCCGCCGGGCATGCCCTGGCGCACCACCGCCTCGCTCACCCCGGCAATGCCCGCCACGCGCGACACGAATTCGCGCTCGATGCGGGTGCGCTCCGCCTTCAGATAGGCCGCCCCGGCCGGCGAGGGCAAGGGCTCGGCTGCCCCTGCCAGCACGGCAAAAACCGCCACGGCCAGCCCGATCGCGATGCGCCTCATGACAGCTCCAGCACGGTCGACCCGGTGGTCCGCCGCGCCTCCAGATCACGGTGCGCCTGGGCCGCGTCGCGCAGCGCGTAGCGTTGATTGATTTCCACCCGCACCTGACCGCTCGCGACCACCGCAAACAACTCGTCGGCCATGGCGAGCAGATCCTCGCGCCGGGCGGTGTAGCTCATGATCGTCGGTCGGGTCAGGAACAGCGAGCCCATCTTGGCCAGCACGCCAATGTCGAACGGCGGCACCGGCCCCGACGCATTGCCGAAGGAGACCATCATCCCGAGCGGCCGCAGGCAGGCCAGCGAATCCATGAAAGTGTCCTTGCCGATGGAGTCGTACACCACCGGCACGCCCGCGCCGCCGGTGATCTCGCGCACCCGCTCGGCAAAATTCTCGCGGGTGTAGACCACCGGATGGTCGCAGCCATGCGCCTGCGCCAGGGCCGCCTTTTCGTCCGAGCCAACGGTGCCGATCACCGTCGCGCCCAGCGCCCTGGCCCACTGGCACAGGATCAGCCCGACCCCGCCCGCGGCGGCATGCACGAGGATGGTGTCGCCGGCCGCAACCCGGTAGCTGCGACGCAGCAGATACTGTGCGGTGAGCCCCTGCAGCATCATCGCCGCGGCGTGCGCGTCGTCGATGCCATCGGGCAGTTTGACCAGCCGGTCGGCCGGCATGTTGCGCAGCTCGGCATAGGCACCGAGCGGCCCGCCGGCGTAGGCCACCCGGTCGCCAACGGCCAGATCGGTCACCCCCGCCCCCAGCGCGGTGACCACACCGGCGCCTTCGAGGCCAAGCCCCGACGGCAGCGCCACCGGGTACAGACCGCTGCGGTGGTAGGTGTCGATGTAGTTGAGGCCGACCGCGCGCTGTGCGAGCGTGACCTCGCCCGCGGCCGGCGGTGGTACATCCACCGGCATCCAGCGCAACACCTCGGGGCCGCCCGTGGTTTCGAAACGGATCGCATGGGGCATGTCAGGTCTCCGGCAGGGGGTCGAAAAACGCGGCGCGCGGATCAACGCACGATCGAGACGCCGATTCTAAACTGCGGCAGGCGCGACTGCCCGTAGTCGAGCAGGGTCTCGCCCTCGCCGTCGAAATACTGCAGATGAACGAAGGCCCCGACCGCCGAGAAGATACTCTGACGCATCGGATAGGAGACGTCCACCTGCGTGCTGCCGACACCGGCCTTGCCGCGGCGCAGCTTGACCTTGGCCAGCCAGCCATCGTCGCGGCCGGCGCGCAGGCCGAGCTCGCCGTAGCCGCGATAGCGGTGGATGTCGGGGTTGTCGGACTTCTCCAGATAGCCCCACACGCGCGGCTCCAGGCCGACGTGGCTCAGGCCGTCGCCGAGGCGATAGCGCCAGTCGGCCTGCGCGAAGGCGATGTTGATGCTGCGTGACTGGCTGCCCTCGCGGCCGTTCGACTCGTGCTCCACGCCGGCGCGGATATTCAGCCGGTGACGGCTCTGCGGCACCATCGGCACGGCCCACTGGTAGAACAGCGAGGGGCGATAGCTTGTGTCGCGAAACGGCGCGGAGTGGCTGGACAGATCCCACAGCGAGGTCTGGGTGTAGCCGAAATGCAAGCCGTCGAGGGCCGGCAGCGCGCGCACGATGGCGCCGTCGTGGTCGAACAGGCGGTACTTGAAGCTGAGCTGGAAGCGTGCCGAAGCGCCGCCGTTGGCGCCGAGCAGGAAGTACATCGGCTCGTTGAAGGACAGCGCCGGCTCGGGCGTGCTGGCTTCATCGCCCGGCGTGGCCACCCCGCTCATGCGCACCACCGGGTCCTCGCCCGCGGCCCAGCCCACGCGCTCGGCCACCAGCAGGACGCGCGACGGCGAGTCGTCGGCCAGGCGCAGCACACTGAGCCCGAGCACCTCGCGCGGCCACTCGAACTGGTAGCGCCGCACCGCGCCCTCCTGCGCGTCGCTGGCGGTCAGCGCAACGACCAGGCGCTGCTCGCCGATTTCGATCCGCGCGTCGAGCACGTCCGGCAGCGCGTCCGCCGCAGCGGACGCCTCGGCCACCGTCACCACCAGTGGCTGGCCGGCCGACACATGCGTCTGGTCGACGCTCAGCAGACGCTCGGCCTGCACCGCGCCGGCAGCGAGGCTCAGCAGGCAGAGCCCCCCGAAACGAAGTGAAATCAACATGATGGTGACCGCGCGAACAGGCAAACGTGTATTCTATCAAGGGGCTGGTGCAATCGCCGCGCAAATAGAAACGGGGCGCCCGCGAGCGCCCCGTGCGTGTGCCGCTGTGGCCGCCTCAGCGGGTGTCGCGCTGACGCTGCTCCTCGGCATCGACCACCGCCAGCGCGGTGATGTTGACCAGCCGACGTACCGTCGCCGACGCGGTGAGGATGTGCACCGACTTGTCGGCGCCGAGCAGGATCGGCCCCACCGTGACGCCATCGCTGTTGGCCTGTTTGCACAGGTTGAAGCTGATGTTGGCGGCGTCGAGGTTGGGCATCACCAGCAGGTTGGCTTCGCCGTTGAGCGTGGCGTCGTTGGTGACCGCGTCGCGCAGCTCGGCGTTGAGTGCGGTGTCGGCGTGCATCTCGCCATCACACTCGATGTCCGGCCGGTTGGCCACCAGCAGGTCGCGGGCTTCGCGCATCTTGCGCGCCGAGGCGGAGCGCGAGCTGCCGAAGTTGGAGTGCGACAGCAGCGCGACCTTGGGCTCCATGCCGAAACGCTTGAGCTCGTCGGCGGCCATCGCGGCGATGTCGGCGATCTCTTCGGCGCTGGGGTTTTCATTCACGTAGGTGTCGGCGATCGCCAGCACGCGCTTGGGCAGCATCAGGATGCTCATCGCCGCAAAGCGCTTGGCCTCCGGCGCCAGCCCGATGACGCCTTCGACCTGGCGCAGGTGGTAGTCGTAGGTGCCGAAGGTGCCGCACACCAGCGCGTCGGCGTCGCCGCGGCGCAGCAGCATGCAGCCGATCAGCGTGGTGTCGCGGCGCAGCTTGGCGCGGGCGATTTCCACCGTGGCGCCGTCGCGCGACATGATCTGGTGATATTCCTGCCACAGCTCGCGGTAGCGCGGGTCATCTTCGGTGTTGACCACTTCGAAGTCGCGGCCGAGCTTGAGGTCGAGCCCCGCCTTGGCGATGCGGCTCTCGATGACCGCCGGCCGGCCGATCAGGATCGGCGCCGCCAGCCCCTCTTCGACCACGGCGCGCACCGCGTGCAGCACGCGGGTGTCTTCGCCCTCGGCGTAGATCACGCGCTTCTTGGCGGGGTCGATTTTCTTGGCCTGCGAGAACACCGGCTTCATGATGATGCCGGACTGGTAGACGAAGGCGGTCAGGTTCTGGACATAGGCTGCGAAGTCGTCGATCGGCCGCGTCGCCACGCCGGACTCCATCGCCGCGCGCGCCACCGCCGGCGCGATCTTGGCGATCAGGCGCGGATCGAAGGGGTTGGGGATGATGTAGTCGGGGCCGAAGCGCACTTCGGTCTTGACCGCGTGGCTTTGCTCGGCTTCGGCCAGCTCGGCAATCGCCTTGACGCAGGCCAGCTTCATCTCCTCATTGACCGTGGTGGCGCCGACATCGAGCGCGCCACGGAAGATGAAGGGGAAGCACAGCACGTTGTTGACCTGGTTCGGGTAGTCCGACCGGCCGGTGGCGATGACGGCGTCCGGGCGGACGGCCTTGGCCTCTTCGGGCATGATTTCGGGAATCGGGTTGGCCAGCGCGAAGATCAGCGGACGCGGCGCCATGCGCGCCAGCATGTCGGGCTTGAGCACGCCGGCGGCAGACACGCCGAGGAAGATGTCGGCGCCGTCGATGGCGTCGGACAGCGTCTGGTAGTCGGTCTGCTGGGCGTAGCGCGCCTTGTTGGCTTCCATGTTTTCGTCGCGCCCGACACGGATCACGCCGCGCGAATCGCACACGTACACGTTTTCGCGCTTGAGCCCGAGGCTGACCATCAGATCGAGGCAGGCGATGGCCGCTGCACCGGCGCCGGAACACACCAGCTTGACCTCGGCAATGTTCTTCTCGACCACCTTGAGGCCGTTGATCAGGCCGGCGGCGGAGATGATGGCGGTGCCGTGCTGGTCGTCGTGGAAGACCGGGATATTCATCCGCTCGCGCAGTTTGCGCTCGATGTAGAAGCACTCGGGCGCCTTGATGTCTTCGAGGTTCACCCCGCCGAGCGTGGGTTCGAGCGCGGCGATGATCTCGATGAGCTTGTCCGGGTCGTTCTCTGCCAGCTCGATGTCGAACACGTCGATGTTGGCGAATTTCTTGAACAGGCAGCCCTTGCCCTCCATCACCGGCTTCGACGCCAGCGGGCCGATGTTGCCCAGACCGAGCACGGCGGTACCGTTGGTGACCACCCCCACCAGATTGCCGCGCGAGGTTAGTTCGCTGGCTTCCGCGGGGTCTTTCTCGATCGCCGTACATGCCGCCGCGACGCCCGGCGAATAGGCCAGCGCCAGATCGCGCTGGTTGGTCAGCCCCTTGGTGGGCACGACCGAAATCTTGCCGCGCGTGGGTGAACGGTGATACTCCAACGCTGCCGCGATGAAATCCTGATCCATGATGTCTCCCTTCCGATGACTCTCAGTATTGTTCCAGCACTCTAGCGGCTGGAATGCCTGTCGCCAATTGCGAACATCCACAGTATTTTGTTCTTGCTCGACGGCGCCTCGAAGGCGATGACTGTGGCGTGCTGCGGCGCGTGCCGGGGAGAGGCGGACGCCGCAGGCGTGACGGACGCCGTAATTATGGCATGAAGCGCCGACGCTCGAAGCCCCCGTTGCACCGACGCGTGCGCCCCCAACGCTACGTAAGCTGGCAAAATGGGGGCAATAACATTCCACAGGGAAGGGGACCAGCAACATGCGACGTGTCGTGTTCAATCAGAAAGGTGGCGTAGGCAAGTCCACCATCACCTGCAACCTCGCCGCCATCAGTGCGCGCAACGGCTTGCGGACGCTCGTCGTGGATCTCGACCCACAGGGCAACTCGACACGCTACCTGCTGGGCAGCGCCACCGACACGCTCGACGCTTCACTGGCCGACTTCTTCGACCAGACGCTCAACTTCCGCCTCAACCCGATGGCCCTGTCCGAGTTCGTGGCCCACTCGCCCTACGAGAATCTGCACGTCATGCCCTCGCACCCGGCGCTCGAAGAACTGCAGGGCAAGCTCGAATCGCGCTACAAGATCTTCAAACTGCGCGAGGCGCTCGACGAGTTGGCCGATGACTACGACGCGATCTACATCGACACCCCGCCGGCGCTCAACTTCTACACCCGCTCGGCGATGATCGCCGCCAACGCCTGCCTGATCCCCTTCGACTGCGACGATTTCTCGCGCCGCGCGCTATACGCGCTGCTCGACAACGTGGCCGAAATCCGCGCCGACCACAACCGCGATCTGGCGGTCGAGGGCATCGTCGTCAACCAGTTTCAGCCGCGCGCCACGCTGCCGCGCAAAGTGGTGCAGGAGCTGATCGACGAAGGGCTGCCGATCGTCGAGCCCTATCTGTCGGCGTCGGTGAAGATCAAGGAATCGCACGAGCAATCCAAGCCGATGATCCACCTCGACGCCAAGCACAAACTGTCGCAGGAATTCGTCGCACTCCACGATTCGCTGGCGCGCACCTACGGCACCTGACCCCGCCACGGGCGAAAGTTTTTCTGCGCCGTGCCGCTAAGCGGTACACAGCCTGCGCAGAGGAGCCCCCCGATGTTGACGACCCTCACCGTCAGCGAACTGAACGCGCTGATCGTCGAGCCATCGGCCATGCAGGGCGGGCTCATCAAGCACGCTTGCGAGGCACTCGGCCTGCCCACGCCGCATCATGTGCGCAGCGCCACCGAAGCCATGCAGGTGATGTGCGAACACCGGCCCGACGTGGTCATCAGCGCCCTCTACCTGCCCGACATGTCGGGCACCGAACTGGTTCAGCGCATGCACGCCGACCCGTATCTGGCGGAGGTCGCCTTCATTCTCGTCTCGAGCGAAACCCGCGCCCAGGCGCTCGAACCGGTGCGCCAGTCGGGCATTTGCGGGATCGTGCCCAAACCCTTCACCAACGAACAGCTGTCGCGCGCGCTCAGCGCCACGCTCGACGTGCTGTCGGAAGAAGCCCTCACCGAGGTCGAGGTGCCGCTCGACGAGATCAAGGTGCTGGTGGTCGACGACAGCGCCAACTCGCGCAAATACATCTGCCGGGTGCTCGAAAACCTCGGCGTGCTCAACTTCATCGAAGCCCGCGACGGCGCCGAAGCCGTCGGCGTGCTCAACGACACGCTGGTCGACCTGGTGGTCACCGACTACAACATGCCGGAAATGGATGGCCGCCAGCTGGTCGAATACATCCGCCAGCAAAGCTGGCAACGCAGCGTCCCGATCCTGATGGTCACCAGCGAGTCCGACTTCAGCCGTCTCGCCGCGGTCGAGGAAGCCGGCGTGTCCGGCATTTGCGACAAACCCTTCGAGCCCGGCACGGTGCGCCGCCTGCTGCAGCGCATCCTCGCCCCCGAATAGCCCGCACCTACACCGGATCGAGCTTGGCCACGCCAAGCAGCAGCCACTTCATGCCCTGCGGGCCGAAGTTGATCTGCACCCGCGCATCCGCCCCACTGCCTTCCGCCGACACGATGGTGCCCACGCCGAAGCGTGCGTGCTGCACCGCCTGACCAATGCGCAAACCGCCCAGGTCGCGCGCCGGCGCGCCCCGTGCGTGCACACTCGACGCGCGCGGCGTGGCGTAAGCGCCCGACCGCTCCTGCACCGCGCGAACCGGCTGCGCCGGGCTCAACCACTTGGTGAGCCCGACCGGGATCTCGTCGAGAAAGCGCGAGCGCACGCAGTAGCGCGTCTGGCCGTGCAGCATCCGGCTTTGCGCCAGCGACACGTACAGCCGCCGGCGCGCGCGGGTGACCGCCACGTACATCAGGCGACGCTCCTCCTCCAGCCCGTCGACCTCACGCGCACTGTTCTCATGCGGAAACAAGCCCTCCTCGACCCCGCTCAGGAACACCGCATCGAACTCCAGCCCCTTGGCCGCGTGCACGGTCATCAGCTGCACCGCGTCTTCGCCCGCATCGGCCTGGTGGTCGCCGGCTTCGAGCGAAGCGTGGGCGAGGAAGTCCGCCAGCAGCGGATGGTCTGCCCCGGCCGTTGGCGCCTCGTTTTCGGCCACGAAGTTGTTGGCCGCGCTGATCAGCTCGTCGAGGTTCTCGAGGCGCTCGCGACCGTCCTTTTCCTTCAGGCTGAGGTAGTGCACGCGCAACCCCGAGCCGTCGAGCACGTGCTCCACCGCCTCGGGCAGCGGCAGCCCGGCGGTCTGCTGGCGCAGCTGCTCGATCAGCGCAACGAAGGGTTCGAGCGCCTTGCGCGGCTTGCCGGAAAGATGCGGCACCGTGCCGTACAGGCTGCCGTTGAAGGTGCGCGCCGCGTCCTGCAAGGCCTCCATCGAGCGCGCGCCGATGCCGCGGGTCGGGAAATTGGCGACCCGCGCGAAGGCCGTGTCGTCGTCCGGGTTCGCGATCAGGCGCAGATAGGCCAGCGCGTGCTTGACCTCCTGGCGCTCGAAAAAGCGCAAGCCGCCATACACCCGGTAGGACACGCCGGCCGAAAACAGCTGATGCTCCAGCACCCGCGACTGCGCGTTGGAGCGGTACAACAGCGCGATGTCGGCGCGCGACATGCCGTCGCGCACCAGCGACTGCACCTCGTCGACCACCCAGCGCGCCTCGTCCAGATCGGTAAACGCCTGATACACGCGGATCGGCTCGCCCTCGCCCCGATCGGTCCACAACTGCTTGCCGAGGCGCTGCGTGTTGTGGGCGATGATCGCGTTGGCGGCATCGAGGATGTTGCCGCAGGAGCGATAGTTCTGCTCCAGCCGGATCACGTTGGGCACCTTGAACTCGCGCTCGAAGGCCAGCATGTTGCCCACCTCGGCGCCCCGGAAACGGTAGATCGACTGGTCGTCGTCACCGACGCAGAACAGGCACGCGCCCGGCGTATCGGCATCCCCTGTGGCGAGCAGCTTGAGCCAGCGGTACTGCAGCACGTTGGTGTCCTGGAACTCATCGACCAGAATGTGGCGAAAACGGCGCTGGTAATGGCGCCGCACCGGCTCGTTGCGGGTCAGCAACTCATAGGTAC
The DNA here is from genome assembly GCA_020445945.1 of Rhodocyclaceae bacterium. Lineage (GTDB taxonomy): Bacteria > Pseudomonadota > Gammaproteobacteria > Burkholderiales > Rhodocyclaceae > Nitrogeniibacter. The sequence goes on from JAGRFQ010000004.1 coordinate 35,401, forward strand.
GCAGCAGCAGCTCGGCGAAATCGACCACCGACTCGCGCTGACATTGCGCCTCGTACTCGGCATACAACGCCACCCGCCGCCGCGTAAAGTCGTCGTAGGCCTCGACCGCGGCGGCACGCACGCCCTGCTCCTTCTGCGCATTGATGAAATGCTGCAGCTCGCGCGGCGGGTACTTTTCGTCATCCACATTCAGGGTTTTGAGCAGGCGCTTGATGCTCGCCAGCTGGTCCGCCGAGTCGAGAATCTGGAACAAGGCCGGCAAACCCGCGTCTTTGTGGTGTGCACGCAACAGTCGATTGCACAAACCGTGAAACGTCCCCATCCACATGCCGCGCAGGCTGATCGGCAGCATGACCGACAGTCGCGCCAGCATTTCCTTGGCGGCCTTGTTGGTAAACGTGACCGCCAGCACCGCGTGCGGATCGAGTTGCCCGGTCTCCACCAGCCACGCGATCCGCGTGGTCAGCACCCGCGTCTTGCCTGACCCCGCCCCCGCCAGAATCAAGGCGTGCTGCGGCGGCAGCGTGACTGCCTGGGTCTGTTCGGGGTTCAGCGATGCGAGCAAATCGGCCATTGGGACTCCTTTTGCCCGCATTCTACCCGCCTCGCCGCACGGCTTCAGACCCTGCTGCCACTCGGCGGACAAGGGCTTGCCAAAGCCCGACCATTTGGATAAGGTAAATTTGTGCGCTGCAACAAAATGTTGATGTTTTTAACAGACAAGTGTTTGAAACACCGATACTATCAAGTCGCAAGTAGAGGCAACATCCTGCTGCTACGCAGCACAACAGAGAGAACAAGTCGTCCACAAGACACTTGAACATGATGAGAGCCGAGATTCGGCCGAAGGAGTACAGCAATGAACTCGCCCAAACTACTGCCGTGGTATGCCCGCAAAGCCGGGGTGCCGATCGAACGTGCCGAAGCCCTGTGGCGCAAAGCCGTCCGCAAGGCGACCGTGGAAACTGGCTGGGTTGGCACCTCCGAATACTTTGGCGCCGCCGTCGACAACTTTCTTGAGTTGCTCGACGACGAAGCCGCCACGCTATGCGCACCAGGCATGACAGGCCTGTTCCGCAGACACAACCGCGTGATGCGCCTGCCACTGACGCTGATGGAAACCTTCACCAGCGCCGGCGCCACCTGGCAGCGCCTCTGCCACCTGACACAGCGCGCCGCCTAGCGTCGCGCGTACCGACTCCCTCCCTCTCCTCGATGGAGTTAGGCATCCGGCCAGTGGCCGGGTGCCTTTTTTTATTTTTTCCCCCGAAAACCGCCGCCGGCCACCGTAAAAAACACCGCGCCCGCAGGCACTTAGTCGCCTCCGCGGCAGCGCGCGCCGTCGTGTCTCAGCGCCGTCCTTCGCGGTATACTGCGACGCTTTCATGCCCGCCGAGCCGCACGCCGCCATGCAAGACAAGTACCACCCCGCCACGATTGAATCCGCCGCCCAGAAATTCTGGGCCGAAGCGCGTAGCTTCGAGGTCACCGAGGACGCCGACCGGCCGAAATACTACTGCCTGTCGATGTTCCCCTACCCCTCCGGCAAGCTGCACATGGGGCACGTGCGCAACTACACCATCGGCGACGTGATCAGCCGCATGTACCGCATGCGCGGCTACAACGTGATGCAGCCGATGGGCTGGGACGCCTTCGGCATGCCGGCCGAGAACGCGGCGATCCAGCACAACGTGCCGCCAGCGCAGTGGACCTACGCCAACATCGACTACATGCGCGCCCAGCTCAAGCGGCTCGGCTTCGGCATCGACTGGTCGCGCGAGCTGGCCACCTGCGCGCCCGACTACTATCGCTGGGAGCAGTGGCTGTTCACCCGGCTGTACGCCAAGGGGTTGATCTACAAGAAAGCCGGCACCGTGAACTGGGACCCGGTGGACGAGACCGTGCTCGCCAACGAGCAGGTCATCGACGGTCGCGGCTGGCGCTCCGGGGCACTCATCGAGAAGCGCGAGATCCCCATGTACTACATGAAGATCACCGCCTACGCCGACGAGCTGCTGGCCGCGCTGGACGATCTGCCGGGCTGGCCCGAGCAGGTCAAGCTGATGCAGAAAAACTGGATCGGCCGCTCCGAAGGGGTCGAGATCCACTTCCCCTACGACCTCGAAACCATCGGCGCCGCCGGCGTGCTCAAGGTGTTCACCACCCGCGCCGACACATTGATGGGCGCCACCTACGTGGCGGTGGCCGCCGAGCACCCGCTGGCGCTGCAGGCCGCGCAGGACAACCCCGCGCTGGCCGCCTTCATCGCCGAATGCCAGCACGGCAGCGTCGCCGAGGCCGACCTCGCGGCGATGGAGAAGAAGGGCATGGACACCGGCCTGCGCGTGGTGCACCCGATCAGCGGCGAGTTCCTGCCGGTGTGGGTCGCCAACTACGTGTTGATGGGCTACGGCGAAGGCGCGGTGATGGCGGTGCCGGCGCACGACGAGCGCGACTTTGCCTTCGCGCAGGGCTACGGCCTGCCGATCGTCCCGGTGATCGCGCCGGGCGAATGGGGGCAGGCGGTCGATACCGCATCCTCGGTCTTCAACGATGCCAGCGCCAAGCTCAGCGCCGGCGCGCCGATCCTGGTCGGCGCCTCGGCCACCGAAGCGCTGGCCTGGTCGCACTGGCAGGACGTGTTCGCCGAGCACGGCAAGCTGGTCAATTCCGGCAAATACGACGGCCTGCGCTCGATGGAAGCGGTCGACGCCATCGCCACCGACCTCGCCGCCAAGGGGCTGGGCGAGAAGCGCGTGCAATACCGCCTGCGCGACTGGGGCATCTCGCGCCAGCGCTACTGGGGCTGCCCGATCCCGATGGTGCATTGCGACCATTGCGGCGACGTGCCGGTGCCCGACGCCCAGTTGCCGGTGGTGCTGCCCGAGAACGTCGAAATCACCGGTCACGGCTCGCCGCTGGCCCGCATGCCCGAATTCTACGACTGCACCTGCCCGGCCTGCGGCCGCCCCGCGCGGCGCGAAACCGACACCATGGACACCTTTGTCGAATCGTCCTGGTACTTCCTGCGCTACGCCTGCGCCAACAACGCCGAGGCCATGCTCGACGCGCGCGCCAACCACTGGGCGCCGGTCGACCAGTACGTCGGCGGCATCGAGCACGCCATCCTGCACCTGCTCTATTCGCGCTTCTTCACCCGCGCGATGCGCGACGAAGGGCTCACCGAGGTCTCCGAGCCCTTCACCAATCTGCTCACCCAGGGCATGGTCATCGCCGACACCTATTACCGCGAAAGCGGCGACGGCAAAAAGCAGTGGATCAACCCCGCCGACGTGGACGTCGCGCGCGACGACAAGGGCCGCGTCACCGCCGCCACGCTGCGCGCCGACGGCCAGCCGGTGGTCATCGGCGGCACCGAGAAGATGTCCAAGTCGAAGAACAACGGCGTGGACCCGCAGGCGCTGGTCGACCAGTACGGCGCCGACACCGCGCGCTTCTTCATCATCTTCACCTCCCCGCCGGAGCAGCAGCTCGAATGGTCCGATTCCGGCGTCGAGGGCGCGCACCGTTTCCTGCGCCGGGTGTGGGCCTTCGCCCACCGCTTTGCCACCGAGATCCGCCCCGCGCTGCCCGCCCAGCGCGCGGCGACGCTGCCCGGCGCGCTCGCCGACGTACGCCGCGAGCTCCACAGCCACCTCAAGCAAGCCAACTACGACCTGGGCAAGCACCAGTTCAACACCGTCGCCTCGGCGACGATGAAAATGCTCAACGCGCTCGAAAAAGCGCCGGCCGACGCCCCCGCCGCCCACGCGCAACTGGTCGAAGAAGGCCTCGCCATCCTGCTGCGCGTACTCGCCCCGATCACCCCGCACATCGCCCACGCGCTGTGGCGCGAGGGCGGCTTCGGCGACGACATCCTCGACGCCGGCTGGCCGGAAGTGGACGAGGCCGCGCTGGTGCAGGACGAAATCGAACTGGTGCTGCAGATCAACGGCAAGCTGCGCGGCAGCCTCACCGTAGCGGCCGACGCGCCGCGCGAGGCGATCGAGAAAGCCGCGCTGGCGCACGAGGCCGCGGTCAAGTTCATGGACGGCAAGCCCGCACGCAAGGTCGTTGTGGTGCCGGGCCGGCTCGTCAATGTGGTGTGCTGACGGGCGCCGCGCCATGGTCCGCACGCTGATCGCCGTGCTGTGCCTGGCCGGCCTCGCCGGCTGCGCGACGCGCGGCGGCTACGAAGCGCTGCGCAGCGCCGAACTGCAGCGCCAGGCGCGCGCGCCGGGCGAGCCGGTGCGCAGTCACCCCGATGTTTCTTACGACCGTTACCAGGCCGAACGTCAGGCCGGAGCCCGCCCGTGACTGATCTTTCCCGCCGTCGTTTCATCCTCGCCGCCACGCTCGGCGCCACCCTCGGCGGCTGCGGCTTCCGCCTGCGCGGCGCGATCGACATGCCTTTCACGACGGCCTACGTCGACGGCAGCGAGCACGACACCTTGCTCAAGCGCCTGCGCCGCGACCTGCGCGCCAACGGGGTGACGGTGACCGACACCGCCAAAGCGGCGCAGGTCAACATCCGCACCCTGCAGCTGACCAAGGAACGCGACATCCTCAGCCTCAACGCGGACGGCAAGGCGCGCGAGTACCGCCTGTTCTACACCCTCAAATACGCCGTCGACCGCGGCGACGGCACCACCCTGCGCCTGCCGCAGACGCTCACCATCCGCCGCGAAGTGACCTTCAGCGACAGCCAGGTGCTGGCCAAGGAAAAGGAAGAGGAGCTGCTCTACCGCGACATGGCCGACGACATGGTGCGCCAGTTGATGCGCCGCCTCGCCACCCTGCGCCTCGACGCCCCGGCCGGCAGCGGCCAATGAACCTGTCGCCGGAGCGCCTCGCCGGCCACCTCGAAAAGCCGCCCGGCGGGCTCTATGTGCTGCACGGCGACGCGCCCCTGCTGGTGCTCGAAGCCGGCGACGCGATCCGCGCCGCCGCGCGCCGCCAGGGCTTCGACGAGCGCGAGATTCTGATCAGCGGCCCGGGCTTCGACTGGCAGACGCTCTTTGCGTCGACCGGCACGCTGTCGCTGTTCGGCAGCCGCAAGCTGCTCGACCTGCGCATCCCCAACGGCAAGCCCGGCAAGGACGGCGGCGAGGCGCTCAAGCAACTGGCCGAGCGCACGCCGACGCTCGCCGACGACGTCGTCACCCTGGTCACCCTGCCCGAGCTCGACTGGGCGGCGCGCAAGACGGCGTGGTTCGTCGCGCTCGGCAAGCACGCAGCGATGGTCGAATGCAACGCGCCGCCGCGCGAACAGCTCCCGCGCTGGATCGCGCAGCGCCTGTCGGCGCAGCAGCAGTCCGCCCCGGCCGACGCGCTGGCCTTCATCGCCGATCACGTCGAGGGCAACCTGCTCGCCGCCCATCAGGAGTTGCAAAAGCTCGCGCTGCTCCACCCGCCGGGCGAACTGAGCCTCGACGCGGTGCGCGACGCGGTGCTCGATGTCGCCCGCTACAGCGTCGACACCTTGCGCATGGCCGCCCTCGACGGCGACGCCGGGCGCTGCAGCCGGCTGCTCGAAGGGCTCGCCGGCGAGGGCACCGCGCCGCCGCTGGTGCTGTGGACGCTGGCCAACGAGATCCGCACGCTGGCGCGGCTGCACGCCGCCCAGGCCAGCGGTCAGCCACTGGCCGCCGCATTCAAGGCCGAGCGCGTGTTCGACGACCGGCGACGCAACGCGCTGCAACGCGCGCTGGCGCGGATCAGCCCCGCCGCCGCGCGCGCCGCGCTGGCCCACGCCGCGCGCATCGACCGGATCATCAAGGGGCTCGCCCGCGGCGCGGTGTGGGACGAGTGCCTGGGCCTCACCCTGCGCCTGTGCGCCCGTCCGTCGGCCTGACGCAGCCCGCCCGCAGCGCCGTTTTGCCGCCACCCACAAAGTTGCGGTAGCCTTGTTCTTTGCCCTGAATCTAGCCACAGCATCATGGATATCGAAGCCTACATGGACACGGTGGGGCGCAACGCCCGCGCCGCGTCGCGACGCATCGCCGCCGCGTCAACCGAAGCCAAGAACGCCGCCCTGCGGGCCATTGCCGGCCACCTGCGCGCGCGCCAGCCGGCGCTGCTCGACGCCAACGCCGCCGATCTGGCGCAGGCCCGCGCCGACGCGCTCGAAGCCGCACTGATCGACCGCCTCACGCTCACCGCCGCCGGCGTGGAGAGCATGGCGCAGGGGCTGGAGCAGATTGCCGCGCTGCCCGATCCGGTGGGCGAGATCAGCGACATGAAACGCCGCCCGAGCGGCATTCAGGTGGGCAAGATGCGGGTGCCGCTCGGCGTGATCGGCATCATCTACGAAGCGCGCCCCAACGTCACCGCCGACGCCGCGGCGCTGTGCCTCAAGTCCGGCAACGCGGCGATCCTGCGCGGTGGCAAGGAGGCGATCCACAGCAATCAGGCGATCGCCGCCTGCGTGCGCGACGGCCTGCGCGACGCCGGCCTGCCCGACACCGCGGTGCAGGTCATCGAGACCACCGACCGCGCCGCCGTCGGCCAGCTCGTCAGCCGGCCCGAATACGTCGACGTGATCGTGCCGCGCGGCGGCAAGGGGCTGATCGAGCGCATCTCGCGCGAGGCCCGCGTGCCGGTCATCAAGCACCTCGACGGCAATTGCCATGTCTACGTGCATGCCGCGGCCGACCCCGCCAAGGCGCTGGCGATCGTCGAGAATGCCAAGACCCAGCGCTACGGCACCTGCAACACCGCCGAGTCGCTGCTGATCGACGCCGCGGTGGCCGACGCGCAACTGCCGGCCATCGGTCGCGCCCTCGCCGCCCACGGGGTGGAACTGCGCGGCTGCGAACGCAGCGTGGCGATCCTGCGCGACGCCGGCATCGACCCGGCGCACCTCCACGCCGCGCAGGAGAGCGACTGGGCGGAGGAGTTCCTCGCCCCGATCATCGCGGTCAAGGTGGTGGCCGACCTCGACGCCGCCATCGCCCACATCAACACCTACAGCTCCGGCCACACCGAGAGCATCGTCAGCGAAAATCACAGCGCGGCGATGCGTTTTTTGCGCGAGGTCGACTCCGCCTCGGTGATGATCAACGCCTCGACGCGCTTCGCCGACGGCTTCGAATACGGGCTGGGCGCGGAGATCGGCATCTCCACCGACAAGATCCACGCCCGCGGCCCGGTGGGGCTGGAGGGGCTCACCAGCCAGAAGTGGATCGTGTTCGGCGAGGGCCAGATCCGGCGCTGATTCTTTGCCTCGCTCGCGGGAAACGCCTAGGATGAGCGTTCGCTGAACAGGGGCAGCGAGCGCTCGTTTTTTTGCGGAGACGGATCATGAAAGCCTTTCTCGGCGCCCTGTGCGCCTGCCTCCTGATCGCCACGGCCCACGCCGCGACCGATGTCGCCGGCGTCAAATTCGACGATCGCAGCCGCCTTGGCGAGCACGCGCTGGTGCTCAACGGCGCCGGAGTTCGCACCAAATTCTTCTTCAAGGTCTACGCCATGGCCCTGTATCTGCCGGCCACCGCGCGCGACACCGCGGCGGTGCTGGCCATGCCGGGCGCGCGCCGGATCGACATCGTCACCCTGCGCGAGCTGACCGCCGCGCAACTGGCCGAGGCGCTGGCCGACGGACTGCGCAAGAACCTCGACGCCACCGCGCTGACGGCGATGCAGCCGCGCATCGACCGCTTCACCGCCACCATGCTGACGCTTGGCGAGGCGAAGGAAGGCACCCGCATCGGCATCGACTTCGTGCCCGACCGCGGCACCGCGGTGCGCGTCAATGGCGCGCCGCTCGGCGAGGCGATCGAAGGGCGGGACTTTTCCGACGCGCTGCTCAAGGTCTGGCTCGGCGAGGCGCCCGCGCAGGCCGATCTCAAGCAATCGCTGCTCGGCGGCACGGCGCCGTGAACGCACCGACTTTCGACGCCATCGTCGCCGCGCCCTTTGGCGCGCTGGGAGTGCGCGTCGACGGCGACGCGCTCGCCGAGATCGCCTTCCTGCCGCCCGGCACGCCGGCGCACGCAGCGCGCAACGCGCTGGCGCAGCGCGCGGCCGAGCAGCTTGGCGCGTATCTGGACGATCCGCGCACACCCTTCGACCTGCCGCTCAAACCCGCCGGCACCGATTTCCAGCGCCGCGTGTGGGCCGCCATCCGCGCCATCCCCTGCGGCAAGATGCGCGCTTACGGCGCGCTGGCGGCCGAGCTGGCCAGTGCCGCGCGCGCGGTCGGCCAGGCCTGCGGCGCCAACCCGTTTCCGGTGGTGGTGCCCTGCCACCGCGTCGTCGCACAGGCCGCGCTCGGCGGCTTCGCCCACGCCCGCGACGGCTACCTGCTCGACACCAAGCAATGGCTGCTGGCGCACGAAGCGCGGCGCTGAGCGCGCTCGCCCCGGCCACCGCCGCCGAGCTGGACGCCTTCTGCGACGGGCTGTGGCTCGAAGACGGGCTGGCGCGCAACACGCTGGACGCCTATCGCCGCGACCTCGCCGGCTTCGCCCGCTGGCTGCACGCACACGCCGGCTGCGCGCCCCCCGCCGCCACCAGCGCGCATCTGCAGGCCTACCTCGCCGACTTCAGCCGGCACGCCAAACCGGCCAGCCAGCGCCGCCTGCTCAGCGCCTGGCGACGCTACTTCCAGCGCCTGCTGCGCGACGGGCGGATCGCCGCCGACCCCAGCGCGGCGCTCGACCCGCCGATGCCCGCGCCGCGCTTTCCGGCGACGCT
>JAGRFQ010000004.1:44139-46648 GCA_020445945.1 Rhodocyclaceae bacterium
CTGGGCCTGCGCGACAAGGCGATGCTCGAACTGCTCTACGCCACCGGCCTGCGCGTCTCCGAGCTGGTCGGCCTGCGGCGCTTCGAGATCAGCCTCAACGACGGCGTGCTGCGCGTGCTCGGCAAGGGCAGCAAGGAGCGGCTGGTGCCGATCGGCGCACAGGCCAGCGACTGGCTCGCCGACTACGACCGCGAGGCGCGCGGCGCAATCCTGGCCGGCCGCCAGAGCGACGCGGTGTTCGTCACCCGGCACGGCGCGGCGATGAGCCGGCAGATGTTCTGGCGGCTCATCAAACGCTACGGCGCACAGGCCGGCATCGCCGGCAGCGCCTTGTCGCCGCACACCCTGCGCCACGCCTTCGCCACCCACCTGCTCAATCACGGCGCCGACCTGCGCGTGGTGCAACTGCTGCTCGGCCACGCCGACATCTCGACCACCCAGATCTATACCCACGTGGCCCGCGCGCGGCTCAAGCAGTTGCACGCGGTGCACCATCCACGCGGCTGAGCGGGCGAGCGCCGGAAAATCATGACAACGTCACAATGCACCAAAGCAGAGCGCAGGCACGGCAGCGTCGCCATATTGGTGCATTTTGCGCGCGAGCCCGCCATTCGCGCGCACCAGCATGGTGCCGCTCGACCCGCGTCTTTTGGCCCGGCGCGCGGTTTGCATGGTCGCCACATGCAAACTGGCCCGCTTGTTGCAATGCCAAGGCCATGAACGCTCCGCTGACCGCCGACCCACTGCAATCGACGCCCCATCCGGCGCCGTGGCTTGCGCGGCTGGCGCTCGGCGTTGAACGCCGTGGCGCGCGCTCGGTGTTGGTGCGGCGCGCGCATTGCGGCCCGCTGCGACTGCAAAAAGCGCTGTATCCGGAAGGCGACGCGGTGTGCCACGCCATCGTCCTCCACCCGCCGGCCGGCATCGCCGGCGGCGACGCGCTGACGATCGAAGCCGACATCGGGCCGGCCGCCCATGCCCTGATCACCACCCCCGGCGCCGGCAAGTGGTATCGCAGCGACGGCGCCACAGCCGCCCTGACCCAGACCCTGCGCGTCGCCGCCGGCGGCATCTGCGAATGGCTGCCGCAGGAGAACATCGTCTTCGACCGCGCCCGCGCACGCCTCGACACCCGCGTCGAACTCGCCGCAGACGCACGCTACATCGGCATGGAAATGACCGCTTTCGGCCGCCACGGCGGCGGCGAGCGTTTTACCGCCGGGCACTACGCCCAGAGCACACGCATTCGCGTCGCCGGCCGCACGGTGTGGCGCGAACAAGGCCGGATCGACGGCGGCGGCACGCTGCTGCATGCCCCCGCCGGGCTCGCCGGCCAACCGGTCAGCGGCACCTTGCTGGCGCTGGGGCCGGGGCTCGACGCGGCGCTGGTGGCGGCCTGCCGGGCGCTGCGCCCGCGCCGCGGCGACGGCGCGCTGAGCCTGCTCCCCGACCTGCTCGTCGCGCGCTATCTGGGCGACAGCGTGGAGGCCGGGCGGGCGTGGTTCGAACACCTGTGGTCGGTGCTGCGCCCGGCGCTCGCCGGCCGGCCGGCCCAACGCCCCCGCATCTGGAACACCTGAGGATCGACGATGGAACTGACCCCCCGCGAGAAAGACAAATTGCTGATTTTCACCGCCGCGCTGCTCGCTGAACGACGCATGGCGCGCGGCCTCAAGCTCAACTATCCGGAAGCGGTGGCCTATCTGTCGGCCGGCATTCTCGAAGGCGCGCGCGACGGGCGCACGGTGGCCGAGCTGATGAGCCACGGCACCACGCTGCTGGGCCGCGATCAGGTGATGGACGGGGTGGCGGAGATGATTCCGGAGATCCAGGTCGAGGCCACCTTTCCCGACGGCACCAAGCTGGTCACCGTTCACAACCCGATCATTTAAGGAGGCGGACGCATGATTCCCGGCGAAATGGAGACCCTGGACGGCGAGATCGAGCTCAACGCCGGCCGCGCGACCGTGACCCTCGAAGTGACCAACACCGGCGACCGGCCGGTGCAGGTGGGCTCGCACTACCACTTCTTCGAGACCAACCCGGCGCTCAGCTTCGACCGCACCGCAGCGCGCGGCTTCCGCCTCAACATCGCCGCCGGCACAGCGGTGCGCTTCGAGCCGGGGCAGGCGCGCACGGTGGAGCTGGTGGCGCTGGCGGGCGAGCGGAAAGTGTACGGCTTCAACGGCCAGATCATGGGAGCGTTGTAATGCCCCCACGCTCACTTCGTTCGCTGCCCCCCGAGGGGGCCGCGCCCGCCCTTGGGGCGGCCCGGCGAGCGGGCGGGCAGCCCCCTCGCCCATCTTATTCATTGCCCCTCGAGGGGCCACAGGCCGCCTCTGGGGCGGCCCGGCAGGAGACCTGACATGACCGCAAAAATTTCCCGCCGCGCCTACGCCGAGATGTTCGGCCCCACGGTCGGCGACCGGGTGCGGCTGGCCGACACCGAATTGTGGATCGAGGTCGAGAAGGACTACACCATCCACGGCGAAGAGGTGAAGTTCGGCGG
>JAGRFQ010000004.1:46662-75967 GCA_020445945.1 Rhodocyclaceae bacterium
CGACGGCATGGGCCAGAGCCAGCGGCTGTCGGCCGAGGTGGCCGACACGGTCGTCACCAACGCGCTGATCCTCGACCACTGGGGCATCGTCAAGGCCGACATCGGCATCAAGGGCGGCCGCATCAGCGCCATCGGCAAGGCCGGCAACCCGGACATCCAGCCGGGGGTGACGATCCCCATCGGCCCGGGCACGGAAGTCATCGCCGGCGAGGGCAACATCGTCACCGCCGGCGGCATCGACGCGCACATCCACTTCATCTGCCCGCAGCAGATCGAGGAGGCGCTGATGAGCGGCGTCACCACCATGCTCGGCGGCGGCACCGGGCCGGCCACCGGCACCTACGCCACCACCTGCACGCCGGGGCCGTGGCATATCCACAAGATGATGCAGGCGGCCGACGCCTTCCCGATGAACCTCGGCTTTCTCGGCAAGGGCAACGCCAGCCTGCCGGCGGCGCTGGCCGAGCAGGTCAGCGCCGGCGCGATCGGCCTCAAGCTGCACGAGGACTGGGGCACCACCCCGGCGGCGATCGACACCTGCCTGTCGGTGGCCGAGCAGATGGACGTACAGGTGGCGATCCACACCGACACGCTGAACGAATCCGGCTTTGTCGAGCACACCGCGGCGGCCTTCAAGGACCGCTGCATCCACACCTTCCACACCGAGGGCGCCGGCGGCGGCCACGCGCCGGACATCATCAAGCTGGCGGGGCTGGCCAACGTGCTGCCCAGCTCGACCAACCCGACCCGGCCGTACACGGTCAACACCATCGACGAGCATCTCGNNGCTGATGGTGTGCCACCACCTCGACCCGGCGATCGCCGAAGACGTGGCCTTTGCCGAGTCGCGCATCCGCCGCGAGACCATCGCCGCCGAAGACATCCTGCACGACCTGGGCGCCTTCTCGATGATGAGCTCCGACTCGCAGGCGATGGGGCGGGTCGGCGAGGTCATCATCCGCACCTGGCAGACCGCCCACAAGATGAAGGTGCAGCGCGGCGCGCTGGCCGAGGACACGGCGCGCAGCGACAACTTCCGCGTCAAGCGCTACATCGCCAAATACACCATCAACCCGGCGCTGACCCACGGCATCGCGCACGAAGTGGGCTCGATCGAGCCCGGCAAGCTGGCCGATCTGGTGCTGTGGCGGCCGGCCTTCTTCGGCGTCAAGCCGAGCCTCATCGTCAAGGGCGGGATGATCGCCGCCGCCGCGATGGGCGACCCCAACGCCTCGATCCCCACCCCGCAGCCGGTGCATTACCGGCCGATGTTCGGCAGCTTCGGCGGCGCCCTGCAAACCGCCGTCACCTTCACCTCGCAGGCCGCGCTGGCCAGCGGCGCGCTCGACCCACTCGGGCTGGCCAAACCGCTGATCGCGGTCCGGGGGGTGCGCGGCGTGCGCAAGGCCGACATGGTGCACAACGCGTGGATGCCGCAGCTCGACGTGGACCCGGAAACCTACGCGGTGCGCGCCGATGGCGTGCTGCTCACCTGCCAGCCGGCCGACGTGCTGCCGATGGCGCAACGCTACTTCCTGTTCTGAGGGATCGCCCATGCTCTTGATCGAACATCTCTACGATGGTCCCGACGACACCACCAACACGCTCACCCTGAGCTTCGACTTCCGCACCAAGAGTCGGCTGCGCACCACGCTCGACAGCGGCGAGGACGTCGGCCTGTTCCTGCCGCGCGGCACCGTGCTGCGCGGCGGTCAGCGCCTGCTCAGCAGCGACGGCGGCATCGTCGAAGTGGTCGCCGCCCCCGAAGCGTTGATCGAGGCGGCGTGCGACAACGCACTCGACCTCACCCGCGCCGCCTACCACCTCGGCAACCGCCACGTGCCGGTGCAGGTCGGCTGCAACATGCGCGGCGGCTGGCTGCGCCTGGCGGCCGACCACGTGCTCGAGGAAATGCTGCTCGGGCTGGGCTGCACCGTACGCCACCTCGACGCCCCCTTCGAACCCGAAGCGGGCGCCTATGGCGCCGGCCACAATCACGGCCACCATCACGACAGCGGCCCCCGCGAACGCCGCGGCCCACGCATTCACGAGTACCGCAAAAGCGCATGAGCCTGGCCCTGATCCGCCTGCTGCAACTCACCACCCCGGCCCTGCCGGTGGGGGCCTACACCTATTCGCAGGGGCTGGAGTGGGCGGCCGAATCGGGCCGCGTCACCACCGAAGACGAAGCCGCGCAGTGGATCGGCGACGTGCTGCGCGAGTCGCTGGCGCGCTTCGAGGCGCCGCTCGCCGCGGCGCTGCACAGCGCCTGGCGCGCCGGCGACGACGCGCGACTGGCGCAGCTCAACGAAGACTTCCTCGCCAGCCGCGAAACCCGCGAACTGCGCGCCGAAACGGTGCAGATGGGCTACTCGCTCACCCGATTGCTCACCACCCTCGACGCCTTTGCCGCGTGCCCCGGCGCGGTGCCGCGCCTGCAGGCGATCGACACCCCGGCCTTTCCCACCGCCTGGATGGCCGCCGCGGCGGCCTGGTCGATCCCGCTCGATCAGGCGCTGCCGGCCTACCTGTGGGCGTGGCTGGAAAACCAGGTCACCGCCGCGATCAAGGTGGTGCCGCTCGGCCAGAGCGCCGGGCAGCGTCTGCTCGCCACGCTGGGCGCGCGCATCCCCGCCCTCGCGGCGCGCGCGCAAACCCTGCCCGAGGCCGAATGGAGCAACTTCACCCCGGGTCTGGCGCTGGCCAGCAGCCAGCACGAGACCCAGTACTCACGCCTGTTCAGATCCTGAGAGACACCATGACAACGCCCCTCAACGCACCGCTTCGCGTCGGCATCGGCGGCCCCGTCGGCTCCGGCAAGACCGCCCTCACGCTGGCCCTGTGCCGCGCCCTGCGCGAGCGCTACAACATCGCGGTGGTCACCAACGACATCTACACCGCCGAAGACGCCCAGTTTCTGGTGCGCAACGAGGCGCTCGCCCCGGAGCGCATCATCGGCGTCGAGACCGGCGGCTGCCCGCACACCGCAATCCGCGAGGACGCCTCGATCAATCTCGAAGCGGTCGACCGCCTCAACCAGCGCTTTCCGACGCTGGAGATCGTGTTCGTCGAGTCCGGCGGCGACAACCTCGCCGCCACCTTCTCGCCCGAACTGTCGGATCTGACGATCTACGTGATCGACGTCTCGGCCGGCGACAAGATCCCGCGCAAGGGCGGCCCCGGCATCACCAAGAGCGACCTGCTGGTGATCAACAAGATCGACCTCGCCCCGCTGGTGGGCGCCGACCTCGACGTGATGGACCGCGACGCGCGCAAGATGCGCGGCACGCGCCCCTTCATCTTCAGCAACCTCAAGTCCGGGCAGGGGCTTGAGGAGATCATCCACTTCATCACCACCGAAGGGCTGCTGCGCGCCGCGGCGGCCTGACTCCAGAGAGGCTCCCATGAAACGTCACCACCTCCTCGCCGCCAGCGCCAGCCTGCTCGCCACCAGCGTCGCACTGGCCCACCCCGGCCACACCGACCAGAGCATCCACGTCGGCGAATGGCTCATCGCCGCGCTGACCCTGGCCGCGCTGATCGGCGGCATCGTCCACCTGCGCCGCAAGGCTCGCGCACGGCGCTGAGCTTGGCGGACGACTGATACACTCGCTCTCAAACCAATCACCCGGGAGCGCACCATGTCGTCATACGATTTCGATCTCGTCACCATCGGCGCCGGCTCCGGCGGGGTTGCCGCCAGCCGCCGCGCCGCCGTGCATGGCGCGCGGGTCGCCATCTGCGAGGGCGACCGCGTCGGCGGCACCTGCGTGATCCGCGGCTGCGTGCCGAAAAAGCTGATGATGTACGCGTCGCAGTTTTCCGACGCCTTCGCCGACGCCGCCGGCTTTGGCTGGAGCGTGTCGCCGCCGGACTTCGACCTCGCCGCGCTCACCGCCGCCAAGAACGCCGAAACCGCGCGCCTCGAAGGCATCTACCGCAAGATGCTGGCCGACGGCGGCGTGACCCTGCTCGAAGGGCAGGCGCGCATCGTCGACGCCCACACGGTCGAGGTCGGCGGCCGGCGGATCAGCGCCGGGCACCTCCTCATCGCCACCGGCGGCGCGCCCAGCCACCCGCCCATCGACGGCCTCGATCTGGCGATCTCGTCCAACGAACTGCTCGACCTGACCAGCCTCCCGCGGCGTCTGCTGGTGCTTGGCGCCGGCTACATCGCGGTCGAATTCACCGGCATCTTCGCCGGGCTGGGCAGCGACGTGTCGCTGGCCTACCGCGCCGAGCTGCCGCTGCGCGGCTTCGACGACGACATCCGCGGCCGGCTGGCCACCGCGATGCGCGACCGCGGCATCGCGGTGCACCCCGGCTTCGCCCCCGAAAAACTCGAACGCAGCGCCAACGGCATCCGCTGCCACGCCAAGGACGGCACCGTGATCGAGGCAGACGTGGTGCTCAGCGCGTTGGGCCGGCGGCCCAACACCGCGGGCCTCGGGCTCGACGCGGTCGGCGTGGAAGTCGACGCCAAGAGCGGCGCGATCCGCGTCAGCCCCGATTCGTGCACCACCGTGCCCAGCATCTACGCGGTCGGCGACGTGACCGACCGCGCGGCGCTCACCCCGGTGGCGATCGCCGAGGGGCGGGCCTTTGCCGACACCGTGTTCGGCAACACGCCGCGCGTGGTCGACCACCGGCTGATCGCCACCGCGGTGTTCAGCCAGCCCTCGATCGGCACCATCGGCCTGTCCGAGCCCGACGCCCTCGCCGCCGGCCACCGGGTGACGGTGTTCGAGGCCGACTTCCGGCCGATGAAGCACACCCTGGCCGGCCGCGCCGAGCGCGCCTACATGAAGCTGGTGGTGGATGCTGACAACGATACGGTGCTTGGCGCGCACCTGATCGGCGCCGATTCGGGCGAGATCATCCAGGCGCTGGCGGTGGCGATCTCGATGGGCGCCACCAAGGCCGACCTCGACCGCACGCTGGCGGTCCACCCGACCAGCGCCGAGGAACTGGTGCTGATGCGCAGCCCGCGCGGCGGCTAAAGCGCGCTCAGGGCAGCACGAAGGCCAGCGCGATGGGCAGGAACACCACCGCCGCCACGTTGCCGATCAACACCATCGAGGCCACCTTTTCGGGCTCCTGATCGTAGCGCTCGGCAAAGATGTAGTTCAGCACCGCCGGCGGCAGCGCGCCGAACACCAGCACCAGCGCGCGCTCCTGCGGCGGGAAATCGACGAACATCAACAGCAGCGCGGCGATCGCCATGCCGATCAGCGGCCGCGCCACCGCGCCGAAGATGCCGAGCCCGACCGAGGTGATGCGCGAATCGGTGAGGCGCACGCCGAGGCCGAAGAGCATCAGCGGAATCGAGATGTCGCCGAGCATCTTGATCGCCAGCAGCAGCGGATCCCACACCGCGATGCCGCTCATGCCGACCGCCAGCCCGGCGAAGGTGGCCATCACCGACGGCACCTTCCAGATCGTCAGCAGGCGCACGCGGTGGTCGAGCAGCCACGCGCCGAAGGAGAAGTGCAGCAGGTTGGAGACCATGAACATCACCACCGCCGGCGCCAGCGCGGCTTCGCCGAAGGCGATCACCGCCAGTGGCAGGCCGAGGTTGCCGCAGTTGTTGAACATCATCGGCGGCACCAGCGTTTTGGGCGCAATGCCCAGCACCCGCGCCAGCACCCAGCCGGCCAGCCCCGAGCCGATCACGATCGCCAGCGTGGCGAGCAGCAGCGGGATGTCGTTCTCGGGGCGAAAGGGCTTGCTCGCCAGCGCGGCGAAGACCAGCGCCGGCACGAACACGTCCATGTTGAGCTTGTTGGCGTGCGACAGGTCCGGCCGCGCACGTTTGCCCACCACGTAGCCGACCGCGACGATGGCGAACAGCGGGAACAGGATCGAGACGATGCGAAGCAGCATGACGGGCGCCTGACGACAGGAAAGATGTCCCCGATTCTACGCGCGCGGCGCGGCCGCAGATGCAGGGGTTAGCCCCTATTGTTCAACGCCCTGGCGGACACCGGGCAAGAAAAGAGCGCCACCCGGCGCTCTTTTCGACCATCGCCCGCGCACGGGTCAGAGCACGTAGCGCGCCAGATCTTCGCTCTCGGCCACCGCTTCGAGTGTCTGATCGACATAGGCCGGGGTGATCTCGAGTTGCGAAACCCCGGCGCGACCGGCATCGAAGGACATCTCTTCGAGCAGCTTTTCCATCACCGTGTACAAGCGCCGCGCGCCAATGTTCTCGGTGGTCTCGTTGACCTGAAAGGCGATCTCGGCGAGGCGTCGCACGCCCTCGGGGCGGAAGTCGATCGTCACCCCCTCGGTCGCCAGCAGCGCTTCGTACTGGCGTGTCAGGCAGGCGTCGGTGCTGGTGAGGATGCGCTCGAAGTCGTCGACCGACAACGAGTCGAGCTCGACGCGGATCGGGAAACGCCCCTGCAGCTCGGGGATCAGGTCGCTCGGCTTGGCGAGGTGGAAGGCGCCGCTGGCGATGAACAGGATGTGATCGGTCTTGATCATGCCGTACTTGGTGCTCACCGTGGTGCCTTCGACCAGCGGCAGCAGGTCGCGCTGCACGCCCTGGCGCGACACGTCGGCGCCCTGCATTTCGGATCGCGAGGCGACCTTGTCGAGCTCGTCGAGGAAGACGATGCCGTTTTGCTCGACCGCCTGCACCGCCGCGGCCTTGACCTCCTCGTCGTTCACCATGCGCGCGGCCTCTTCGTCGGCCAGCAGCTTGAGGGCCTCGCGGATCGGCAGCTTGCGCGTCTTCTTGCGCGCATTGCCCATGGTGTTGAACATGCCCTGCAGTTGCTGGGTGAGCTCCTCCATCCCCGGCGGGGCAAAAATCTCGGCGCCCATCGGCGCGGCGGACAGCTCGATTTCGATCTCCTTGTCGTCGAGCTCGCCCTCGCGCAGCTTCTTGCGGAATTTCTGCCGGGTGCTGCTGTCAGGCGCGGCCGGCGTGTCGTCGCCGAAGCCCACCGGCCGGGCCGGCGGCAGGAGCACGTCGAGGACGCGGTCTTCGGCGGCATCGAGGGCGCGGTCGCGCACCGTGGTCATGGCCCGCTCGCGGCCGTCCTTGATGGCGATCTCGACCAGATCGCGGATGATCGTCTCGACATCGCGGCCGACGTAGCCGACCTCGGTGAACTTGGTCGCCTCGATCTTGATGAAGGGCGCGTTGGCCAGCCGCGCCAGACGGCGCGCGATCTCGGTCTTGCCGACGCCGGTGGGGCCGATCATGAGGATGTTCTTGGGCGTGATCTCGCTGCGCAGCGGCTCCTCGACCTGCGCCCGCCGCCAGCGGTTGCGCAGCGCAATGGCGACGGCGCGCTTGGCGCGGGCCTGGCCGACGATGTGCTTGTCCAGTTCGGAGACGATCTCCGGCGGTGTCATTTGCGTCATGTCGTTCAGCCCAGCACTTCGATGGTGTGATGTTGGTTGGTGTAGATGCACAGGTCGCCGGCGATGGTCAGCGCCTTGCCGACGATCTCCTCCGGCGCCAGCTCGGTGTTCTCGAGCAGCGCCTGCGCCGCCGCCTGCGCGTAGGCCCCGCCGCTGCCGATGGCGACGATGCCTTGCTCGGGTTCGAGCACGTCGCCGTTGCCGGTGATGATCAGCGAGTTCTCCTCGTCGGCCACCGCGAGCATCGCTTCGAGACGGCGCAGCATGCGGTCGGTGCGCCAGTCCTTGGCCAGCTCGACCGCGCTGCGCAGCAGGTTGCCCTGGTGCTTGTCGAGCTTGGCCTCGAAGCGCTCGAAGAGGGTGAACGCGTCCGCCGTGCCGCCGGCAAAGCCGGCCAGAATGCGGTTCTGGTAGATCCGCCGCACCTTGCGCGCGCTGCCTTTGATGACGATGTTGCCGAGCGTGACCTGGCCATCGCCGCCGAGCGCGACGCGTCGCCCGCGCCGCACCGAGAGGATGGTGGTGCCGTGATACTGTTCCATGCTGTTGGGGCCTTTGGGGCTGTGGGCGGGCATCGCGCGATGCCCCGGAAACGTTTAGTTGGGGATCAACGCCGCAATTGCAACTGCGCGACCTGGTCGACGCCCATCACCCGCAGCAAGGCCGCCACCATGGCGTTGACCTGCTTGAGGGTAACCAGCTTGCCCTGCGTCTGCAGCGTGGCGAGCACGTTGAACAGCGAGCCGGCGGCCACGAAATCCATCCGCCGCAGGCGCGAACAATCGACCTCGATGCTCGAATGGTTGGCGGCAAACGCCGCCAGCTGGCGAATGCTGTCGGCACTGGCGCCCAGCACGTCGCCCTCCAGCACGAAGCCTTGATCCATGCGCACCGCGGATTCGAGCTCGGCGGTGGTGGTCACCAGCGCCTCCATGGTCGGCGGCTCCCACGACGGGGGCGACTCCTCGAAGGTCACCGCGTAGTCGACCGCCACTTCCTCGAAGCGGTCGATGTCGTCGGTGTGCTGCAACATGTCGAGCAACAACAACCACATGTTGCGATTTTCGCGCCGCCCGGCCATCACCTGGCCGCCGAGCATGTTGGCCACTGCGCTGCAGCCCGCCAGACGCACCGACACCGCACTGCGCTTCAGATCGGAGACCAGCTCGCGCAGCATCTGGCAGCCGGCTTCGTCAGCCGAGCGCAGGCGCGACAGGTCGATGCGCACCGCCCCGCTTTTCTGCGCCGTCTCGCGCACCCGCGCGAACTGCTTGGCGAGCTGCTCGTTCAGGGCTGCGCCCATGGCAACCGTCGGCGTGCTGGATTTGGGCCGTGCCGCCGGCGCGTCTTCGACATCCCACGGCGGCGGCGATTTTTCGAAACTGCGCGCATAGGCAATGACATGTTCGTCGAACGATGCCCGCTGCCCGGTCAGCTTGTAGAGATCGAGCAGCATGAGCCACATGAACTCGCCCTGCCCGTCCGGCAGGGTGGCGACGAAACCGGACAGCACCCCGGCGGCGGCATCGTTCTGGCCATTGGCATAGAGCACCGCGGCCTCTTCCGACACCACGCC
Organism: Rhodocyclaceae bacterium; assembly: GCA_020445945.1. GTDB lineage: Bacteria > Pseudomonadota > Gammaproteobacteria > Burkholderiales > Rhodocyclaceae > Nitrogeniibacter. The sequence goes on from JAGRFQ010000004.1 coordinate 55,613, forward strand.
AAACGCGTCGCCGCCTTCGTGCACTTCCATCTTGTCGGCGCACGCCGCCAGCGCGCGCGCAACGTCGCCGCCGGCCGCACCAAAATCGAGCGTCGACAATTCAGAGCGCGGCGCCTTCGACGCCCCGCCTGTCGATGTTTTTTTATGTGTTGGTCCAACCACGACCGCATTCCCCTCGTCACAACCCGCCGACAAATGCAGCCCAGAGCATAGCACCGGCGAATACTCTCGACAGCATGACAGACGTTCGTCAGAAAATGCGCCCAACTTGAGAGAATTTGTTAAGCAATCGTGCCGCGTAAAGTCGTAAACGGGATGGCGCTTACGGCTAAAATATCGCGATGCATGCCTCTGCACTTCCCACGCCGCCACGCCCGACCGGGTGCCGCGCACTTTCCATTCGGGTTTATTACGAAGATACCGATGCCGCCGGCGTGGTCTATTACGCCAGCTACTGGCGATTTTGCGAACGCGCCCGCACCGAGTGGCTGCGCGAGCGCGGCTTCGACCAGCAAGCCCTCATCGACGACAGCGGCATCGCCTTCGTGGTGCGCACCGTGCACGGCGACTATCTCAAACCCGCGCGGCTCGACGATGTGCTGAGCGTCACCACCCGCGTCGACACCCTACGCCGCGCCAGCCTCAGCTTTACCCAACAAATTTGCCGCGGGCAGGAACTCCTGTTTGCGGCCACGGTCACTGTTGCCTGCCTCGACACCCGCCGCGGTCGCCCGGCAGCCATTCCCGCCACCATCATTGAAACGCTCCCCCCGCAAAGCTGACCATGCCGATCACGCAAGACCTGTCGATTCTGTCGCTCATCGCCGAAGCCAGCCTGCTGGTCAAGCTCGTCATGGCACTGCTCGCCGTGGTGTCCTTCATGTCGTGGTACTGGATTTTCCGCAAATGGTTCTCGATCGGCCGCGCGCGCCGCAAGAGCCTCGCCTTCGAGCGCAGCTTCTGGAGCGGCGGCGACCTCAACCAGTTGTTCGAGAGCGCCAGCCACGACCGCCACAACACCGGCCCGATGGAGCGCATCTTCGAATCCGGCTACCGCGAGTTCACCAAACTGCGCGCCAAGAACGCCGACCACGGCACCATCGTCAACGGCGCCCGCCGCGCGATGCGCGCCACCTACCAGCGCGAGGTGGACGAGCTCGAAGCGCACCTGGCCTTCCTCGCCTCGGTCGGCTCGGTGTCGCCCTACGTCGGCCTGTTCGGCACCGTGTGGGGCATCATGAACGCCTTCCGCGGCCTGTCCAACGTCTCGTCGGCGACCCTCGCCCACGTCGCCCCCGGCATCGCCGAAGCGCTGGTCGCCACCGCCATCGGCCTGTTCGCCGCAATCCCCGCGGTGGTCGCCTACAACCGCTTCGCGCACGACATCGACCGCCTGTCGATCCGCCTGGAGAGCTTCATGGAAGAGTTCTCCAACATCCTGCACCGCCAGCTGCGCTGAGTTCCGTCATGGCCCGCAACCGCCGCCTCATGAACCAGATCAACGTCGTGCCCTACATCGACGTGATGCTGGTACTGCTCGTCATCTTCATGGTCACCGCGCCGATGATCCAGACCGGCAGCGTCGACCTGCCCAGCGTCGGCAAGGCCTCCGAAGTGCCGGCCGAGCCGCTGCAGATCGAGGTCGGCGCCGACGGCGCGCTGAAACTGCGCGACAAGGCCGACGTGCAGTCTCTGGATCTGGCCACAATCATCGCGCAGGTCCAGGCCGCCCAGCCGCGTCCGGTGCTGATCGCCGGCGATGGCAAAGCCAGCTACGACGATGTCCTCAAAGTCATGAGCCAGCTCCAAAGCGCCAGCATCGACAAGATCGGCCTGCTGGTGCAACGCGGCGACACAGGACCCGCGCGCAAGAAATGAACGCCGCGCAGCAACGCCGCGACCCCGCCCAGTGGGCCTCAGTCGCACTGGCTCTGTTAGTGCATCTGGCACTGGCGGCTTTCCTCTTTTTCGGTGTGCGCTGGCAGAGCGAGCCGCCGGCGGCCGTACAGGTCAGCCTGGTGTCCCAGCCCGCCATCACCCCGGCGCCACCACCGAAACCGGCGGCCCCCAAGCCTGCGCCGGCCCCGGAACCGAAACCCGCACCCAAACTGGAACCCAAGCCGGAACCCAAGCCGGCGCCGCCACCGCCGCCCAAAGCCCCGGACATCAAGGTGCCGGAGAAAAAACCGGAGCCGAAGCCGGAGCCCAAGCCGGTGCCGAAACCTGCACCGAAGCCCGCGCCCAAACCGGAACCCAAGCCGCAAAAGAAGCCTGCGCCGACGCCGCCCGATCGCGCCAAGGCCATCGAGAGCAGCCGCATGGACGAGTTGCTGGCGATGGACGCCCAGCGCGCGCGGGAGGCGGCGCTGCTGCGTCAGGAGGCCAACGCGGCGGCACGCAACCGCACGATGGCCGCCTATAAAGCCAAAATTCAAGGAAAGGTAAAAGCCAATATCGTGCTCCCACTTTCTGCCAGTGGTAACCCCGAGGCCGTGTTTGAGGTCACGCAGGCGACGGGCGGCGTGGTGCTCAATGTACGGCTTGTGAAGAGTACCGGTGACCCAGCGCTGGACGATGCGATCAAGCGTGCAATCCAGAAATCCGACCCCTTGCCAGAACCAGATGACCCGGCACTTTTCAACCGAATTTTGATACTTACGTTCCGACCGCTGGAACCGTGATACGGGTTCGGTATAATCCGCCCGGGAACCGAGAGATGATGAAACCAACTGATTTGCTTCGCTTTTTCTTCGCTGCCGCGCTCGCTCTTGGCGCGCTGACGGCGCACGCCCAACTGTCCATCGAGATCACCGGCGCCGGCGCCAACCGCTTTCCGGTGGCCATCGCGGTGATGCAGAGCGAGACCCAACTGCCACGCAGCGTGACCGAGGTGGTGCGCGGCGACCTCGAACGCAGCGGCCTGTTCAGCCTAGTCGAAACCGGGCCCACGCCGTTTGCCGAAGACGCCATCCCCGACTTCGCCTATCTGCGCACCCGCGGCGCCGACGCGATCGCGGTCGGGCGGGTGATTCCGGCGCAAAACGGGCAATTCGAGATTCGCGTGCGACTCTACGACACGCGTCAGGAAATCCAGCTCGACGCGGTGTCGCTGAACATGGCGCCGGCGCAGTACCGCGCCATCGGCCACCGCATCGCCGACCAGATCTTCGAGAAGATCACCGGCCTCAAGGGCGTGTTCGCCACGCGCATCGCCTACGTGGTGAAATCCGGCGGCCAATACCGCCTGCAGATCGCCGACTCCGACGGCGCCAACGCGCAGACCGCGCTGGCCTCCAACGAGCCGATCATCTCGCCGGCCTGGTCGCCCGACGGCAGCAAGCTGGCGTATGTCTCGTTCCAGCTCAAGAAACCCATCGTGTATGTGCACGATCTGGCCGCCGGCCTGCAGTCGGTGGTGGCCAACTTCAAGGGCTCGAACTCCGCCCCGGCCTGGTCGCCCGACGGCAGCCGGCTGGCGGTGGTGCTGACCAAGGACGGGCTGTCGCAGATGTACACCGTCAACGTCGACGGCTCGGGCATCAAGCGCCTCGCCAGCTCGTCGAGCATCGACACCGAGCCGGCCTACAGCCACGACGGCCAGTGGATTTATTTCACCTCCGACCGCGGCGGCAGCCCGCAGATCTACCGCATCGCCGCCGCTGGCGGACGCGCCGAACGGGTCAGCTTCGAGGGCAGCTACAACGTCACCCCGCGCCCCTCGCCGGACGGCCTGACGATGACCTACATCACCCGCTCGGCCAACGGCTTCCAGGTCGCGATCATGGATCTGGCGACCCGCCAGTACGCCGTGCTGACCGACTCCTCGCGCGACGAATCGCCCAGTTTCGCCCCCAACAGCCGGATGATTCTCTACGCCACCGAAATCGGCGGCCGCGGCGTGCTGGCCGCCGTCTCCTCCGACGGCCGCATCAAGCAGCGCCTGTCGGTCAAGGCGGCCGACGTGCGCGAGCCGGCGTGGGGGCCATCGCTGCACTGATTTTTTGCAACACCGTTGTCACACCAACACGCCAAACCACTCAGGAGTTTTACATGCGCATCACTTTCATTGCCTCCGCACTCGCACTCGGCCTGTTGGCGGGGTGCTCCAGCACCCCCATGTCCGGCGACCAGGGCGCCGCGGTTGAAGACCGCAGCGCCGGCACCGTCGGCACGATTCCCACCGTGACGCCGGACGCGATGTCGGGCACCTCGCTGGCCGCGCTGCGCGATCCGAACAGCATCCTGTCCAAGCGCAGTGTGCTGTTCGATTACGACAGCTTCGTGATCCGCGGCCAGTACATGCCCTTGATCGAAGCCCACGCGCGCTTCCTGATCGCCAATCCGCAGATCAAGATGCTGATTCAGGGCAACGCCGACGAGCGCGGCAGCCGCGAATACAACCTCGCCCTCGGCCAGAAGCGCGCCGACGCCATCAAGAAAGCGCTCCGCCTGCTCGGCGCCACCGAAGACCAGGTCGAGTCGGTCAGCCTGGGCGAAGAGAAGCCGAGTTGCACCGAGCGCAGCGAGACCTGCTACGCCGAGAACCGTCGCGGCGACATGCTCTACTCGGGTGAGTTCTGATGGCGGATTCCAGGCACTGGATGGCCGTGCTTGCGCTGGCAGTGACCCTGCCGGCGCAGGCCGGTTTGTTTGACGACGCCGAGGCACGCAAGGAGATCATCCGCATCCGCGACGGCCACAACGCACGCCTCGAAGCCCTCGAAGCCGGCTCGCGCGCACAGCTCGAGCTCTCCAACCAGATCGAAATCCTCAAGGCCGAAGTGTCGCGCCTGCGCGGCGAGGTGGAGCTGCTGAGCCACGACATGGAAGCCGTCACCAAGCGCCAGAAGGACTTCTACGTCGACCTCGACGCGCGCCTGCGTCGCCTCGAAGGCGGTGGCACGCTGGCCGGCCCGATCGACCCGGCGGCCGAATCGCGCGACTACGAAAATGCGCTGAACCTGCTCAAGGCCGGCAAATACGCCGACGCCGCCAGCGGCTTCGACGCCTTTGTCGCGGCCTACCCGTCGAGCAGCTTCCTGCCCAGCGCCCACTTCTGGGCCGGCAGCGCGGCACTCCAGGCCAAAGACATCGCACGCGCCTCGCAACACTTCAACACCGTCGTCAATCAATGGCCGGACGACCCGCGCGCACCCGACGCGCTGCTCGGCGTCGCCAACTGCCAACGCGCCCTCGGCGAACGCCGGCTGGAGCAAAAAACGCTCAAGACGGTGATGGAGCGCTACCCCGACAGCGCCGCCGCCAAGTCCGCCAAACAGCGTCTTGGCAGCTGATCGGCCGGCAATTCGCGTGTCACGCACGGCAACCCGGCTGCGGATCACCGAAATCTTCGCCTCCGTACAGGGCGAAGCCTCGCGCAGCGGTTTACCGACGGTGTTCGTGCGCCTCACCGGCTGCCCGCTGCGCTGCACCTGGTGCGACACCGAGTACGCCTTTCACGGCGGCACCACGCGCACGCTGGACGACATCCTCGCCGAGATCGCCGGTCACGGCCTGCCACAGGTGTGCGTCACCGGCGGCGAGCCGCTGGCCCAGAAGGGCTGCCTGACACTGCTCACCGCGCTGTGCGACGCCGGCTACGACGTTTCGCTCGAAACCAGCGGCGCGCTCGACATCGGCGCGGTCGACCCGCGGGTGAGCCGCATCATGGACCTCAAGGCGCCGGGGTCGGGCGAAGCCGACAAGAACCGCCTCGCCAATCTCGACCACCTCGGCCCGCGCGACGAAGTCAAGATCGTCATCGCCGACGTCGACGACTATGCGTGGGCACAGCAACAGCTCGCCACCCACCAGCTCGCAACACGCTGCGCGGTGCTGTTATCGCCCGTCGAGGGCCGGCTCGCACCGGCCACGCTGGCCCAGTGGATCGTCCGCGACCGCCTGCCGGTGCGCTTCCAGATCCAACTCCACAAAGTGCTGTGGGCCGACGCCCGCGGTCGCTGACCCCTTCTACCGGTCTCGCCCCCATGTCTGACACCCCCTCCCCCATCCCCCCGCGCCGCGCCGTCGTGCTGCTCTCCGGCGGCCTCGACTCCGCCACCTGCCTGGCCATCGCCCGCGACATGGGTTTCGAGTGCTACGCGCTGTCGGTCGCCTACGGCCAGCGCCACGCCGCCGAGCTCACCGCCTCCAAGCGCGTTGCCGACGCCCTCGGCGCAGTCGAACACCGCCTCGCCCGCGTCGGCCTCGGCCAGTTCGGTGGCTCGGCGCTGACCGACCCCACCATCGACGTCCCGACCCACGCCGCAACATCGAGCCCCCCCGCCATCCCGGTCACCTACGTGCCCGCACGCAACACCGTGATGCTGTCGATCGCGCTGGCCTGGGCCGAAGTCCTCGAAGCGCGCGACATCTTCGTCGGCGTCAACGCAGTCGACTACTCCGGCTACCCGGACTGCCGCCCGGCCTACCTCGAAGCCTTCGAACAGATGGCCAACCTGGCGACCAAGGCAGGCGTCGAAGGCCAGCGCCTGACCCTCCACGCACCGCTGATCGCGCTCTCCAAAGCCGAGATCATCCGCCGCGGAATCGACCTCGGCGTCGACTACAGCCAGACCGTCACCTGCTACCAGGCCGACGACACCGGCCGCGCCTGCGGTCGCTGCGAAGCCTGCCAGCTGCGCCGTGCCGGTTTCCAGCTCGCCGGGATCGCCGACCCGACCCGATACGTCGACGGACAAGGCGAAAACCCTGCCGTTTCGACTTGACAGGAAATCGGTCGATTTCTATAATTCTCGCTTCCTTTCGGGTCGTTAGCTCAGTTGGTAGAGCAGTGGACTTTTAATCCATTGGTCGCGTGTTCGAGCCACGCACGGCCTACCAGGACACCAAAACGCCCAGTCTTCGGACTGGGCGTTTTCTGTTGACGCGTCGCCGACTGCGCGCGGGATGCGGCTCACTCGGGCGGCGCAGGATCGGCGGCATCAACCAGGTTCAGGCGACGGGCGGCCGCGGGTTTCTTGCGCATCAGCAGCAGCGGCGCGCAGCGTTGTTCGTCGTGGTAGATGCCGACGCAGTCGAGGCACTGGAAGCAGTCGTCATAGCGAATCGCGCCGCCCGGTTCGATGGCGTCGTACTGGCAGCGGTGGCGGCAGCGCTGGCAGGGGGTGCCGCAGGCGCTGCGTCGCGGCAGCCAGCGCTGCAGGCGCAGCTTGCCGCCCAACACCATGAAGGCGCCGAGCGGGCACAGGAAGCGACAGAAAAACTTGTAGTAGAACAGGCTGGCGACGAGCAGCGCGAGGGCGTAGGCGACGAAGGGCAGTTCGCGGTCGAAGCCGACGGTGATGGCAGTCTTGAACGGTTCGACTTCGACGCCTTGCTCGGCCCATGCCGGGATCAGGGCGGCCGCGGCGAGCAGTGCCGCGAGCAGCGCGTAGCGGCCGCGATCGAGCACCCGGGCGACGCTCGGGTTGAGCCGGCGCGGCGTGATGCCGAGCCTTTGACCGAGCTGCGAGATCAGGTCCTGCAAGGCGCCGAAGGGGCATAGCCAGCCGCAGAACACGCCCCGCCCCCACACGAAGAAGGTGACGAGCGTGAAGGCCATGATGAGCAGGGCCACCGGGTCGTAGAGGAAGCTGGCGAGATTCTGTCCCTTGGCCAGCGTTTTGACGGCGCCGGTGAGATGCACGATCGACAGCTGCCCCTGGGCATACCAGCCCAGATACGCGAGCGTGAAGATCAGGTAGGCATTGCGGAAGATCAGCAGCCGGCGTGGTGACACGCTCAGCCAGCGCGGACGGGCCAGCACGAGGGCGAGCACGAGCAGCGCCGCGCCGAGGGTGACGAGTTCGTCGGCGCGGTCGAGCCAGCCGAGCAGCCAGTCCGGCGGCGGTGCGGGCGGACGATCGAAGTAGCGCGCGGGCGGCGTGTAGGTGAGCGTGGCGTCGCGGAACACCACCTCGGGGCGGAACTGCCCGCGGCTGCGCTGGATCGAGAAGACAAATTGCTGCGCGCCCGCGGGGTCGATGCCGGACAGCGGCGGCGCGCGCAGCACCAGCGCGGAATCCAGCGGCGGGCCGCCCGCCGGCGGCTGTGGATCGAGGTCGAAGTCGCGCAGCTCAAGCGGCGCGCCGCCCTGGAGCAGGCTGAGATTGCCGGGGCTGGTGCCGCGTACGAAGCGCTCATCCACCAGGCGCGCGCGTCCCCGCGTGGCCACCCACCACACGTGCTGACCGGTGTCGATGGCGTCGCCGATCTCGGCGTAGCGCGTGTCGCCGAGAATCGCGCGGCCGATGGTGGGCACGTTGAGATAGGCGACGTAGAGGTCAAGGTGCACCGCCGCCGGGGATGCGTTGGCGATGTCGTCCCAACCGGCCACCGGGGTGTCTGCGAACAACGCCTCGACCTCGGCTTCGGTCAGGCGCAGGTGGCCGATGGCGCCTTCCGCGACAAGCGCGTCGAAGCTTTTGCGTTCGACCAGCCCGGCCTTGGCGACGGCGGGCGGGCCGGTGTTCGCGCGGGCCGCGAAGCCGAGTTTGGCGCGCGCCACGGCCAGTCCGGCGGTGAGCGCCGTCTGGTTGAGAATGCGCACCGAGGCGGTGGCTTTGGTCACGCCATCGAGCACCACGCGCTTGGCGTCATTACCGGGCAGCGCGCCGTAGGCGCTCGATACAGTGATGTTTTTCTTCAGGCTCTGGCCTGCGTACTGCTTGACGAAATCCAGCAGCGGCGCCGGCCCCAGCCCGCCGAGAAACACCGGCTCGTGCTGGCGCAGGACCTCGACGCTCATGAAGCGCCCCTCGCCGTCGAGCGCGATGAGCAGGTTGAAGGGCGTTCCCTCGAAGCCGGGAATCGGCGCCAGATCGATGGACTCGAACACCCACGCCACCGGCGCACCGTCGGGCTGAAGTTCGGTGTAGATCGGCCAGGCGGGGAGATCGCGCGGCTGCTGCCCGACCTGCAGCGGCGGGCCGTAGCGCCGGGCGATGTCGTCGCGGCCGAGTTCGCCCGCCATTGCGCTCAGGCAGAGCAGCGCCAGCAGGGCGGCGGCGCAGCGGATCAGGCGCGCGAGGGCGGGCATGGCACGGGCGTCCGGCATGTGGCGCGCTGGCGAGGGCGCACGCGCGGCGCGGGGATCGATGAGCTCATGGCGCATGCTAGCCCGCCGGCGCGCGCCGGCACGTCCGGATTTTCATGAGTTTTGCGCCCGGCACCGCGCCGTGATTACACTGCCCATTCCGCCGCTCGACGCCCGCCGCCATGTCCGCCACGCCTCCGCCGATTCAGGTTTCCGCCCTCTACCACTACCCGGTCAAATCCTGCGCGCCGCTGCGTCTCGGGCGGGGCTACATCGACGACTACGGGCTGGCCGGCGATCGACGCTATCTGGTCACCGACCCCGACGGCCAGTTTCTGACCGGGCGCCGCCATCCGCGCCTCGCCAGCCTGCTGGCGACCCCGATCGACGGCGGACTGGTGCTGGCGGCGGCGGGGCGTGACGCGCTGACGCTCATGACGCAGGCCTTCCCGGCCGAGCACATCGACGTGGTGGTGTGGCAGCAGCATGTGCTCGCCCAGCGCTGCGGCGCGGCGGCCGACGCGTGGCTCTCCGAGTACCTCGAAACACCCGCGCGGCTGGTCTATTTCAGCGCGCGCAGCCAGCGCCCGATCAAGGATGTGGCGAATCGGGCGGTGAGCTTTGCCGACGGCTACCCGCTGCTGCTGGCGAGCGAAGCGTCGCTGGCGTGGGTGCAGGAACGCTGCCCCAGCCCGCTGGTGATGGCGCAGTTTCGCCCCAACATCGTGGTCCGTGGCGCCGCGGCGTGGGCCGAGGATGCGTGGAAGGTGATCCGCATCGGCGGCCTGCACTTCGACATCCACTCGCCGTGCGAGCGCTGCGTGTTCACCACGCTGGCCCCGCGCAGCGAGCATTTTCACCCGCGGCAGCAGCCGCTGCGCACCCTCATCGCGCACCACCACGACGGCAACAAGGTGCCGCTGTTCGGGCACAACATGATCGCGCGCGGCACGGGGGTGATCGAAACCGGGATGGCGGTGAGCGTGGAGGCCTGAGCCCGCCGCCGGGGCGCCGTCAGCGCGCCGAAAACCAGCCGAGGGTGGGGGCGAGCGTGACGACCGTACCGACGATCATCAGCGCCGGCGGGCGGATGCCGGCCGCGGCGGCGACTGCGGCGAGGTCGGCCAGGGTGGCGCACAGCACGTGCTGGTCGGGCAAGGTGCCGCGACGCACCAGCGCGGCGGGGGTGGTTTCCGGCAGCCCGTGGGCGACCAGTTCGGCGCAGATTTCGGCCACCCGCGACACGCCCATGTAGATCACCACCGTCTGCGCGGGGCGCGCCAGCGCGGGCCAGTCGAGGTCGATCGCGCCTTCCTTGCGATAGCCGGTGGCGAAGACCACGCTCTGGGCGTGATCGCGGTGGGTCAGCGGGATGCCGGCGTAGGCCGAGATGCCGGAGGCAGCGGTGACGCCGGGCACCACTTCGAAGGGCACGCCGGCCGCCACCAGCGCTTCGGCCTCCTCGCCGCCGCGGCCGAAAATGTAGGGGTCGCCGCCCTTGAGTCGCACCACGCGCTTGCCTTCGCCGGCCAGCGCCACCAGCAGCGCGCAGATGTCGGTCTGCGCCATGGCGTGGTTGGCGGCCTTCTTGCCGACATAGACGCGCTCGGCCGACGCGCTCACCAGCGCGAGGATGGCCTCGCCGATGAGGTTGTCGTGCACCACCACGTCGGCCTGGCCGATCAGCCGTGCCGCACGCAGGGTCAGCAACTCGACATCGCCCGGCCCGGCGCCAACCAGATACACCCAGCCGGGGCGCGCATCGCGTGACTCACTCATCCCTCAAAACTCCATCCCGGGCATGGCCTGAATGCCGGCCGCAAAAGCATGTTTCTGGAGACCCATCTCGGTCACCGTGTCGGCCGCCGCCACCAATGCCGGCGGTGCGCCGCGGCCGGTGACCACGGCGTGCTGACCGGCAGGGCGGGCGGCGAGATCGGCAACGACGGTGTCGACGTCCAGGTAATCATACTTGAGCGCGATGTTCAGTTCATCGAACACCACCAGCCCGATCGCCGGATCGGCCAGCATCTGGCGCGCAATGTCCCACGCGGCGCGCGCCTTCTCGGCGTCGCGGCTGCGGTCCTGCGTCTCCCAGGTAAAGCCCTCGCCCATCACATGCCACTGCACGCCGGGCTGCTGGCGGAAGAAGGCCTCCTCGCCGGTGTCCGAGCGACCCTTGATGAACTGCACCACGCCCACTTTCATGCCGTGGCCCAGCGCCCGCGCGAGCAGCCCGAAGGCGGCGCTCGACTTGCCCTTGCCGTTGCCGGTGTTGACCAGCAACACCCCGCGCGCGGTCGATGCCTGCGCGATCTTCTCATCCACCACCACTTTCTTGCGCGCCATCCGCGCTGCGTGGCGTTCGTCCCGTGTCTGCTCGTCGCTCATTGTGTTGCCTCGTGTCGCATGGCCGCCGCCAGCTCCTTGAGTCCATCGAGCAGGCGCGGGCCGGGGTTGAGAAAATTCTTGCCATCGAGGTGGATGATGCGCTGACCGGCTGGGTCGAGCACCGCGCGGCAGGTGTCGTCGGTGCTGCGGTCGAAGGTGAATACGATGTCCGGCCGATGATGCGCCACCAGCGCCGGCAGGTCGGCGAAGGCCTCGCCGGCGCGCAGCGGACGCACCGCGACGTCGTCTTCGAGCACATTGAAACCGGCGCTGAAGAACAGGTCGCCGAGCACGTGGCGGCGGCCGTAGGAATACGGCGTGTCGCCGCACGCGGTGAGCAGCAGCACGCGCTCGCCGCGCGCACCGCTGTTTTTGGCCAGCACGAACCAGCCACGCCGGTAGCGGGTGACCTTGCCCCCCTCCGGCGACTGGCTGACCAACGCGAGATCTTCGAGCATCGCCTCGGTGTCGGCCATCGACCCAAACCCGCCCAGCCGCACGACACGCACTCCGGCCGGCACGGCAGCCGCCAGCGTGGCCGCATCGGCCCGGTCGGAGGTCACCACCACGTCGGGCTTGAGCGCCGCAATCGCCGCCGCGTCGGGGTCGAGGATGCCGCCGGTGCGCGGCAGCGCCGGCCGGAAGCTGTCGTAGCGCGACACGCCGACGATGCACTCCGCCCGCCCCAGCCACTCCAGCGCCATGGTCAGATACGGCGACTGGCTGACGATGCGCGGACAGTCCGCAGCCTGCGCCAGCCCGATCGCGCACACAAAAACGGCAAGCAGCCGTCGCAAAAATCGCATGGAGAAACCTCTCATTGCAGCAGGAAAGTCACGTGCCCGTCGATGACGTGGCGACGCAGCGGATGGCCGAAGGCGTCGCTCAGCACATCGGCCTGCAACACCGCCTCGGCCAGCCCGGCGACCACGCCGCCGCGGCCATCGAGCAACACCACCTGGTCGGCAAAGCGCGCCGCCAGGTTCAGATCGTGCAACACCATCACCACCCCGGCGCCGTCGCGCGCCAGCGCCGAGAAGTGTTCGAGCACCGCGACCTGATAATGCAGGTCGAGATGCGACAGCGGCTCGTCGAGAAGATACAGCGCCGGCTGCTGGGCCAGCAAACTGGCAATCGCGAGGCGTTGTCGCTCGCCGCCCGACAGACTCAGGATGTTGCGCCCGGCCATGTGCCCCAGCCCCAGCCGCGCCAGCGCCTCGGTGGCGATGCGCGCGTCCTCGGCGCTCTCCCAGGCCCAGCGGCCCAGATGCGGATGACGCCCGACCAGCGCGGTCTCCATCACGGTGGCCGAGAACCAGTCCGGCTGGCGCTGCGGCAACACCCCGCGCACGCGCGCCAGTTCGGCCTCCGACCACTGCGCCAGCGCCCGATCGCGCACCCGAACCTCGCCCCGCCGGGCCTCGCGCAGCCCGGCCAGGGTGTGCAGCAAGGTGGTCTTGCCGGCCCCGTTGGCGCCGAGCACCACCAGCCGCTCGCCGGGCTGCAGCCGGACGCTGACATCGCGGCAGATTTCGCGGCCGGCCACGGTCACGCCGAGCGCCTCGGCTTCGAGCAGCGGTGGCGGGGTGGCGCTCATCGCGGGTGACGCACCAGCAGAAACAGGAACACCGGCACACCGATCATCGCGGTCAGCACGCCGACCGGGAGCTGGATCGGCGCCACCACGGTGCGCGCGGCGGTGTCGGCCAGCACCAGCAAGGTCCCGCCGGCCAGCGCCGCGGCGGGCAGCAGGATGCGCTGGTCGTTGCCCATCGCGAGGCGCACCAGATGCGGCACGATCAGGCCGACAAAACCGACCAGCCCGACCAGCGTCACCGCCACCGCGGTGAGCAGCGAGGCGAGCACATACACCATCGCGCGCAGCCCGCGGGTGCGCACGCCCAGCGCGCGGGCGCTGAGTTCGCCGCGCGACAACACGTTGAGGTCGCGCGCGAACGGCAGGATCACCGCCAGCCCGAGCGCCAGCACCGCCAGCGCCGGCCACGGCCGGGATGCGCCGGAGACATCGCCGGTGAGCCAGAAGAGCATCGATTGAACGCGCGTGTCGGTGGTCATCACCAGCATGAATACCACCACCGCGCCACAGCCCGAGGCGACGATCACACCGGTGAGGAGCAGCCGCGACTGGGTCCACGAGCCGTCGCCGCGCGACAGCCCGAACACCAGCAGCATTGCCGCCAGCGCGCCGGCAAAGGCCGAGGCATCGACAATCCACGGGCTGAGCCCGACGAGCAGCGCCGACAGCGCACCGACCGCCGCCCCGCCCGAGACGCCGAGCACGTAGGGATCGGCCAGCGGGTTGCGCAGCAGCACCTGCATCAGCGCCCCGGAGAGCGCCAGCAGGGCGCCGCTGGCAAAGGCGGCCACCGCGCGCGGCAGGCGCAGCTCGCGGATCACCGCGGTTGCCGTGGTGCTGGCGTCACCGCCGAGCGCGGCGAGCACGTCGGCCCACGAGGCGCCGAGGCTGCCGGCGCGCAAGGCCAGCAACACCGCGGCGACGCTGGCAAACGCCAGCGCACAGAACACAATCATCGCGATTTTTCGGGCAGGCATGGCGCTTCGATGGCGTGTCGCCGAATCCACACAGCCGCCAGTGTCGCCCGAAAGCGTCGTCGCCGCACGCGGCTGCAGTGCTGGGCGGGCCCCGGTCGACGACGCTTTCATGCGCTCAGCGTGCGGGCTGGTACTTGAGGGTGACAAACACCGCGCGCCCTTCCTGGACGTAGAAACGCGCGGTTTCGTAGTCGTGGTCGAACACGTTGGTCAGCACCCCCTCCACGCGCCAGTCGGCGTCGAGCTGGTAGGCCGCGCGCAGGTCGACGGTGGCGTAGCCGCCCAGCCGGTTCTTGTTGGCGAGGTCGTCGTAGCGCCCGCCCTCGGCAACCAGCGTGGTGCCGAAGCTGAACTTGCCGTAGTTACGGTCGGCCTCCAGGCGCAGCGATTTTTGCGTGCGCCGGGTCAGCACATTGCCGTGATTGGCCCCGGCGGTGAGGTTGTCGGGGTCGAGCAGGGTGAGGTTGCCGCGCAGATCCCACTCGGCCAGGCGCGTGGCCGCCGACGCTTCGATGCCGCGAATGCGCGCGGCGTCGACGTTGTTGGCCTTGGAGATGGTCGAGTCGTAGGCGATCAGGTCGTCGACCTTGGTCTCGAAGGCATTGACCGACCACTGCCCCCAGCCCTGCCGCCCGGCCAGGCCAAGCTCGACGCTGCGCGAGCGCTCGGGCACCAGCGCGGTGTTGCCATAGAACGGGAAGTACAGTTCGTTGAAGCTGGGCGCCTTGAAGGCACGGCCCCACGAGGCGGTGACGCGCAGCGTGTCGCTCAGCGCGTAGCCGCCGGCGACGCTGCCGGTGGTGTAGTCGCCGAACTGCTTGTTGTCGTCGGAGCGCACGCTCAACTGGTAGTCCGCCGCGCCCACCGCGCCCTGGTAGAACGCGTACACGCCCCGCGTCGTGCGCTCGGTCACCGGGTAGGCGGTGGTGCTGTCGATCTCGTCTTCCTGGTGGTCGACGCCCAGGGTGAGCATGTTGTCGCTGCCCAGCGCAATGTCGTTCTGCCACGAGAAGGTGGTCCGGGTGGTGTCGAAGCGGCTGATGAAGCCGCCGTTGTAGTAGGCGTCGGATTCGTCGGTGCTCTGGCCGGCGCCGAGGGTCACGGTCCACGCGGCCAGCGGCGAAAACACCAGCCGCCCGCCGAACACCTCCTGCGACGTATCGGCGTAGTTGCCGGCAAAGGCACTGCCGTCGTATTCGGTTTCCGCATCGGTGCGCATCCAGTTGAAGTTCACCTCTGCGCCGCCGTCAAAGCGGTAGCCCGCGCGCACCGCGCCCGACAGGTTGTCGTAGCCGTCGCGATCGGGCTGCGCGAGGCGGCAGCCGCCGACCCCCGCGGCCTCGACCCGGCAGGCGTTGAAGCCGTCGGTGACGTCGTTCGACAGGTTCAGGCTCACCCAGCCCCGCTCGTTGCCACCGTCGAGCCCCGCGGTGAGCTTGTGGCTGTCGTTGCTGCCGACCCCGACGCTGAAATTCGGCCGCCACGCACCCGCGCCACGCTTGGTGAAAATCTGGATCACGCCACCGATGGCTTCCGAGCCGTACAGGCTGGAGCGCGGGCCGCGCACGATCTCGATGCGCTCGACCAGATCGACCGGCAGATCCTGAAACGCCGCCGAGCCGGAGGTGGCCGAGCCGACCTTGACGCCGTCGATCAACACCACCATGTGGTCCGACTCGGTGCCGCGCAGGAACACCGAGGTCTGCTTGCCGCGACCACCGTTGTTGGTCAGCGCAATGCCGGGCAGGCCGCGCAGCAGATCGGGCACCGAGCGCGGCTGCAGGCGCGCGATGTCCTCGCGCGTCACCACGCTGACCGCCGACAGGCTGCCGTCCACGGTGCGCGCCGAGCGCGTCGCGGTCACCACCACGGTGTCGCCCATCGACGCGGCAAGGCTGGAAAAGGGAAAGGCACAGCACACCGCCAGCGCGGCGGTAGAGATACGAATGGTCACGACAATCACTCCCTGGCACGTCAAGCGTCCCCGCCCGAGCGTGCTGCTTGTAGAAAAAGGGACGCGCCGAAGGAGTGGGTCAGGCGAATGCACCTGCCGCTCCCCGCGGCGATTCCGCTATAAGTGTTCCGGGCCGGTATCCGGGCTCGTGGCGGGCGCCGTTGGCGCCGGGAGCATCGCCTTCCCAGATCCCAAGATCCAGTGGCGGTTGGATGCTCCGCATGACCACTTACCGTTGCGGGGGCAGCACAGGCCTGACGTGCATTGAACCGATCACGCGCACCTGTTTCCCGTTTAACCCCTTGGCCGAAAGGCCGCGAGGCACCTGAAACATGTCTGCCCGCAGTGCGGGCAAGTGCGCAATAATAGCGCGATTTTCCGCACTTGTGCAGCGCATCACCATGGCCATCGAACTGATTCTCGGCGGCGCCCGCTCGGGCAAGAGCCGCCTCGCCGAACAGCGCGCCCAGGCCCACGGTGGCCCGGTCACGGTCGTCGCCACGGCCGAGGCCGGCGACGCCGAGATGGCCGCGCGCATTGCCCGCCACCGCGCCGACCGCCCCCGCCACTGGCGCACCATCGAGGCGCCCACCGCGCTGGCCGCAACGCTGGCCGACACCTGCCGCGCCGACGCCTGCGTGATCGTCGACTGCCTCACCCTGTGGCTCTCCAACCTCCTCACGGCCGACGCCGGCGCGCTGTGCAGCCCGCACGACGCGACCGCCCTGACGCGCTGGCAGGCCGAACGCGAGGCGCTGCTGAGCGCCCTCCCGACGCTGCCCGGCGCGGTGATTCTGGTGGCCAACGAAGTCGGCCTCGGGCTGGTGCCGGAATCGCCGCTCGGGCGGCTGTTTCGCGACGAAGCCGGGCGCCTCAATCAAGCCATCGCCGCGGCCAGCGGGCGCGTCACCTTCGTCGCCGCCGGCCTGCCGCTGACCCTCAAGCCGGCGCCGGGCTGAGCCCGCGCGCGTGCTACCATCCGGCCACGCCGGCCCCCATTTGCGACCCCCATGACCTACGCCATCGACGCGCTGCCCGACACCCACGTCGCCGCCCTCCAGCGCGCCATCGACAGCAAGACCAAGCCGCGCGGCGCGCTCGGCCGGCTCGAAACGCTGGCGCTGCAGATCGGGCGCATCCAGGGCACGCTCACCCCGGCGTTGAACCGCCCTCACCTGCTGGTGTTTGCCGCCGACCACGGCGCCGCCAGGGCGGGCATATCGGCCTACCCGCAGGACGTGACCTGGCAGATGGTCGAGAATTTCCTCGCCGGCGGCGCAGCAATCAACGTCTTCGCGCGCCAGATGAAACTCGCGCTGCGCATTGTCGACGCCGGCGTGGCGCACGACTTCGGCCCGCGCGAGGGGCTCATCGCCGCCAAGATCGCGCCGGGCACCGCCAACTACCTCAAGGCCCCGGCGATGAGCGCCGCCCAGCGCGACAAGGCCCTCGCCACCGGCCGCCAGCTCGCCCACCGCCTCGCCGACGGCGGCTGCAACGCGGTGGGATTCGGCGAGATGGGCATCGGCAACACCGCCGCCGCATCGCTGCTCACCCACTGCCTCACCGACGCACCGCTGGCCCGCGTGGTGGGCCGCGGCACCGGCCTGGATGACGCCGGGCTCGACCGCAAACAGACCTTGCTCGGCACCGCGCTGGCGCGGGGCGGGCGCCCCGCCGACGCACTCAGCGCACTCGCCGAATACGGCGGCTTCGAGATCGCGATGATGGCCGGCGCAATGCTCGGTGCGGCCGAAAAACGCATGCTGCTGGTGATCGACGGCTTCATCGTCACCGCCGCACTGCTGGTCGCCCACGCCCTCGCCCCGGCAGTTACCGACTACTGCGTGTTCGCCCATCGCTCGCAGGAAGGCGGCCACAGCCATCAGCTCACCCACCTCAACGCCGCCCCGCTGCTCGACCTCGACCTGCGCCTCGGCGAAGGCACCGGCGCGGCGCTGGCGTGGCCGCTGATCCAGGCCGCGGTCGGCTTCCTCAACGACATGGCGAGCTTCGACGCAGCGGGTGTGAGCGAGAGGTGATGAGCCCCCACGCTCACTACGTTCGCTGCCCCCCGAGGGGGCCACGCCATCCTTGGGGCGGCCCGGCGGATGGCGATGCGCCCCCACGCTCACTGCGTTCGCTGCCCCCCGAGGGGGCCGCGCCATCCTTGGGGCGGCCCGGCGGATGGCGATGCGCCCCCACGCTCACTACGTTCGCTGCCCCCGAGGGGGCCACGCCATCCTTGGGGCGGCCCGGCGGATGGCGGGGCGCACCGGCGCGTGCTGAGGCGCTGACATCGTGCGCTATCAGATCGAACTGTTCTTCACCGCGCTGGGCTTCTTCACCCGCATCCCGGTGCCGGGCTGGGTGCCGTTCTCGACCGAGCGGCTGAACCACGCGGCGCGCTATTTTCCGTGGGTCGGGCTGCTCGTCGGCGCGGCCGGCGCGGCGGTGTTCTGGCTTGCGCGCCAGTGGCTGCCGGCGAGTGTGTCGGTAATCCTGTCGATGGCGGCCACGCTGCGCCTGACCGGCGCCTTCCACGAAGACGGCTGGGCCGACGCCTGCGACGGGCTCGGCGGCGGCTGGGACAAGGCGCAGGCGCTGGAGATCATGAAGGACTCGCGCATCGGCAGCTACGGCGCCGCCGGGCTCACCCTGATGCTGCTCGCCAAGGCGGCGGCGCTGGTCGAGATCGCGGCCCACGGCAGCGCCGCCGCGATCAGCGCGCTCGTCGTCGCCCACAGCGTGTCGCGCTTCGCCTCGACCAGCCTGATCCACAGCCTGGAGTACGTGCGCGACGACCTCAGCAGCAAATCGAAACCGCTCGCCCACCGGCTGTCGTCGATGGAGCTGACGATCGCCGCCGGCGGTGGCGTGCTGCCGCTGCTGCTGCTCGGCCCGACCGAAGCGCTCGGCGTTGGCGTCGCGGTGGCGGGGGTCACGCTGTGGGCGGCGCGGCTGTTCGTGCGCCGCCTCGGCGGCTACACCGGCGACTGCCTCGGCGCCGCGCAACAGGCCACCGAACTGGCCACTTACCTCGGAATCCTGATCGCATGGAACTCTATCTGATCCGCCACCCGCGCCCGGATGTGGCGCCCGGCGTGTGTTACGGCCAGTCGGACGTCGACATTGCCGAATCGGCCGCCCGCGTCGCCGAGCGCCTGCGCCCGCTGCTGCCGGAGACCTACGCGCTGCACAGCAGCCCGCTGCAGCGCGCCCACAAGCTGGCGGTCGAGCTGGGTGCGCCGCAGGTCGACGACCGGCTCAAGGAAGTGAGCTTTGGCGCGTGGGAAGGGCAGACCTTCGAGGCCATCGGCGACGCCATCGAGGCGTGGTCGCAAGACCCGATGAACTTCCGCCCGCCCGAGGGCGAAACCCCGCTCGAGATGGCCACCCGGGTGCGCGAGTGGATGAGCGCCACGCTCGACCCCGACGCGCCGGCGCATGTGGTGGTGGGCCACGGCGGGCCGCTGCGCGTGATCGCCGGCCAGCTCCTCGGCCTGCCGCCGGAGCGCTGGCTGGCGCTCGACTTCGCCTGCGGCCATGCGACGCGAATCGACGTGCACGCCTGGGGGGTGATGCTCAAGTGGTTCAACCGCTGAGCGGGCCCACGGCGCTCCGGTATACTGAGCCGCTGATCGGCTAGCCGCGGACCCTGCGTGCCCCAAGACCTCTCCACTCCGACCCGACGTGTGCTGGCCTGGCTCGACATGCATCTTGTCGACCACGGCTTCGTGCGTGCGATCTACAACAACTTCTACGATCTGGGCGGCGGCATGTTTCGCTGCAGCCAGCCCAGCCCGGCGCAGATCCGCAAATACCAGCGCACCCACGGCATCAAGACCATCATCAACCTGCGCGGGGTGCACGACTACGGCTCCTATCTGTACGAAGAAGAAGCCTGCCGCACGCTCGGCATCACCCTGCACAGCGTCAAGCTCTACTCGCGCACGCCACCCTCGGTCGAAGAAGTACACATGATGCGCGACCTGTTCGCGCGCATCGACTACCCCGCGCTGATGCACTGCAAATCCGGCGCCGACCGCGCCGGGCTGGCGGCGGTGCTGTACCGCATCCTCCACCTGCAGCATCCGGTGGCCGCGGCGGTGAGCGAGCTGGGCTGGAAGTACGGCCACTTCAAGCAGGCCAAAACCGGCGTGCTCGACTTCTTCTTCGCCAGCTATCTGGCCTACGCCGCAAAAACCCCGATCGACTTCATCGCGTGGGTGGACACGGTGTACGACGAGCTCGCGCTGAAGGCGCAGTTCCACGACGAAGGCTGGGCGAGCCTGGTGGTGGACAAGGTCTTGCACAGAGAATGACGACCCCCACGCTCACTTCGTTCGCTGCCCCCCGAGGGGGCTGCGCCCACCTTGGGGCGGCCCGGCGGTGGGCG
>JAGRFQ010000093.1 GCA_020445945.1 Rhodocyclaceae bacterium
AAGGTGTGGAGTGGTAGTTCAGTTGGTTAGAATACCGGCCTGTCACGCCGGGGGTCGCGGGTTCGAGTCCCGTCCACTCCGCCAACAAATCAACGGGCGCCGATCGGCGCCCGTTTCTATTCCAGGGTTTCCCTGTTCCTGCTTCCCGTTGCCAAACAACGGGCTTTCGGGTCAGCAGGCGCGCCGCGCTACTTTTACAAACCTCCGCTGCGGATCAGGCCAACGGCCAGGCCCTCGATTTCAAGCGGGGTGCTGGCGAGGTCGACGTGAATCACTTCAAAATCGGTGTTTTCGGGAATCAACTCGACCACGCGGCCGCTACGCCGATAGCGTTTGACCGTGACTTCGTCGTCGATTCGTGCCACTACGATCTGGCCATTGCGGACATCGCTGCAGCGATGTACTGCAAGGAGGTCGCCGTCGAGAATGCCGGCGTCGCGCATGCTCAGACCGCGCACCCGAAGCAGGTAATCGGCGCGTGGAGAAAACAGTTCGGGATTGATCGGGTGATGTCTTTCGATGTGTTCCTGGGCGAGGATCGGGCTGCCGGCTGCAACATGTCCGACGAGCGGCAGTCCTGATGCCTCGGTCAAGCGGATGCCCCGTGCGCGGCCGTTATCTACCGTGATGGCCCCTTTGGCGGCGAGCGCGCGCAGATGGGTTTCAGCGGCATTGGGCGAACGAAACCCGAACGCCGTGCAGATTTCGGCGCGTGTTGGGGGGAGCCCCTCTTCTTGCTGTGTCTGCCGAATGAAATCGAGTATTTCCCGCTGGCGTGCCGTAAGGTCTGCGCGCATCGTTGCTCCTGTGTGATGTCTGTAAGTTTATACACATTCATGACGAATGCAAGAACATGCGTGGCTGCGCTGCGGGTAAGACTTTCGTCACAGGCGCAGCGGGGAAGTGCAGGGCATTTGATTTGATGCCTTGTCGCCGCGGGACAAGTGGTCTATTCGTTCGTAGACGGCCGGCGCGATCCGTTCGGCTGCTTGTCATCAAGGGGGTTCAAGATGTTGTTGCCGAATACGCCTGCCGCAAGTACAGTTCGCGCCTCGAGCAGAATCGTGTCTTTTGCACTTGAAGGGGAACCCATGTTGCGCAGCGGAGATACCGCCCCGTTGTTTTCGTTACCTGATGGCGATATGGAAACGTTTGATATGGCAACGGTTCGTGGCAACCGCCATGTCGTGCTGTTTTTCTATCCCCGGGACAATACGCCGAGCTGCACCTTGCAGGCTGCCGATTTCAGCGATCACGAAGATGCGTTCAATCGTCTCGACTGCATTGTGCTGGGCGCCAGTCCGGACGATTGCCTGACCCATGCCGATTTTCAGGACGAGCACGGGCTCTCGATCCGGCTCCTCGCCGATACCGAGGTTGAAGTGTGCAAGCTCTATGGTGTGTGGCGAGAGAAGGAGGTTGATGGCGTCAAGCGCAAGGGTGTGCTACGTTCGACCTTCATTATCGACAAGTCGGGCGTGATACGGCACGCGCTCTACGATGTCGCACCGCGTGGCCACGTCGCTGAAGTACTCGCGCTGGTCAAGCAACTTGAACCGGAAAAGGCCAATGCAAATAGCAAAAAACAGCGTCGTAACGCTTGACTACACAGTCCGCGACCCGGACGGCAACATGGTTGACGACGGTGCTCATCCGTTGGTGTATCTGCATGGTGGCTATGACGGCATCTTTGCGCCGATCGAAGAGGCCTTGCATGGCAAATCGGTGGGCGAGCGCCTGACGCTCAAGCTTCAACCGGAAGACGCCTTCGGCGACTACGACGAACAGATGCTGCTGGTTGAAGAGCGTGCGCTGTTCCCGGAGAACATCGAGGTCGGCATGAGCTTTGAGCGCGTTACCGACGACGGTGAGGAAGAAGTCCTCTACCGGATCACGGAAATTGCCGACGACAAGGTCGTGGTTGATGGCAACCATCCGTTGGCCGGCGTGGCGCTGGTGTTCGACATCAAGGTCGCGGGTGTGCGTGTGGCGACGAGCGAAGAGTTGTCGCATGGCCACGTGCATGGCGAGGGCGGGCACCACCACTGAGTTTTGTGACGTGTTCATCAACGGGCCGCGGTTGCGGCCCGTTTTGTTTTAAGCTTGGCGCCGATGCCACTACTGTCACTCTCCCATGACTGAAGCGCCCACGCTGTTGACTGTCGACGACCTGGCCGTCGAGATCGATGGCGCGCGCACCGTGTGCCCGGTCGACGGGGTCAGCCTGCGGATTGCGCAAGGCCAGACGCTGGCGCTGCTGGGCGAGTCGGGCTGCGGCAAATCAATGACGGCGCTTGCGCTGATGCGTTTGCTGCCGACCGCGGGCCGCATTGCGCGCGGGTCGGTGCGTTACGCGGGGCGCGAGTTGTTGGCGCTGCCGGAGGCGCGCATGCGCGCTGTGCGCGGCGGCAGCATCGGCATGATCTTTCAGGAGCCGGCGACCAGTCTGAATCCGGTGATGTCGGTTTTCAGCCAGATCGACGAGGTGCTGCGCCGACATCGCGGGCTTGCGGGGGGCGAGGCGCGTGCCGAGGCGGCACGTCTGCTCTCCGCGGTTGGCATTCCCGATGCGCAGCGGCGCCTCGACGACTATCCGTTCCAGTTCTCCGGTGGCATGAAACAGCGGGTGATGATCGCCATGGCGCTGGCCGGCGAGCCCGAGCTGTTGATTGCCGACGAGCCCACGACCGCGCTCGACGTGACGCTGCAGGCGCAGGTGCTGGATTTGCTTGCGTCGCTGCAGCGCAGGCGCAACATGGCGATGCTGCTAATTACGCACGATCTTGGCGTGGTCGCGCGGATGGCTCACCACGTGGGCGTGATGTACGCCGGCCAGCTGGTTGAAACCGGTCCGCGTGGCGGCTTCTTCGAGGCCCCGCTGCATCCCTATTCGCGCAAGCTTTTTGCTGCCTTGCCGCGCCCCGGTGAACGCGGTGTGGCGCTGGAGACGCTCCCCGGCATGGTGCCGCCGCTGGATCAGCCATTCACCGGTTGTCGCTTCGCGGCGCGCTGCCCCGAGGCCATGCCGCGCTGTTCGACCGCGCTGCCGCAGTGGCATGCGGTCGACGCGCGCGCGGTTCGCTGCCATCTCTACGAAGCCGGCAATCGGCCGATGGCGGTGCGTTCGCCCGCGCCGGCCGTAACCGCCGAGGCGGCGCACGCCGATACGCCGATACTGCAGGTTGAGAATCTCAAGGTGCACTTCCCGGTCCGAAAGGGTGTGCTCAAGCGCGTGGTGGGGCAGGTCAAGGCGGTAGACGGGATCTCACTGTCGCTGGTGCCCGGCCGCACGCTGGCGCTGGTGGGGGAGTCGGGGTGCGGAAAAACCACTGCCGGTAAGGCTATCATGCAGCTCATCCGCTCGACCGGCGGTTCGGTCAGGCTGGGCGGCGAGGAGCAGACGACGCGTAGCGGAGCCGCCTTGCACGCCTTGCGCGAGCGCGTCCAGATGGTGTTTCAGGATCCGTTCGCGTCGCTCAATCCGCGCATGCGGGTGGGCGAAATTCTGGATGAGGGCATGGCCGCGCTCGGTGTCGCGGGTGGGCGCGCCGAGCGCCGCCAGCGCATCGACCGCTTGCTCGAGCGCGTCGGGCTGAGTCCGGATGCGCGCGATCGCTTTCCGCATGCGTTCTCCGGGGGGCAACGCCAGCGCATCGCGTTGGCGCGCGCCTTGGCGGTTTCGCCCAAAGTCATCATCTGCGACGAGCCCACCAGTGCGCTGGATGTGTCGGTCCAGGCGCAGATTCTCAATTTGCTGCGCGATCTCCAGCGCAGCGAGGGGCTCGCCTACCTGTTTATCACGCACAACATCGCGGTGGTCGATTTTCTGGCCACCGATGTGGCGGTGATGTATCTCGGACGGATTGTCGAATTCGGCGCGACCGAGGCCGTGCTGCGTGCGCCGCGCCACCCCTACACGCGGCGCTTGCTGGCCGCGGTGTTGCAGGTCGACGCGCCACCCGCCGTGGCGGTGGACACCGCACAGGTCGATGAAGTGGAGCTTGCCTCCGCGCTCAATCCGCCCACGGGCTGTCACTTTCATCCGCGCTGCCCGCGCGCCGATGCGCGGTGCCGGCGCGAGTATCCGGTGCAAACCATCCTCGGTGGCGGCGCATACGTGTGCTGCCATCACCCCGAAGCGCCCGCGGCCGGCGACTAACGCGCCTTGCGTTTGGGTTTGCGCCGTGGGCCGAGGCGGACGTCCTTGGCGGCCGGAAATTCGGGCAACAGATCGCTCAGCGGCAACACCGAGCTCACGTCTGCACCGGCGGGCACCAGGAGGGGGCGACCCGGTCGTGCCTGGGCGGGCGAGGTCAGGCCGTTGATCTGCAGCAGCTGGGTGACGCTGAGGTTGAATTTGAGGGCAACGTTGGCGAGCCGCTCGGTCTTGCCCAGGCGGTAGGTTTTCCAGCGTGGTTTGACCTCGGCGAGCCGGGCCTTGAAAGTGTCGATCTTGTCGGTCGGCAGTGCGAGGCGTTGATTGCCCTCCGGAATGACCGGCCGGCGGAAGGCCGGATTGAGCGCCACCAGTTCGTCCAGCGAGGTGTCGGCGTACTCGGCAGCCATCGCCAGATCGATGCCGGCCGGGCTGTTCACCAGCCCGAAGTAGTGGCGGTTTGGCACATGCGGCAGGTCGATGGCGAACAGCTCCGGGCGTGCCAGAATATTCTTCAGCGCCTGCAGCTTGGGCACATAGTCGCGTGTTTCCTTGCGCAGCGGGAGGTGGGCGTACTCGGTGGACAGCCCGGCCGCGGCATTCTTGCGGATCGCGCGCTGCACGGTGCCTTCGCCGGCGTTGTAGGAGGCGAGGGCGAGGTGCCAGTCGCCGTGCATGTCGTAGATCCGTTCGAGGTAGTCGAGCGCGGCCTCGGTCGAGGCGATCACGTCGCGCCGCTCGTCCACCCAGTCGTTCTGCTGGAGGTTGAAGTAGCGCCCCGTCGAGGGCACGAACTGCCACAGCCCGGCGGCCTTGGAGCGCGAGTAGGCCATCGGATTGAAGCCGCTTTCGACCATCGGCAGGAGCGCAATTTCGGTCGGCAGCCCGCGCCGTTCGAGTGCGTCGACGATGTGGTACATGTAGCGATAGCTGCGCTCGAACAAGCGCCGCAGGGCGGCCGGATGGCTGAGGTACTGGATCTGGCGCTCGGTGACTTCGGGGGTCGTGAGGTCGGGCATGCCGAAGCCGCGGCGGATGCGGTCCCACAGATCGGCCGCTTTTTCGGTCAGGTCGACCGTGATGATCGGCTCCTCGGGTGGCGCGATGTCGAGCACGCGCGCATCGGTGGTGCTCAGGCCTTGCCCGTCGGCCACTGCGTCCGGCGCGTCGGCATGAGCCGGCGCGCAGGCGAGCAGCAGCAACAAGAGGACGGATCTGGTCATGGCAGCAGGCGCAGTGCCTGAGCGAGCGAGGGTAGGGGATTTTATTGGGCGGTGCGCAAATGCGTCAAACCGCTGCCGTGCGGGGTCGAATTTGTGCCCTCAGCGGCACCAGCGGCGGCTTTCGGTGCAATAATGAAAGCATACCCACCGGTAGATCCGAGCCCATGAATGTTCTGCTGATCGAAGACACCATGACCAGTGCAACCGTGGTTGCACATCAGCTCTCCAAGCTGGGCCTGGAGACCCAACACGCGCGTGACGGCGAGGCCGGGCTGGCGCTGTTCAAGAAATTGCGGCCGGATCTGGTGTTGCTCGACATCATCATGCCGGGGCTCGACGGTTTCGAGGTGGCGCGGCGGATCCGCCAACTCGAAAAAGACGGTGAGTGGACGCCGATCATCTTCCTGACCGCCCGCACCAGCGACGAAGATCTGGAGCACGGCATTGAGGTCGGCGGCGATGACTACCTCATCAAACCTGTCTCCGAAGTCGTGCTGGCGGCAAAGGTGCGTGCCATGCAGCGCCTCGCTCAGATGCGCTATTCGCTGGTCGTATTGACGCGGCGGCTGGACGAGGCCAACCGCGAGCTCACCCGTCTGACCTCGGTCGACGGGCTCACCGGCATCGCCAATCGGCGCTGTTTCGACGAAACCATCGCGCGCGAAGGCCAGCGCGCGCGTCGTAACCGGCTGCCGCTCTCGGTGTTGATGGTGGATGTCGACTACTTCAAGCAGTACAACGACAGCTATGGTCACCAGGGCGGTGACGACTGCCTCAGGCAGGTGGCGGCCAGCCTGCAGTCGCTGCTCAAACGTCCCGGCGACCTGGTGGCGCGCTTTGGCGGTGAGGAGTTTGTGGTGGTGCTGCCCGAAACCAACGCCGTCGGTGCGCGCCGGGTGGCGGAGGAGATGCGCGGCGCGGTCGAGGCGCTGGGATTGCCGCATGCGGCCTCTCCGGGCGGCAAGGGCGTGACCGTGAGCGTCGGCGTGGCGACGGCCTACCCGTCGCCCGACGACGATGCCGGCGGAGTCGAACAGCTGCTGGCCGGGGCCGACCGGGCGCTCTACAGTGCCAAGAACGCTGGGCGCAACCGGGTCATGGCCGCGGAGACGCTAGCGCGCGCTTCTGCGCTGTAAGCCTTCAGCGGCGCCGCCCGCGCCGTTCGGCGCTCGACCTCAGCGATCAAAACGTATTCTTCCATTCGCGCAGCCGGGTGAAGCGCCCCTGTGCGTCCGCTGGTGCGCTGCCCAGATGGGCCGTCAGGCCGGCCGCGACGCTCGCCTGCGCGACCCGCAAGAACGGGTTGACGGCCTTCTCGCGTCCGATCGTTGTCGGCAGGGTCGGCTGGCCATTGCTGCGCAGGCGCCGGCAGGTCTCCAGCCACGCATCGCGCGCCGGGTTGTGCGGTTCGGCGGCACTGGCGAAGGCCAGATTGGCGAGGGTGTACTCATGCGTGCAGTACACCTGCGTGTCGTCGGGCAGCGCCGCCAGTTTGGTCAGGGACGCGAA
This sequence comes from Rhodocyclaceae bacterium, assembly GCA_020445945.1. GTDB lineage: Bacteria > Pseudomonadota > Gammaproteobacteria > Burkholderiales > Rhodocyclaceae > Nitrogeniibacter. Next base: position 6,889 of record JAGRFQ010000093.1, read on the forward strand.
CAGCTGCGCTGCGGTGCCGTCGAACAGCCGACCGCAGCCCGCACTGAACAAGGTGTCGCCGCAGAACAGGGTGCCCGGGGCGAGGTAGGCGATGTGCCCGGCGGTGTGGCCAGGAATGTCGAGGACGCCGAAGCTGACCCCGAGTGCATCGATGCTGACCGTGTCGCCCTCGACGAGGCGGGTGGTGACCCCGGCAATCGATTCCCGCGCCGGCCCGTAGACTGGCGCATCGCCCGCCAGCGCAGCGATGCCGCCGATGTGGTCGTGATGATGGTGGGTGATCAGGATGGCCGCGAGCGTCAGTCCGTGTTGCGCGATAAAATCCTGCACCGGGCCGGCGTCGCCGGGGTCCACCGCCACGGCGTGGCGACCGTTGTGCATCAACCAGATATAGTTGTCGTTGAACGCGGGTAGCGGAACAATGTGCATCACTCATGCCTTTACAAGTCGATTCGATTTCATCGCCTCCTCCCTTTGCCGCGCTGAGCCGCTGGCTTGCGTCGCCCGCAGGTCGCTACGTCATGGCATGGGAGGCCGAACACTTTGATCTGATGGTAGCCGATCTGTTCGGCTACCATGCAGTCCAGGTCGGCCTTGGCGGCGTCGATTTGCTGCGCAACAACCGCATTCCGGTGCGGGTGCGCTGTGACAGCGGTGGGTCGGGCGATGTGCGCACGTTGCTGGCCGAGCCGGAATTCCTGCCCTTCGAGGCCAACAGCGTCGATTTGCTGCTGCTGCCGCATGTGCTCGAATTCGCCGCCCTGCCGCATCAGGTGTTGCGTGAGGTCGAGCGCGTGCTCGTGCCCGAGGGGCGGGTCATCGTCTCCGGCTTCAATCCGCTCAGCCTGTGGGGCGTGCGGCGCTTCGCCCAGCGTCGCAACAAGCACTATCCATGGGAAGGGCAGTATCTTTCCGTGCGTCGCCTCAAGGACTGGTTGAAGCTGCTCAGCTTCGACGTCCACGGCGCGCACTTCGGATGCTACGCGCCGCCGCTCGGGCAGGACAAGTGGCTGGCGCGCTGCCGCTTCATGGACCGCATCGGCAAACGTTGGTGGCCGGTGTGCGGTGGGGTGTATGTGCTTCAGGCCGTCAAGCGGGTGCATGGCATGCGCTTGATCCAGCCCAAATGGCGCACCCGTGCGGTGCGCGCAAAATCCCTGTCCACGGTCGCCCAGAAGGGGCCGCGGGTGGTTAACGGTTTCAGGAAAATTGATGAGCAGTGATGTAGATATCTTTACCGACGGCGCCTGCAGCGGCAACCCGGGGCCCGGTGGCTGGGGCGCGATCCTGCGCGCCGGTGCGCACGAAAAAACGTTGTACGGCGGCGAGCCGGCGACGACCAACAACCGCATGGAGCTGCTGGCCGTGATTCGTGCGCTGGAAACCCTCAAACGACCAAGCACGGTGCGCGTGCACACCGACAGCCAGTATGTGCAAAAGGGGATCTCGGAGTGGATTCACGGCTGGAAGGCGCGCGGCTGGAAGACCGCCGCCAGGGCGCCGGTCAAGAACGAGGACTTGTGGCGTGCGCTCGACGCCGCCCAGTCGACCCACCAGGTCGAGTGGATCTGGGTCAAGGGCCATGCCGGTCACGTCGACAACGAGCGTGCCGACGCGCTGGCGCGCCAGGGCGTGGACGAAATTCGCAAACAGCGGCGCGGCTGACGCCCGGGACGCACAGGGCAGACGATGCGACAGATCGTACTTGATACCGAAACCACTGGCCTCGACTGGCGCACGGGCGACCGGGTGATCGAGATCGGCTGCGTGGAGATGGTCGACCGCAAGCTCACCGGCCGCCACTACCACGTCTTCATCAATCCGGACCGCGACATCGACGCCGGCGCGGTCGAGGTGCACGGCATCACCAGCGAATTTCTCGCCGACAAGCCGCGCTTCAAGGACGTGGTGGCCGAGTTCGAGGCCTTCGTGCGCGACGGCGAGCTGGTGATTCACAACGCCGCGTTTGACGTCGGCTTCCTCGACAACGAACTGGCCTTGCTCGACCGTCCGCGCCTCGACGCGATCTGCGCAGGCGTGATCGACACGCTGAAGATGGCCAAGGAGCTCAACCCCGGCAAGAAGGCCTCACTCGACGCCTTGTGCGACCGTTTCGAGATCGACAACGCGCGACGCACATTGCACGGCGCCTTGCTCGACGCCGAGCTGCTGGCCGAGGTGTACCTGGCCATGACGCGCGGCCAGGAGAGCCTGATCATCGGGCTCGACGATAGCACCGAGGCGCTCGACGACGAGGGCGGCGCCCCCTCGCTGGCGGTGCGTCCGCCGCTCAAGGTGGTGACCGCGTCGGCCGACGAACTTGCCGCCCACGCCGCACAACTCAAAGACATCGCCGACGCGTCGCAGGGGCAGTGCCTGTGGCTGCCGGCCGCCGCCGACGCGGGCTAGATCGCCAGCCGGTCGCCGTTGGCGGGCTTGGCGTCGATCAGCCGGTTCACGGTCGGGCGAAGGTCCAGCCCGGTTGCGGCTTTCAGCGCGATGGCGCGCGCTCGCAGTTCGGCCGCGCTGACGTCCACCGGCTGCCCCGCGGCGGCGAAGGCGATGTAGTTGCCCTTGTCGGCCGAGGCGAAGGCCAGCGCACGCTGCGCGAACGCGTAGTCGATGCGCGCGATGGTGCCGTCGTAGCGGCGGCTGCGGTTGAACAGGTTGATCGACAGCAGCCCCGTGTCGCTGAGGTGTTCGCGCAGGCTGGCGTAAAAACTGATCGTGTTGAGCGGGCCGGGGCGTACGTCGTGGTCGTAGGCGTCGAGCAGGATCAGATCCCAGCTGTCGTCGGTTTGGGCGATGAAGTCGAGCCCGTCGGCGAGGTGAATTGCGAGGCGTTCATCTTCACGCGGCAGCTGAAAACAGCTGTGTGCAATGGCCACCACGCGCGGCTCGATTTCGACCACGGTGTGCATCGTGTCGGGCAGCCTGGCGTGGATGAACTTGGCCAGCGAGCCGGCACCCAGCCCGATCGACAACACCCGCCGCGGCCACGGCGCGTCGCGCAGCAGCAGGCTGGCCATCATCTCGCGGGTATAGGGCAGCTCCAGCGCGCGCGGGCTGCGCAGGCGCATCGCGCCCTGCA
>JAGRFQ010000094.1 GCA_020445945.1 Rhodocyclaceae bacterium
ACTTCGGTGGGGGTATGGAAGAACACCAGATTCTGCTGGAACGCCGACAGCACCAAGGCCACCGCGCCACCCAACAAAGCCACCCCAACCACTACCAGCATCAGACGTTTCTGTCTGGCTTTCATTGCCTGTTCTCCTTGCGCGTCCGGCTCGCCTGCATGGCCCGGCGCAGACGCTGCAACCGGTTAACCACTTGCTTCCGACGCCGCAACACCACGACAAGTTCAATCACAATCAGGGCGAAGGTGACGCCGTACGAGCCCCACACGTAGAAGCCCGCGCCACCCATCGCCAGAAATTCGGACATCGATCCCCAGCTCATGCGCGCGCCTCCGCGGCATCGAGCTCGGCGGCGACCCACTCGGTGTGGCGCTCGCGCTCCAGAATCAGGCCGCGTACACGCCACAACACCACCGCGATGGTGTAGGCCCAGCTCGCCAGCGCCATGATCAGCATCGCCCACAGCATCGTCGTCGCCATGCTCGGCGCTTTGGTCAGGCTGACCGACGCGCCCTGGTGGAGGGTGTTCCACCAGGTCACCGAGAAATAGATGATCGGCACGTTGACCGCGCCCACCAGCGCCAGAATGGCGCCGGCCCTGTCGGCCCGGCGCGGATCTTCGATCGCGGCGGTGAGCGCCATGAAGCCGAAATACAGGAACAGCAGCAGCAACTGCGAGGTCAGCCGCGCATCCCACACCCAGTAGGCGCCCCAGGTCGGGCGGCCCCACAGCGCGCCGGTCCACAGCGCCACGAAACAGAACATCGCCCCGGTGGGCGCCAGCGCCTGCGCCATCATCGCCGACAGACGGGTGTTGAACACCACCCCCACGCCGGACCAGAGCGCCATCACGAGGTAGATGAACATCGACATCCAGGCCGCCGGCACGTGGATGAAAATCACCCGATAGACCTCGCCCTGCACCGCGTCGGTGGGTGCCACAAAGAAACCCATGTACAGCCCGACCAGCGCCAACACCACCGCGGCCACGGCGAACATCGGCGCCAGACGCCCTGCCAGCGGATAGAACATGTTGGGGGCCGCGTAGCGGAACAGGCTGAAACGTTGAGCGGATTCCATCGTCAGTCGGTATGTGTGTCAGCAATCGGCCACTGGCCGACGCGCATTTTGGGGGGCTCTACTCTACCGCGATTCGCAATGCGGCCGTACACGCCCACGGTGCCAAGGCCAGCGCGCCGAGCGAGCCACCGCCGAGCAGCAGCAGGTGCGCGGCCGCGCCGGTGCCGCTCAGGTGGGCATCCACCGCGCCGGCGCCGAAGATCAGGATCGGCACGAACAGCGGCAGCACCAGCAGCGCCAACAACATGCCGCCGCCACGCAAGCCCAGCGTGAGGGCGGCGCCCACGGCGCCGAGCAGTGACAGGATCGGCGTACCGAGGGCCAAGGATAGGATCAGCACCGCGGTGGCGCTTTGCTCCATGTCAAACAGCAAAGCCAGCGCCGGCGCGGCAAGGATGAGCGGCAGCGCGGTGGTCAGCCAGTGGGCCAGAATCTTGGCCAGCGCCCACAACACCGCCGGCTCGGGCGAGAGCAACAGTTGCTCGAGCACGCCGTCGCTGTGGTCCTGGGCGAAGATCCGGTGCAGCGACAGCAAGGTCGCCAGCAGCGCGGCGACCCACAGCACGCCGGGCGCGATCGCGCGCAATTGGTTGGATTCGGAGCCGACGCCAAACGGAAACAGACAGGCCACGATGGTGAAGAAGGCCAGCGTGACCAGCACGTCGGCGCGGTTGCGCCAGGCCAGCAGCAGGTCGCGGCGCAGCACTTCGAGAAACACGCTCAGCATGCCGACTCCGCGAGATCGAAGACACGCAGCGGGGTGGCGAAGGGAACGTCTTGGTGGGTGGTCATCACCACCGCGCCGCCGCGCGCGCAATGCGCATCCAGCCAGGCCGCCAGATCCTTGACCGCGTCCACGTCGAGCGCGGTGAAGGGCTCGTCGAGAATCCACAGCGGCACGTCTTCGGACAGATACAGCCGTGCCAGCCCGACGCGACGGCGCTGACCCTGCGACAAGACCTTGGCGGGCAGATCGCGCTGCGCTTCCAGCCCGATCCGCGCCAACGCCGCATCGCAGCGTGCCGCCTCGGTCGGGTGGCCGTGGGTGGCGGCGGCGAAACGCAGGTTTTCGTGCGGGGTGAGCAGGTCGTTGAGCGCTGCGGCGTGGCCCAGATACAGTACCTCGCGGTGGAAGGCGTCGCGGCTGCGCTCGATGCGCTCGCCCTTCCAGCGCACCACGCCGTGTTCCGGCACGGCGAGCCCGCACAGCAGGCGCAGCAGGCTGGTCTTGCCGACGCCGTTCGGCCCGGCGATGCGCACCAGTTCGCCCGACGCGACTGTCAGGGAAACATCGGCGAACAACATGCGGTCGCCGCGCAGACAGGCGAGATCGGTCACTTCCAGCATGGACGCGATTCAAACACACCGGGCCAAAAAAGGGTATGCGCCGGATCAAATCCGGGCCATCCACGGTGCCCGTCAGAGCATGTCGGCGGCTTGTCTGCACCCGCGCCACATGCGATTCTGTGAAGTGCGCCGGGGCCCTGCTTCCGGCGACCTCGTTTTCGATCATTGACGGAGAAGCACGATGCGCAACAACCAAGTCCCGAGTGTCGTTTTCAAGACCCGCGTTCGCAACGAAGCGCTAGGCGGCCCCAACCCCTTCGAATGGAAGGATCTGAGCAGCGAGGAGATCTTCAAGGGCAAGAACGTGGTGCTGTTTTCACTGCCCGGCGCGTTCACACCCACCTGCTCGACCTCGCATCTGCCACGCTACGAGGAACTGTACGAGGACTTCAAGGCGCAAGGCGTCGACGCGGTGGTGTGCCTGTCGGTGAACGATGCCTTCGTGATGTTCCAGTGGGGCAAGAGCCAGAATGCGAAAAACGTGTTCCTGCTGCCCGACGGCAACGGCGAGTTCACGCGCAAGATGGGGATGCTGGTCGACAAGCGCAATCTGGGTTTCGGGCAGCGCAGTTGGCGCTATTCGATGTACGTCGAGAACGGCGAGATCAAGAAGCTGTTTGCCGAGCCGGGCTATTCGGACGATTGCCCGACCGACCCCTTCGAGGTGTCCGACGCCGACACCATGCTCAACTACCTGAAAAGCCGCTGAGCAGTCTTCAACGCGGTTCGCCCTTGTCGCCAAGCAATGCCTTGAGATTGGCGAAGGGTGAATGTGTGGCGATCGTGCCGGTAGCGCGCTGAACGCGGCCGCCGGCCTGCGCCTCGGCCTGGCGCTGGTGTTCGTTGTCGTGACAGTACAGGCACAGCAGCTCCCAGTTACTGCCGTCGGGTGGATTGTTGTCGTGGTTGTGGTCGCGATGATGGACCGTGAGTTCGCGCAGATTGGCGGCGGTAAAGCTGCGCGCACAGCGCCCGCACACCCACGGGTAGATCTTGAGGGCGCGTTCGCGGTAGCCCGCGCTGCGTGCGTCGACGTTGCGTCGTGCATCGGCAACGATGCGATCGAGTCGGGCAGGGTCGGTTTTGTTCATGGCTGCGCTCGGCGGGCGGGCGCTTTCATCTTAGTCCAGGCAACCATGCAATGCCGGGCCGGCAATCCGTGAAAAACTCAAAAAAAGGGCCGCATGCGCGGCCCTTTCACCCGATTATCGTACGACTGCCTGGCTCAGTACGCCGGCTTCGATTCAGCTTCGGTCTTGGGGTGGAACACTTCCGGCGCTGCGCCGCCCTTGTCTGCACCGATGTCCTGATCCACTGCCGGCAAGTTGTGGGCAATGCCCTTGTGGCAGTCGATGCACGTCTTGCCCTCGCCAAAACCGTCCTGGTGCATGCGTGTTGAACGCCGCCCCTGAATGGCATAGTCGAAATACTCGAAGTTGTGGCAGTTGCGGCACTCGCGCGAGTCGGTGGCCTTCATCCGCTTCCACTCGTTCTGCGCCAGCTGAAGCCGTTTGGCGTTGAACTTCTCCGGCGTGTCGATCGTCCCGAGGAGTTTGTGCCACACCTCGTTGGACGCCTGGATCTTGCGGATGATCTTGTGGGTCCACTCCTTGGGCACGTGGCAGTCCGGGCAGGTGGCGCGCACGCCGCTGCGGTTGGAGTAGTGGATCGTGTTGCGGTATTCCTTGTAGACGTTCTCTTCCATTTCATGGCACGAAATGCAGAACGCTTCGCGGTTGGTCCACTCCATGGCGGTGTTGAAGCCGCCCCAGAAGAGGATACCCGCCACGAACACCAGCGCGACCAGCCCCAGGCCGGCACTGCGCAGGCGTCCGAAAAGGCCGCCCCTGTTATTGTCGTAGCTCATTTTTCACTCCCTTGAACCGGCACTCAGCGCAAGCCTTCGGCTTTCTTGAAGGTGTTTTCGACCAGCGGCTGGGCGTCGGTCTGCGGAACGTGGCACTGGTTGCAGAAATAGCGCCGCGGCGAGATGTTGGACAGCTCCTTGCCATCGCGATCCTTGAAGTGGGTCAGACTGACCTTGGTCGCCCCGGTCTCGCGGTAGCGCGTCCACGAGTGACAGTCCATGCACTTGTTGAAATTGGTGGTCACGGCATAGCCATCGATCTTGTGCGGAATCAGCGGTGGCTGCTGCACGTACTCGCGCGCCGACGGGACATGGTCTTTTTCGACCGTGTACTTGCCGGGATCGAGCTCCTGCGCTGACACCGCGCGTCCGCGCAAGGACTGCACCGCATCGGCTGCCTGAACGCCCAGGCTCACGCCCAGACTCACGGTCGCCAGCACGGCCACAACGAGATTACGGGTCTTGTTTTTCATGACTCGCTCCTATCGAATCGGGTGGTCAATCTAAATACTTGCTTGCTACATACATCGATACAACGCCCACAACTTGTACAGTCCTGATCAAGGATCACCGGGTGAGGCTGACCCACCGCCTTCAAGGCCGGGCGGATCACCTGCGGCTCGGGACAGACGGCAAAACAGTCCATGCAATCGTTGCATTTGCTGCGCTTGTCAGCAGTGACCCGGATCAAGGCCGTTTTCCCCAGCAGGCCATAGAACGCACCCACCGGACACACATGCCCGCACCAGCCACGGCTGGCCATGAGCAGGTCATACAGGAACACCGCGGCAACGATGCCCCAAGACAGGCCGAATCCGAAGATCAATCCACGATGCAGCATCGACACCGGGTTGACCCACTCCCACGCGATGCTGCCGGTCAAGGCCGACGCCACGAGTGTCATGCCCAACAGCCAGTAGCGCGTGTACTCGCTCGGCACCCGCCCGCCCTTGATGCCCAGGCGGCGACGCAACCATGCCGCCGCGTCGGTGACGATATTGACCGGGCACACCCATGAGCAGAACAAGCGTCCACCGAGCAGCAGATAAAACGCCAGCACGATGCCGCCGCCAAGCAGCCCCTCCTTGTACGGCAGCTGTCCCGCCGCCACCGACTGCAGCAGCAGATACGGATCGGTCAGCGGAAGCACGCCCAGCAGCAGGCTGGACGACAGATTGCCCTTGATGATCCACAGGCCCAGCCACGGCCCCACCAGAAACAGGGCCAGAATCCCGAGTTGCGACGCACGGCGCAGCAACAGCCACTTGTGGGCGTGAAGCCAGCCGTGCGCTTCGACCGACTCGGCCCCGGGCCGTGCCACCGCGCCGCTACGCGCCGCGCCCTTGACCGACTTGGGCGGTACGCCCGGGGTCACCGGATTGGCCGACGTCATGGCTTCCACCCCGAATCAATCCCGCCGGGACCGGCCGGTGCCACCGCCGGCGGCACGTAGTCGGGGGCGACACGGGTGTCACCGTATTCCCGCCCTTCGAGCCCGCGCATCGGCAACTGCTGCTGCTCGCCGATCAGCGAACCGCCTGCCGCTTCGCGCTCGGCCCACCCCTTGCGGTAGTGCTCGGCCGGTTTGCCCTGCGCGAGCTTGTGCGGCAGCACGCGGATCGCCGCCTCGGGCAACACACAGGCGCGCTCGCATTTGCCGCAGCCCGTGCAATGCTCGGAATGCACCGTCGGCAGCAGCATCGCGTGTCGATCGGAACGCGGGTTGTGAACCAGCTCCAGCGTGATCGCCTTGTCGATGACCGGGCACACCCGGTAGCACACGTCGCAGCGCAAGCCCAGAAAATTGAGGCAGGTCTCCTGGTCGATCAGCACCGCCAGACCCATGCGCGCGTCGCCGATATTGCTGAGGGAACGGTCCAGCGCGCCGGTGGGGCAGGCGGCCACGCAGGGGATGTCGTCACACATCTCGCACGGCACCGCGCGCGCTTCGAAATACGGCGTGCCGGTTGCCACGTTGTCGCCCAGGCGAGCCAGCTTCAGGGTATCGAACGGGCAGTCGCGCACACACAGACCGCAACGCACGCAGGCTGCCAGGAAGTCAGCTTCCGGCAAGGCACCGGGAGGACGAATCGCCATCGCCGGCCGCGCTGAGGCCTCCGCCCCGTACAACCCGACGCCCAGTGCCAGCATGCATGCACCGCCCGCCGCACCCGCCATTTCCTTGAGGAAACGACGGCGCGCCTGAACGGCTTTGTCATCGGTGGGACGATTGGTTTGAGCTGTCATGGCATGCAGGGGACGTACTGCTGCGGACACCACCGCACCAGCACGTCCATCCCGCGCTTCCTTCGATCAGGCCTTGGTTACCTTAACGGCGCATTTCTTGAAGTCGGTCTCTTTGGAGATCGGGCACGTCGCGTCGAGCGTCAGCTTGTTGACCAGCCGCCCCTCGTCGAAGAAAGGCACGAAGATCAGCCCTGCCGGCGGCTTGTTGCGCCCGCGGGTTTCGAGTGTTGCCAGAATCTCGCCGCGACGCGACGCGACCTTGACCTTGACCCCGCGCTGCAGCCCTCGACGCGCCGCATCGTCCGGGTGCATGAACACCTGCGCCTCGGGCACCGCACGGTGCAGCTCCGGCACCCGCCGGGTCATCGAGCCGGTGTGCCAGTGCTCCAGCACGCGCCCGGTACACAGCCACAGGTCGTAGTCCTTGTCCGGCACCTCGGGCGGCGCCTCGTACGGCAGGGCGAAGATCACCGCGCGCTTGTCCGGCTTGCCGTAGAACTGGATGTCCGAGCCCTTTTCGACATACGGATCGTAGCCTTCGCGGAAACGCCACAGCGTCTCCTTGCCATCGACCACCGGCCAGCGCAGACCGCGCGCCTTGTGATAGGCATCGAAATCGGCCAGATCGTGACCGTGACCGCGGCCGAAGCTCGCGTATTCCTCGAACAGCCCCTTCTGAACGTAGTAGCCGAGTTCCTTCGACTCATCGTTGATGTAGCCGGTCCAGGCGTGATCGTTGGCCTTGGCGATATCGGACAGCGGGAACTGGTTGACCTGACCGTTGGCAAACAGCACGTCGTACAGGGTCTTGCCCTTGTACTCCGGCTTCTTGGCGATCATGTCGGCGGGCCAGGCTTCTTCCACCTTGAAACGCTTGGCGAACTCGATGAACTGCCACAGATCGGACTTGGCCTCGCCCGGCGGCGACACCTGCTGGCGCCAGAACTGGGTACGCCGCTCGGCGTTGCCGTAGGCACCTTCCTTCTCGGTCCACATCGCGGTCGGCAGAATCAGGTCGGCCGCCAGCGCGGACACCGTGGGGTAGGGATCGGAGACAACCACGAAGGCCTCCGGATTGCGCCAGCCGGGATAGGTTTCGTCGTTGGTGTTCGGGCCGGCCTGCATGTTGTTGTTGCAGGTCACCCAGTAGCACTTGAGCTTGCCGTCCTTGAGCATCCGGCTTTGCAGCACGGCGTGGTAGCCCACCTTGCCATTGACGAAACCTTCCGGCAGCTTCCAGATCTTCTCGGCGATCGCGCGGTGCTC
>JAGRFQ010000095.1:0-2933 GCA_020445945.1 Rhodocyclaceae bacterium
ACCTTGGCCTCGCCGGCAATCGCCTTGGCGAGCAGCGTTTTACCGGTACCGGGCGAGCCGACCATCAGCACGCCGCGCGGGATCCGCCCGCCGAGCTTCTGGAATTTGGAGGGGTCGCGCAGGAAGTCGACCAGTTCGGAGACTTCCTCCTTGGCTTCGTCGCAGCCGGCCACGTCGGCAAAGGTCACCACGTTGGCGCTCTCGTCGAGCATCCGCGCCTTGGACTTGCCGAAGGAGAACGCGCCGCCGCGCCCGCCACCCTGCATCTGGCGCATGAAGAAAATCCACACGCCGATGAGCAGCAGCATCGGGAACCACGAAACGAAGATGCTCATCAAGAAGGACTGCTCCTCCTCGGGTTTGGCGGCATTGACCTCGACGCCGTAGCGCATCAGGTCGGACACCATCCACAGATCCTGGGTGCCGGGGGTATACACCACCACGCTGCGACCGTCTTGCGTGGTCGCGCGAGCGACCCGCCCGTCGATGACCACCTTGGTAATCCGGCCGGCCTTGGCGTCTTGCATGAACTGGGAGTAATTGACCGTACTCTGCGCAAGCTGCCGATTGTTGAACTGGTTGAAGACGGTCATCAAGACGACGCCAATCACCATCCAGATCGCAAGATTTTTGAAGAGATTGTTCAACGCAACTTCCTTGAAGGCCCGACAGGGGCATTGACTAGCTGACTCATTCTATTAGCGAACGTTCCCGCAGGTAAAGCAATCGCGGCAATCGCCCCACGCTATCCACTTTTACGGCCCAGACCGAGCAGAAACACCTCTGTGCTGCGGTCGCGCGAGGCGGCCGGCTTTCTCACGACGACCGTCCTGAAGGCATCGCGCATGGTGTTGCGAAAGGCATCGAAGCCGCTCCCCTGGAACACCTTGACCAGAAAATTGCCCTCCGGGCGCAGATGGCAGCACGCAAAATCGAGCGCCAGCTCACACAGCCCGATCGCGCGCGCCTGGTCGGCGGTTCCGATACCAGAGATATTGGGGGCCATATCCGAAATCACAAGATCGACCGGACGCCCGTCGAGCGCCGCTTCGAGCCGGGCGAGTACGGTGTCGTCCTGGAAGTCGCCCTGAATGAAGTCCACACCACGTATCGGAACGACATCGAGCAAGTCGAGCGCAAACACCTGCCCCTGCCCGCCCAGCTTGGCCGCCACCACCTGGCTCCACGACCCCGGCGCGGCCCCCAGATCGACCACCACCATGCCGGGACGAATCAGGTGGTCCTTCTCGTCGATCTCCTTGAGCTTGAACGCTGCGCGTGCACGGTAGCCGGCGGCCTTCGCCTGCTGGACGAAGGTGTCGTTTATATGCTCGCGCATCCATGCCTTGCTGGTCTTGCTACGCTTCATCGGAGTAGAATCGCTGCCTTCTTCAAATGGACCATCAATGATGACTGAACTGACGCCCGCCCAGCGGCGCGCCCTGCGTGCCCAGGCCCACCACCTGCAACCGGTGGTCAGCATCGCGGGCAATGGCCTGAGCGTATCGGTGATCGCCGAAATCGAGCGCAATCTTGTCGCCCACGGCCTCATCAAGATTCGCGTATACGGCGAGGAGCGTGGCGAACGTGCGGCCCTGATGCAGGCCATCTGCGACCAGACCGCCGCCGCGTCGGTCCAGCACATCGGCAACATCCTCGTGCTGTGGCGCGAAAAGCCGGAACCGGCGGCAGCGAAAAATCCGCCCTCCCGCAGCATCGCCAAACCGGCGCCGCGCGCACCCGCGCCACGTGGCCGTTCTGCCAGGCCGGCATTGCGTTCCGGTAGCGCCCGCCCGACCCGGCCCGGCACCGGCAACCGCCACAAGCGCGGCTGATCACGCCGCCGGGCGAGCCGCCCCGGCACGCCAGATGACCAGCCCGCCGAGCGCGCTCTGACACAGATAGAGCACGCTCGAGACGCCATGCCACATGCCAAAGCGTTCACGCAGCGCGCCGCTCATCACCCCGCCGGGACCGGCCTGCGCCTTGAGCTCCGCCATGATCGGCTGGATCACGAACTGCCCGACGAGACTCAGCGCCAGCATCAGCACAACGCAGCCCAGCACCACCGGCGACAAGCCGCCGCGCCCGGTGCGCAACTGCAACACCAGCACGGCGCTGGCACTCGCCACACCGAGCCACGCAACGTATTCGAACATCGTGCCGGCAAGCGCGCCGGCCAGCATGCGATCGTCGAGCGCGGCAAACAGCACCGGCACGGCCAGATAGCCGATCGCCCACACCGCGCCGACCCACGCCGTCAGCAGCAGGCGCTGCAGCGAGGTCAGCGCAGCGATCATGGCGCGTGCGTCAGACGTAGCGCACGTCGATGATTTCGTACTCGCGGATGCCGCCCGGCGCCTGCACCTCGGCCACGTCGCCGGCGTACTTGCCGATCAGTGCACGGGCGATGGGCGAGCTCACCGAGATCTTGCCCTGCTTGATGTCGGCCTCGTCGTCGCCGACGATCTGGTAGGTCACTTCGGTTTCGTTCTCGAGGTCCTCCAGGTCGACGGTGGCACCGAAAACGCAGCGCCCATCGGCGTCGAGCACCTTGGGGTCGATGATCTGCGCGTTGCTCAGCTTGCCTTCGACTTCCTTGATGCGCCCTTCGATGAAGCCCTGCCGCTCCTTGGCGGCGTCGTATTCGGCGTTCTCGGACAGATCGCCATGCGAGCGCGCTTCGGCGATGGCGGCGATCACGTCGGGGCGGTCAACGGTTTTCAGGCGGTGGAGTTCCTGACGAAGCAGTTCGGCCCCGACGAGGGTGAGCGGAATCTTGTTCATGGCGTTCAGTTCAGTTCGGCGTGCAGGGTCTGCAGCGCGTAGACTTCGAGTTGGTCGAGATGCTGCAGGCCCATGCACGCGGCGTGGGCGCCTTCGATGGTGGTATAGGCGGTCAGCTTGGTGGCCAGCGCGCTGGTGCGGATCGA
>JAGRFQ010000095.1:3033-4198 GCA_020445945.1 Rhodocyclaceae bacterium
ACCGGCGTCACCGGCACCCCGGCGGCGGCAATCGCGGCGGCAGTACCGCGGGTGGCCACCAGCCCGAAACCCAGATCGTGCAACTGGCGGGCCACCTCGATGGCGGCGGGGCGATCGGTCTGCTTGACGCTGATGAAGGCCGTGCCGCTCTTGGGCAGACGGATGCCGGCCGCGATCTGCGATTTGACGAAGGCTTCGGCAAAGGTGCGCCCGACCCCCATGACTTCACCGGTCGATTTCATCTCCGGCCCGAGGATGGTGTCCACGCCGGGGAACTTGTTGAACGGGAACACCGCCTCCTTGACCGCGTAGTACGGCGGCACGATCTCGCCGGTGACGCCCTGATCGGCCAGCGAGCGGCCGGCCATGCAGCGCGCGGCGATCTTGGCCAGCGGCAGCGAGCAGGCCTTGGAGACGAAGGGCACCGTGCGCGAGGCNNCGCGGGTTCACTTCCAGCACGTAGACCACTGCAGCGTCGCCCTCGCCCTGAATCGCGAACTGCACGTTCATCAGCCCGCACACGTTCAAGCCCCGCGCCATGGCCTCGGTCTGACGGCGCAGCTCGTCCTGCAACACGGCGGACAAGGTATACGGCGGCAGCGAGCAGGCCGAATCGCCCGAGTGCACGCCGGCCTGTTCGATGTGCTCCATGATCCCGCCGATGATCACCTGGGTGCCGTCGGAGAGTGCATCGACGTCGACCTCGACCGCATCGTTCAGGAAGCGGTCGAGCAGCACCGGCGACTCGTTGGACACTTTCACCGCCTCGCGCATGTAACGTTCGAGGTCCTTTTGCTCGTGCACGATCTCCATCGCCCGGCCGCCGAGCACGTAGCTGGGGCGCACCACCAGCGGATAGCCGATCTCGGCGGCCAGCCGCACGGCCTCTTCGGGCGTGCGCGCGGTGCGGTTGGGCGGTTGCTTGAGATTCAGATCGTTGAGCAGCTTCTGGAAGCGCTCGCGGTCCTCGGCCGCGTCGATCATGTCGGGGCTGGTGCCGATGATGGGCACCCCGTTGGCCTCCAGCGCGCGCGCGCGCTTGAGCGGGGTCTGCCCGCCGAACTGGACGATCACCCCTTCGGGCTGCTCGATGTGCACGATTTCGAGCACGTCTTCGAGCGTGATCGGCTCGAAGTACAAGCGGTCGGAGGTGTCGTAGTCGGTC
>JAGRFQ010000095.1:4280-5049 GCA_020445945.1 Rhodocyclaceae bacterium
CGATGCCCTGGCCGATGCGGTTCGGCCCGCCGCCGAGCACCATGATCTTGCGGTTTTTCGACGGTGCGGACTCGCACTCTTCCTCGTAGGTCGAGTACATGTAGGCGGACGAGGTGGCGAATTCGGCGGCGCAGGTATCGACCCGCTTGAAGACCGGCCGCACGCCCAGCGCGTGGCGATGCAGGCGCACCGCGGTTTCGTCGATGGCGAGCAGTCTGGCCAGCCGGCGGTCGGAGAAGCCCTTGCGCTTGAGGCCGCGCATCTGCTCGGCGCTGATGCCTTTGAGCGAGCGGCCGGACAGGGTCTTCTCGGTCAGCACGATGTCCTCGATCTGGGCCAGGAACCACGGATCGATCTTGGTCAGGCCAAAGACCTGGTCGAGCGTCATGCCTTCGCGGAAAGCCTGCCCCACGTACCAGATGCGCTGGCAGCCGGGATCGGCCAGCTCGCGTTCGAGCTCGTCGATGTCGGCATCGACCTCGTCCAGACCGTAGGCGCCCACTTCGAGGCCGCGCAGCGCTTTCTGGAAGGATTCCTGAAAGCTGCGGCCGATCGCCATCACCTCGCCGACCGACTTCATCTGGGTGGTCAGGCGGTCGTTGGCGAGCGGGAATTTCTCGAAGGCGAAACGCGGAATCTTGGTGACCACGTAGTCGATGCTCGGCTCGAAGGAGGCCGGCGTGGCGCCGCCGGTGATGTCGTTCTTGAGCTCATCGAGCGTGTAGCCGACGGCCAGCTTGGCCGCCACCTTGGCGATCGGGAAGCCGGT
>JAGRFQ010000096.1 GCA_020445945.1 Rhodocyclaceae bacterium
TCCGCTCAAACTTTCCCTTAGCCATACCGATACCTCTGTCCGAAATCAGGAATACGCGCCGTACGATTCACATCGCAGCCGCACCGAGAGAACATGGTGCCCATGGGCAGGATTGAACTGCCGACCTCTCCCTTACCAAGGGAGTGCTCTGCCACTGAGCTACATGGGCTCGCCACTACAAACTCTGGAGCGGGTGAAGGGAATCGAACCCTCGTCGTAAGCTTGGAAGGCTTCTGCTCTACCATTGAGCTACACCCGCGCACGACGCAAACGACCCACTACCGCCGACATCGCACCGCCCCGAGGCTCACATGCGACACCGTCAAACTCGTCAATACTTGGTGGAGGGGGAAGGATTCGAACCTTCGAAGGCTGTGCCGTCAGATTTACAGTCTGATCCCTTTGACCGCTCGGGAACCCCTCCATCGAGAAGCGCCGCACTATAGCCGCTCATCCGGGCAATGTCAAACACCGCCGAAAAAGAAGACGGTGCGGGCGCGCCCGTTCGAATCGCAACCTTCAGGCGGTACGGGCATCCAAGTATTGGCAGCCGGCACAGGGCCGCGCTAGGCTGTCTCAAGGCGCGCCACCCGGCACCTCGGGCCTGCGCGACCGGCTACCGCAGCATCGACCACAAGTTTTTTGCGGAGGACTCCCCGATGGCCGACACGATCGCCCCACACACCCCGGCGCCCGCCGCCTCGCTCGACGACAAGTACACTGTGCACGCCGGCCGGGTCTATCTCACCGGCTATCAGGCGCTGGTACGCCTGCTGATGATCCAGCGCGAACGCGACGCGCGCGCCGGCCTGAATACCGCGGGGTTGGTGTCCGGCTATCGCGGGTCGCCGCTGGGCGGGCTCGATCAGACGTTGTGGAAGGCGCGCGACCACCTCGAAACCCACCAAATCGTGTTCCAGCCCGGCGTGAATGAAGACTTGGCGGCCACCGCGGTGTGGGGTTCGCAGCAGGTCAATCTCTCGCCAGAGGCCACGGTCGATGGCGTATTTGCCATGTGGTACGGCAAGGGGCCCGGGGTCGACCGCAGCGGCGACGTGTTTCGTCATGGCAACGCGGCGGGGAGCTCGAAGTTTGGCGGGGTGGTGGTGGTGGCCGGCGACGACCACGCCGCCAAGTCATCCACCTTTCCGCACCAGACCGACCACTTCTTCAAGTCGATGATGATGCCGGTGCTCGCGCCCGCAGGCGTGCAGGAGTACATCGACTTCGGCGTGCATGGTTACGCGCTGTCGCGCTACTCCGGCTGCTGGGTGGCGTTCAAGGCACTGGCCGACACGGTGGAGACCTCGGCCTCGGTGGACATCGATCCCGACCGGGTCGAGGTCACCCTGCCGGACGACTTTGCGCTGCCCGCCGACGGGCTCAACATCCGCTGGCCGGACCCGCCGCTGGTGCAGGAAAAGCGCCTCCTCAACTTCAAGCTGTACGCTGCGCTGGCCTACTGCCGCGCCAACCGCCTCAACCAGATCGTGATCGACGCGCCGCAGGCCACGCTCGGCATCATCACCAGCGGCAAAAGCTATCTCGACGTCCGTCAGGCATTCGACGACCTGGGCATCGACGATGCACTGGCCGCGGAGATCGGCATCCGGCTGTACAAGATCGGCATGGTCTGGCCGCTCGAATCGGAGGGCGTGCGCCACTTCGCCGAGGGGCTGGAGGAGATCCTGGTGGTCGAGGAGAAGCGCCAGCTGCTCGAATACCAGCTCAAGGAAGAGCTCTACAACTGGCGCGAGGACGTGCGCCCGCGCGTGATCGGCAAGTTCGACGAAAAAGGCGAATGGGCGCTGCTGCCCAAGGGCGACGGCAAGGTCGACCACGGCGAGTGGCTACTGCCCGCAGCCGGCGAGCTCACTCCGGCGATGATCGGCCGCGTCATCGCGGCCCGCGTGGCGCGCTTCTTCACCTCCGACAAGATCAAGGCCCGGCTGGCCTTTCTCGAAGGCAAGGAACGGGCGCTCGACGTGCGCAGCTTTTCTCTCGACCGCGTCCCCACCTTCTGCTCCGGCTGTCCGCACAACACCTCCACCCACGTCCCCGAGGGCAGCCGCGCACTGGCCGGCATCGGCTGCCACTACATGGTCACCTGGATGCCCGAACGGCGTACCGGCACCTTCAGCCAGATGGGCGGCGAAGGCGTGCCGTGGGTCGGCCAGGCCCCATTCACCAAGGAAAAGCACATCTTCGCCAACCTCGGCGACGGCACCTATTTTCACTCCGGGATACTGGCGATTCGTCAGGCCATCGCGGCCAAGGTCAACATCACCTACAAGATTCTGTACAACGACGCCGTCGCGATGACCGGCGGCCAGCCGCTGGACGGCGAACTGTCGGTACCCAAGATCGTGCGCCAGCTCAAGGCCGAGGGGGTCAATCACATCGTCATCGTCACCGACGGCACCGCGCGCCCGTACGGCCCGTCCGACGTGCCGCACGTCCCGATCCGCCATCGCGACCAGCTCGACGCGGTGCAGCGCGAGCTGCGCGCCTCGGCCGGCGTCACCGCGCTGATCTACGACCAGACCTGTGCCGCCGAAAAACGCCGCCGCCGCAAGCGCGGCACCTACCCCGACCCGGCGCGCCGGGTGTTCATCAACGAAGCGGTGTGCGAAGGCTGCGGCGACTGCGGCACCGCCAGCAACTGCATGTCGATCCTGCCGGTCGAGACCGAATTCGGCCGCAAACGCCAGATCGAACAGTCCTCGTGCAACAAGGACTATTCCTGCCTCAACGGCTTCTGCCCGAGCTTCGTCACCATCGAGGGCGGCCGGCCGCGCAAGGGCGCCGCCCTCGCCGCCGACGAATCCCACTTCGACGCCCTGCCGATGCCCGACGTGCCCGACGTGGCGCGCCCCTTCGGCATCATGGTCACCGGCGTGGGCGGCACCGGCGTGGTAACCATCGGCGCGCTGATCGGCATGGCCGCGCACCTCGACGGCCGCGGCGTCACCGTGCTCGACATGACCGGGCTGGCGCAAAAGGGCGGCTCGGTGTTCAGCCACATCCGCATCGCCGCCCACCCGGACGCGCTCCACGCGGTGCGCATCGCCGCCGGCGAGGCCGACGCCGTCATCGGTGGCGACGTGGTCGTCTCGGCCAGTGTCGAAGCGCTCGCCAAGATGGCCGGCGGGCGCACCCGCGCGGTCATCAACTGCGCCGAAACCCCGACCTCGGATTTCGCCAAGAATCCGGACTGGCAGTTCCCGCTCGACAAGATGCAACGCACCGTGCGCGAGGCGGTCGGCGAGGAGAACGCCGATTTTCTCGACGCCCAGTCGCTGGCCACCACGCTGATGGGCGACGCCATCGCCACCAACCTGTTCCTGCTCGGCTACGCCTGGCAACGCGGCATGGTGCCGGTCTCGCATCAGGCGCTGATGCAGGCGGTCGAGCTCAATGGCGTCGCCGTGGAGATGAACAAGAAGGCGCTGCTGTGGGGGCGCCGCGCGGCGCACGACCTGAGCGCCGTGCAGCGTTTTGCCCACCCCGCGCCGGTGGTACCGCTGCACGCCACCTCGCTGGACGACACCATCGCGCGCCGGGTGAACTGGCTGACCGCCTACCAGGACGCCGCCTACGCCGAGCGCTATCGCCTGCTGGTCGAGCGCGTGCGCGCCGCCGAAGCGCCGCTGGGCAACACCCGGCTGAGCGAAGCCGTCGCACGCAACTACTTCAAGCTGCTGGCCTACAAGGACGAATACGAAGTCGCCCGCCTCTACACCGACGCCGCGTTCTGGGACAAGCTCCACGCCACCTTCGAAGGCAGCTACACGATCCAGTTCCACCTCGCCCCGCCGCTCACCACCAAGCCCGACCCGACCACCGGACGCATCGCCAAGCGCGCCTACGGCGCCCGCATGATGCGCGTCTTCCGCCTGCTCGCCCGCCTCAAGGGGCTGCGCGGCACGCGCTGGGACGTGTTCGGCTACAGCGCCGAGCGCCGCGCCGAACGGGCCCTGATCGTCCAGTACGAAAAGGACATCGCCGAGCTGCTCGAAACGCTCACCTTCCTGCGCCACAAGCAGGCTGTCGCCATCGCCAGCCTGCCTGACGGGATCCGCGGCTACGGCCACATCAAGGCCAAAAACATGGCCGAAGCCGCGCGCCGGCGCGACACCCTGCTGGCCGAATGGCGCGCGCCGATGGCGCCCACCGCGGCGGTGCGCGACGCCGCCTGAGCCCGCCGGCGGGGCAAACTGCGCCGGTTTTCGACCGCTATCGGGCGCATCGCCGCGCCACGGCTACCGTTAAGATGCGCGTATTCCGACCCGCTGGTGGTGCCGTGCCCCTGCTGCGTTTCCTTTTCGCCCAGGCCCTGAGCTGGGCCATCGTGCTCGCCGCCATTCGCGCGGGCGTGCCGCTCGCCGGGTTCGCGCTGGCCATCGCCCAGGGCACCGGCGCCGCGCTGATCAGCCACCTGCTGCGCGCGCCGCGCTGGTGGCAGTATTTTCATGCGGGGTTCTCGACGCTGGTGTGGTTGAGCAGCCACTGGGCGATTGCGCCGGGCTGGTTTCTGGCCGGTTTCATCCTCCTCGGTTTGTTCTACTGGACCACCTTTCGCACCCAGGTACCACTGTTTCTGAGCAACCGCGCCACGGTGGCAGCGCTGGCCGCGCTGCTGCCGCCCACGCCCGCGCGCGTGCTCGATGCCGGCGCCGGCACCGGCTCGGCGCTGCGCCCGCTCGCCGCCGCCCGCCCCGACTGCAGCTTCGTCGGCATCGAAGCGGCCCCGGCACCATGGCTCATCGGCCGGCTCATGGCCGGCGCGCGCGCCAACCTGGCGTGGCGCCGCGGCGACTTCTGGGCCGAAGACTGGTCGCCCTACGATGTGGTCTACGTTTTTCTCTCGCCAGTGCCGATGGCGCGGGTGTGGGCCAAGGCAACGCAGGAGATGCGTCCCGGCAGCCGGCTGATCAGCAACAGCTTCGAGATCCCCGGCGTGACGCCGCAGCAGCGCGTGCCCGCCGACGCCGCCGGAGGCCGCCCGCTGTTTGTCTACGCGCCCGGAACGCGCACCAGAACCCCCGAAAAGGGGCGCAAAAATGCGTCACTTCCCGCCACGCCAGCCACCCCGAGCCCCGGATAATTGGTCGAGTGCGGTCATGCGCCGCGAACCGGAAATCGAGCAATGGCTGACATCATCTGCATCATTGGCAACAAGGGCGGCACCGGCAAAACCTCACTTTCCCACCTGCTGTGCCAGGGCCTCGGCCTGCTCGGCCAACGCTCGGCGTGCGTGCTCACCGACATCTCGCGCGAGCCGCTGCTGCCCGACGGTCGACGCTACATCACCGCCGACGCGCGCACCCCTGAAGCGCTCGGCAAAGTGGTCGACAAACTCCGGACGCTTGAAGGCTGGCTGGGGGTGATCGACGGCGGCGGCAACCGCCCCGAGGTGGATCGAAAACTGTATGCGCTGGCCGATATCGTGCTGCTGCCGTTTCGCGAATCGCACGAAGACATCCGCACCGTGCTGGCCGATCTGGAACGCTTTCCGCGCGCCTACGCGCTACCCTCGCAGTGGCCGACCAACCCGTGGGCGCGCGAGGCGGCCGATCGCAGCGTGGCCCAGCACCTGGGCGCTTACCGCCACCGCATCCTGCGCCCGGTCAACGCCTTGTCAGCGACCAAGCTGCTCCTGCAGCGCGAGGTGCCCGAGCAGCTCCCGACGCCGCTGGCCAACGCGTGCCGGCGCTTTGCGCGCCAGATGCTGGATGTGCTGGAGATTGAATACGCCGACATGCTCGATGCGCCGGAAACCGATCCTCCGGTCGACAGCGAGGGCAAAACGCCCGGCGCGCTGGCCGCCTACGCCAACAGCCATCGTCATTGAGTACGGGGTTTAGAGGCGGGCGCTGTGGCGGGTGATGACAAGCACCGCTTGCGCACGGTTGCTAACGTTGAGCGCGCGGAAGATGGCCGACATGTGCACCTTGATGGTGCCCTCCGAGAGGCCCAGCAGATCCGCGATTTCACGGTTGGTATTGCCCTGCGCCAGCAACTCCATGACCCGCGTCTGCGCGGTGGTCAGCCCGAAACGCTCCTGAATCGGCGCACCGCTGCGACGGCGCGAACCGCCGGCACCGTCTTCCTTGGGGGTGTAGACCCCGCCATCGAGCACGATACGAATCGCCTCGAGCAACTCGTCGCTTGAACAGGTCTTGGGCACAAAGCCTGACGCGCCCACTTTCATCGCGCGCTGGATCGAGGCGCTGTCGTCGAGCGCCGACACCACGATGGCCGGCACTTCGGGATAACGTTTGGCAAGAATCGCCAGCAACGAGAAGCCGTTCATGTCGGGCAGCATCAAGTCGATCACCGCCAGATCGCGATCCGGGTTGCGGTCCAGCTCGGCCAAGGCTTCGGCCGCGCTCTTGACGCCTACGCAGGTCACGTCGTCCTGCAGGCGGGAGAGCGTCTGCGACATGGCTTCGCGCACCAGCACATGGTCTTCAACCACCAGAATATTTGTCACCACGCTCTCCGATCGCTGCCCCTTGCCGCGCTCGGCACGGGGAAAATCACACCACACTTCTATTCCGTCAGGATAGCACGCGATAGCCACTTGCAGCGCAACATCGCGACGCGCGCGGCACCGGCGTCGCACGCCGGCCCGGCCGCCCGTCAGCTGACGCTCAACCAATCGCGCCCCCGCGTGACCGCCTTCACATCCGGCACTATGCGCCAAAGATGAATCGCGCCACAATGCAGTAAGTCTCAATTTCTCATTCCGGCAGTGCCGCGACACCGGCGCACGAAAGCCGGCATCGGCCGCCATGAAAATACCCACTCCTGCACTGCTCTGGCTTTCTGCCTGCGCAAACGGCTTTGCCCACGCCGACGACGCGGCCTTCGCCACCGAACTTGCCATTCTCGACGACGTCCCCGTCGTCCTTTCCGCCGCGCGCCTGGTCCAGCCCCTGCGCGACGCCCCCGGCGCGGTCACGGTCATCGACCGCGAAATGATCCGCGCCTCGGGGGCCCGCGATCTGGCCGAGCTGCTGCACTGGGTGCCGGGCTTCCAGGTCGGGCGCAAGACCGGGGCGACAGCGCTGACCACGTATCACGGCTTGTCCGATGACGCGCCGCGGCGGATGCTGGTGCGCGTGGATGGTCGCTCGGCCTACGCGCCCTATTTCGTCAGCGGCATCGAGTGGGCCACGATCAGCGTCGATATCGACGACGTGGAGCGGGTCGAGGTATTTCGCGGCTCGAACGCCGCGGCCTACGGCAGCAACGCGTTTCTGGGCATCGTCAATATCGTGACCCGTCCGGCGGCCGACGCCCCGGCGGCGCGCGTGCGCCTGACCCAGGGGGCCAACGGCCTCGCGGAGCGTGTCGTGTCGGTGAGCCGGCGTTTCGGCAACGCCACCGCCCGCCTCACCGCGGGGCGCCAATCCGAACACGGGCTCGATCCGGTTGACGACGACTACCGCAACCAGCGCGTTGACGCGCGCATCGACTGGCAACTCAGCGCCGACCATCAACTGGAAGTGCATCTCGGCGCCGTCGATTCACTGGCGCGCACCGGCCGCGCAGGCTCCCAGACCGATCCGGTGCGTGATGTCGACAACCACACCGGCTTCGGCCAGATCCGCTGGCGCCATCAGCTCGGCTTCGGTGACGAGATCAAGCTCACCTATTTCCATCAGGAAGAGCGCTTCTCCGACCCCGGCTTCACGCTGCCCTCGCTGTCGGACTATCTGATCAACACGCTGGGGATGAACGCCGGGGTGGTCGCTGCCACATTTGCCTTCTACGGCCTGCCGGCCAACGCCTACGTCACCGCCAACAACGACACCCGGGCGATCCGCGACGACATCGAGTTCGAGCACTTGCTGCACCCGAGCCGCGACACCCGCCTGGTGTGGGGCGCCGGATTCCGCAGCGACCAGGTCTTGTCGCAGCAGGTGTTCAATACCAACGACGGGCTGTCGCTCGAACAGGCCCGCGTGTTTGCGAACTTCGAGTGGCGAACCAGCGCCGAGTGGACCATCAACACCGGCGCGATGCTCGAAGACACATCGGCCAGCGGCCCGCGCGTGTCGCCGCGCCTTGCCGCCAACTACCATTTCACCCCGCAGACCACCGGCCGCGTCGCGATCAGCCGCGGCTACCGGACCCTGACGCCGTACGAACGCTACGCCGACATCCGCTATCGCGAGGCGAACACCGATTTCGTGCTCCAGCAACGCTTTCAGCCAACCGCCGGCCTGTCACCCGAGCGGGTCACCACGCGGGAACTGGGCCTGCGTCACGCGTGGCTGGGCGGGCGCGGGAGCGTCGACCTGCGCGTCTACGACGAGCGCATCCACGACATGGTTCAGCGCATCACCGTGGCCAGCAACGTCACCCCCACGCCACCACTCAACGCCAATGGCGAAACGCCAACCTACATCGGTGACGGCTACGCCAACATCCGCGGTGTTGAATTATCCACATCTCATCGCCCAACACATGACACGTGGGTTGGCGGGCACTATGCTTATACCGATATCAACAGCAATGACCGGTTCGCCGATGCCACCGCCCCCCGCCACGCCTTCACCCTCTTCGCCGCCGCCGCCCTGCCCGGAGGCTGGCACGTGAGCGCCAGTCACGGCCTGGTCGGCAGCATGCAGTGGTATCGCACCAATGCCGAGCGCGTTGGCGCCTACCATCACACCGCTGTGCGGCTGTCGCAGCGCTTCGCCGTGGCCGGGGTAGACACCGAGATCGCGTTCGGCATCGATCGCATCAGCGGCTCGGTTGCCGACTTTCTCCCGACACTGACGCGCCCGACCCAGGGTTACGCCACCATTCGGATGGCGTTCTAGACCCATCGTGGACGCCCCGCCGAGCCCCTCTCGCCACCCCCGCCCGTATCGACCGGCATCGCGGCTGTCGACACGCGACGGCGCGCTGCAGTGAACCGGCCGTGGCCACCGTGTACCGGGTACTTTGCGGGGTGGTGCTGGCGCTGTGTGTTGGTGCCGGCCCGGCCATCGGGGCGGGGCACACCCTGCTCGTGGTCAGCGATGGCTCACCGGCCTACCAGCAGACCGTCGCCCGCATCCGCCAACGCCTGAGCACCGCGCAACCCGCCCTGCAGGTCGAGGTTTCGACGCTCGACGCCGCCGACGATGCGCGCATCAACGCCGCCGAAATCGTGGTCACCATCGGCACCCAGGCGGCGCTCAATGTCGTCAAGCACCACCGCGGCACGCGCCTGATCTGCGCCCTGCTCACCCAGCAAACCTACCAGCGGCTGCCCCCGCCGCCGCCCGGCGCGCAGCGCAGCGCGGTGTTTCTCGACCAGCCCCCGAGGCGTCAGCTGGCGCTGATCGAAACCGCACTGCCGCATCTCACCCGGGTGGCCATCGTGCACAGCGCAACATCCCGCGACCATGTCGACCAGATCGTCGACGCCGCCCGCAGCTCGGCGCTGTCGCTGGAAGTCGCCGAAGTCTCCGACGCACACCCGCTGTACGAGGCGCTACGCACCACGCTCAACCAGCCCGCCGTGCTGCTGGCCATCCCCGACACCACGGTGTTCAACAACTTCACGATCCAGAATGTCCTGCTCACTGCCTACCGCAAGCGCGCCCCGGTGGTCGGCTTTTCGCCGGCCTACGTCCGCGCCGGCGCAGTCATGGCGGTGTACTCGACACCCGACCAGGTCGGCGATCAGGTCGCCGGGGTCATCCTCGCCGCTGCCGCCGGCGAGGACCTGCCCCCGCCGGCCTATCCGCGCGACTTTCTGGTCAGCACCAATCCGCATGTCGCGCGCTCGATGTCGATCGAGCTTCCACCGCCCACAGCGCTCGCAGCCGCGCTCAAACAACGCGAGGGGGCACCCCGATGACCCCGATCAAACAGTGGGGCGTACGTGCGCGGGTGATGCTGGTCGCCATCGTACCGGCCATCGTGCTGGCGCTGGCCATGATCACCTACTACACCCAGGCGCGGCTCGACGACCTCGCGCGTGCCTACGCCGACCGCGGACGTGCGCTGGCCCACCAGATCGCCACCGCCACCGAGTACGCCGTGTTCTCCGGCAACCGCGAAGACCTTCAGCGTCTGCTCACCAGCGCCTTCGCCGAAGATGGCATCCGCGGCATTCTGGTGACCAATGCCAGCGGCACCCCGATGGCCAGCAGCGGACGCCTCGACCCGCCGCCGCATGTCATCCCCTCCGCCGGCGATGGTCAGCGCACCTTCTCCGGCACGATCCGCTTCCACGCCCCCATCGTGCCGGTGCGCCTCAATATCGACGGCCTCCCCGGCAGCGCCCCTGCCGAGCCGTCGGCCAACGTGCTGGGCACCGTCGTCCTCGACATCTCGACCACCCGCCTCGACGCCCAGCGCAACGAGCTCATCTGGACCGGTGCGGCCGTGCTGGCGCTGGTGCTTGCCGGCAGCATCGCGCTGGCAACCCGCATGAGTCAGGGCGTCAGCCGGCCGATCCGGAACGTCGCGCGCACCGTCTACCGCATCGGCGCCGGACAGCTCCACGAGCGCGTCGACGTTGCCGGCGGCGGCAGCCTCAAGCGCCTCGCCATTGGCGTCAACGAGATGGCCGAACGGCTCCAGTTCGTGCGCGACGAAATGGCGCGTGAAATCGCCGACGCCACCGCCGAGCTGCGCGCCCGCAAGGACGCCGCGGAAAACGCCGATCTGGCCAAATCGCGTTTTCTGGCCGCCGCCAGCCACGACCTGCGCCAGCCCATGCATGCACTCGGGCTCTTCATCGCCGAGCTGTCCTCGCACACCCACCCCCCCACCACCGAGCGCCTGGTGCGGCAGATCGCGGCATCCGCCGAATCCATGGAGAACCTGCTCGACGCACTGCTCGACATCTCGCGACTCGACGCCGGCGCACTTGAGCCGAACATCCGCCCCAGCCCGCTGCAGCCGATCTTCGATCGCATCGCCAACGACTTCCAGCTGCTCGCCGAAGAGCAAGGGCTAACGCTGCACGTGCGGCCGTGCGCGGCATGGATCGTCACCGACCCGCTGCTCTTCGAACGCATTCTCAGCAACCTGGTCAGCAACGCCATCCGCTACACCGACACCGGGCGCATCATGCTTGCCGCCCGACGCAGCGGCGATCAGCTACGCATCGAAGTGCGCGACAGCGGCAAGGGGATTGCGCCCGACGCGCAAGAGGTGATCTTTCAGGAGTTCGTCCAGCTCGACAACCCCGAGCGCGCACGCGCCAAAGGCCTCGGCCTCGGCCTCGCCATCGTGCGCCGCCTCACCCAGCTGTTGGGCCACACCCTGTCGCTGCGCTCGCAGCCCGAGGCCGGCGCCGTGTTCGGCATTACCGCCGCAACGTGCGCCCCCGTCGCCGTGCCCGACGCGCCCCCGCTCGAACGCGCACCGGGCAGCCTGCATGGCGTGCGCGTCGCCCTCATCGACGACGACCCGCCGGCACTCGAAAGCCTGACCACCCTGCTCCGCTCGTGGGGGTGCGAGGTACGCGCCGCAACCTCGCTCGAAGCGCTCCTCGCCACCCTGCAGGCAGGCCCGCCGCCCGACGTCCTGATCAGCGACTACTGCCTGCCGGGGCACGACTCCGGGCTGGACGTCGTCACCGAAGTTCAACTGATCTGCGGTTACCGCCTGCGCAGCATCCTGATCAGCGGCGACACCACCCGCGATGCGCTCGCCCTCGCGCGCAGCGCCGGCCTGCCCCTGCTCCACAAACCCGTCCGCCCGGCCAAACTGCGCGCCCTGATGCAGCGCATGCTCGCCGCCAGCACCGAAGACACCGACGAACACGCCGAGGGCTAGCGCCTCGGCCCGCGCGCATGTTGCCCTGCGCCATGCGCTCGCCGCGCGCGTCGGCTAAGATCGCAACACGCATCGCACCATTCCAAAACACTGTGCCCACCGGCACGCGCAACGGAGACGCCCATGTCGCACGATTCCCCTTCCGATCCGCTCCAGTTCGTTCGCAACATGTGGAACAACATGGGCTTCTCCCTGCCCGGCATGGTTACCCCGACGCTGGACATCGACGAACTCGACAAGCGCATCAAAGACATGAAAGCGGTTGAGGGCTGGCTCAAGATGAACCTCAACATGCTGCAGATGACGATCCAGGGACTCGAGGTCCAGCGCTCCACCCTGTCGGCCCTCAAGAGTGTCGGCGAAGCCAGCGCCTACCGCCGCGAATCCGGCGACGCCGACGCGGGCGCCAACCCGTTTGAAAACAACCCCTTTTCGGCCGCCACCCTGTGGCCATGGATGCAGGCCATGGGCGGCATGGCCGGACATGCCGCAGCGGAACCGGACCCCGAGCCCGAAGCCGCCCCGGCGCCCGAAGCAAAAGCCGCGACAGGCGCAAGCGACAGCGCAATGAAATCGGCCAACGCCTTCTCCGACGCCGCCGCGGCCGCCACCAACGCCGCCATGTGGCCGTGGCAACTGATGGCCGATCAGGCGGCCGAAGCCCAGAAGGCGCCCGCCAAGAAGGCCGCACCGAAAAAACCCGCCGCCGCCCGTGCCAAAACGGCCGCGGCCGCGCCGGCCAAACGCGCCCCGGCCACAGCCGCCGGGAAACCCGCCACAACCCGCACCAAAAAAACGCCCTGACAGCGCACCACTCAGCCGCGAAGCAGGCCCAGCCACAGCGTCAGGGTCGGCATCGCGGCGAGCGTGGTGGCCGAAATCAGCCACGCCACCCCCGGCCCGTCACCGCCCATGCGCATCGCCAGAATGTAGGCTGACGAGGCCGAGGGCAGCGCAGCGAACAGCACCGCCACATCCCTGGGCACCCCGCTCAACCCCAGCCACGCCGCCGCAAACCACACGATCGCCGGCAAACACATCAGCTTGACCAGCGCGATCCACAGCGATCCGTACCAGTTGCCCTCGGCATGCCCCCAGCGCAACGCGGCACCGACCGCGATCAGCCCCAGCGCAATCGACGCATCCGCCAGCCGCGCCAGAAAATGCTGCGCCGGCGCCACCAGCGTCAGCCCCGCCGCGTTGAACGCCAGCCCCGCCAGCGTCGCCTGAATCAGCGGATTGCGCGCCAGCTCGCGCCACACCCCGCCCTGCCCGTGACGCGCCAGCATGCTCACCGCCATGATGTTGGCAAACGGCACCATCGTGCCGCACATCACCCCCATCGCCGCGATGCCGGCCGCGCCATGCACCTTGCCCGCCACCGCCATGCCGATATAGGTGTTGAAGCGATACGCGCACTGCAGGCGCGAGGCAAACGCCAGCGACGACAGCCCCATGAACGGCCGCCCGGCCAGCCCCAGCGCAAAGCCCGAGCCCATCACCAGCGCCCCGGCGGCAAACAGGGGCAGCGTGGTTTCAAGATCGATCCGCGCCCGCGCCAATGCGCTGAACAGCAGCGCCGGAAACAGCACGAAATACACCAACTTTTCCAGCCCGGCCCAGAAGCCGTCGACGAAGCCGCCATGACGGCGCAACACCACGCCCAGCAGGATCAGGGAAAAATCGGGGAGCAGGAGAAGAAAGGTTTCCATCGCGCTGAGCATACCCGCCTCAGGCGCGGCGCGGAACGTACACCGGCGCCTTGTCAGCGCGCCGGCGTGCCCGTGCCATCGTCTGCGCGGGCCCGCGCGCGGACGCCATCGGTCTCGGCCCCGACGGCCGGGCGCGCGTCGCCGAAATCGAAGTCGCTGAGACCGAAGGGCGGGGCGAACTGGCGCATGCCGCCGACCTCGACCACCATGCCGCGCGCTCGCAGTTGTGGGTTCTGCAGGCTCTCGTCGAGGCGCAGCACCGGGGTGACGCAGCAGTCGACGGGGTCGAACACGGCGACCCATTCGGCCTGCGTGCGGGTGGCAAAAATGGCGTCGAGTTCGCGGCGCGCGTAGGCGCCGTCGGCCCCGCGGGCGAGGTG
This sequence comes from Rhodocyclaceae bacterium, assembly GCA_020445945.1. Taxonomy (GTDB): domain Bacteria; phylum Pseudomonadota; class Gammaproteobacteria; order Burkholderiales; family Rhodocyclaceae; genus Nitrogeniibacter. The sequence goes on from JAGRFQ010000096.1 coordinate 13,889, forward strand.
GTGCGGCTTGAGATCGGGCCGCGCGAGGGTGTCGCAGACGCGGTGCCAGAACTTGGCTTCGAGCGCGCCGACCGCCATGTAGCGGCCGTCGCGGGTGGCGTACACGCCGTAACACGGCACGCCGCCGTCAAGCAGGTCTTCACCCCGCGGCGCGGGGGCGCCGGTCGCCAGGGTCTGGGCCATGGCAAAAACGGTGTGGGCGAGCACCGCGTCGGTCATCGCCACATCCACGTGGCGCCCGCGCCCGCGCGCGCGGGCGTCGATCACCGCCGCGAGCACGCCGACCAGCGGGGTCAGCGCGCCGCCGAGCAGGTCGGCGATCTGCAGGTTGCACAGCGCGGGCGGGCCACCGGCGACGCCGGTCTGATCGAGCACGCCGGCGTAGCCGAGGTAGTTGATGTCGTGGCCGGCGCGCTGCGCGTAGGGACCGCTCTGGCCGTAGCCGCTGATGCTGCAGTAGACGAGGCGCGGATTGCGCGCGGCGAGCGTGGCGTAGTCGAGGCCGAGGCGGGCCATCACGCCGGGGCGGAAGCCTTCGACGAGGATGTCGGCGGCGTCGATCAGTGCCAGCGCGGTGGCGTGGTCGGCCGGCTGTTTGAGGTCGAGCACCCGATGCTTCTTGTTGCGGTTGAGCAGTTGGTAGAAATAGCTGGTGTCGCCGTTCATCGCGCCCAGGGTGCGCGCGTCGTCGCCGCCACCGGGGCTTTCGATCTTGATCACCTCGGCGCCCAGATCGGCCAGATGCAGCGTCGCCATCGGGCCGGGCAGCAGGCGGGTGAGGTCGATGACGGTGAGGCCGTCGAGCGGTTTGGGGCGCGCGCTCATGGCTGGCGCCGGGGGGTGGAGGCGAGCGGTTTGATGACCCCGCTGGCCATGTCGTAGACCCAGCCGTGCACGGCCAGTTTGCCGCGCGCCACGGCGCGGGCGACGAAGGGGTAGGCGACGAGGTGTTCGAGTTGCAGGCGCACGTTTTCTTCCACGATGAGGTTGTGGCGACGGCCCGGGTCGGGCGGTTCGTCGGCGGTCAGGCGCTGATCCACGCGGGCGGCCGCCTCGCGCGCGCTGTTGAGCCAGATCGGCACGTACTGGTCGTGCTCGCTGGCCTGCTCCAGCGCGAGGATGCCGCCGCAGCCGTAGTGGCCGCAGATGACAATGTCGGGGATGTTGAGGTGGTTGATCGAGAATTCGAGCACCGCGGAGAGGTTCCAGTCGGCGCCGGCGACGATGTTGGCGACGTTGCGGTGGACGAAGATCTCGCCGGGGCGGGTCTGGGTGATGGTATTGACCGGCACGCGCGAGTCGGAGCAGCCGATCCACAGCACCGTCGGGTGCTGCGCCTTGGCCAGCTCGGCGAAGTAGTCGCGCTCGCGTTCGAACACGGTGTCGACGAAACGCCGGTTGCCCTTGAGCAAGTCGTTGATCATTCACACCTCCCCGCGGTGGCCGCAGACCTAGGCGTAGCGGCGGATATCGTCGATCACCTTGCCGTCGTTGGGCAGTGTGCCCGCCGCGCAGAAGGCGACCTCGCCGCGCAGCTTGGTGTGCTCGCGCAGGCTGGCGATCAGGCCCGCGCGCAAGGCCTCGTCGGTGGCGGCTTCGCATTGCAGGGTCATGCGGTCGGTCATGTCCGGGTTGTCGACCACCAGACGCGCCCGCGCGACC
>JAGRFQ010000097.1 GCA_020445945.1 Rhodocyclaceae bacterium
GTGGACGAAGAGCTCGACCGCCTGCGCACCCATCTCGACGAGGTCGAGCGCATCCTCGGCAAGGGTGGCGTCTCCGGCAAGCGCCTCGACTTCCTGATGCAGGAGCTCAACCGCGAAGCCAACACCCTGGCATCGAAGAGCGCCGGCACCGACGTGACCGCGGTGGCGATGGAGCTCAAGGTGCTGATCGAGCAGATGCGCGAGCAGATTCAGAACATCGAGTGACCGCGCGATGCAGACACAAAAAAACCGCCAAGCCGGCGGTTTTTTTGTGTCTGCACCACGCAGCGTGGCGGCGATGTGCTTCAGCTCTCCGACGCGCGGAGTTTGGCGAGCAGTTTTTCAGCCCGTTTGGGGGGGCCGTAGACCAGCTCGAGGAGCAAGGCGATCGGGATCGGGAGAGGGCGGCCGCTTTCGTAGCGGCTGCCGGCCGATTGGGTGACGCCGATCGGCGCCCAGAATTCCGATTGGCTCATCTTTCGTTTTTTGCGCCACTCGAGCAGTTGCTCTGCGGTGGGTGATTGCGCTTTGTGTCGCTGCGGCATGGCTAATCCAAAAGTTGTAGTTTTCGGTGAGGTAACCGCACTTTAGCCGTTTAGAGTGTTGCGATCAATTCTCTTTTCACTTCTAGCCGAATGGCTGAAATAATTGGTGACAAATATGACACTTTTGTTTCAATGTCACCCGGGCAAGTGCACAACTTTAGATCGTAAGGCGTAATGCTTATGGCGTGTTTTATGCGCTTTGGGTTGGGGTCTGGGCGGCGTGCTGCGTGCGGGCTTACACGCCCCAGGTGACGGGTTTGCCCTCGGCGCGGGCGTGTTGCAGCATTTCGAGCAGCGGCCAGGCGCGTTGGGCGAAGCTGACCGGCGCGGCCATGCCGCTTTGCGGCGCGTCGTCGTCTGCCTCGTCCTTGTCGGCGGGGTGTTCGCGCCGGGCCTTGTCCTGCTCGATGGCGTGGGTCAGGCGTTCGATTGCGGCCGGTAGCTGCTCGACGGTGAAGATGCCCTGGGTTGCTTCGGGGTCTCTGCCGAGGGTTTCGAGCAGGGCTTTGGCGGCGGCGCCGAACATGATGACGTCGGCGCTGGCGGCGGATTTGAAGGTGGTGAGCATGCAGGTCTCCTGTGAAGCGAGGGCTCAGTGGTCTTTGAGCGCGTAGATGCCGGGGGCGTTGCGCCAGTAGCCTTTGTAGTCCATGCCGTAGCCGAACAGGAAGCGGTCGGCGATGTCCAGCCCGGTGAAGTCGGCGCGCATCCCGGGGCGGGCCTTGCGGTTGTGGCTCTTGTGCACCAGCACGGCGGTGTGCACGTGGCGTGCGCCTTCCGCATGCAGGTGGTCGACGATGGCGGCGAGGGTGTGGCCCTCGTCGAGGATGTCGTCGACCACCAGCACCGTGCGGTTGCGCAGGTCCTGGGTCGGGCGGATGCGCCAGTCGAGCAGGTTGCCTTGCAGCGCGTGGCCATAGCGGGTGGCATGGAGATAGGCGACCTCGAGCGGGAAGTGCAGCCGGGGCAGCAGCTGTCCAGCAAAGATGAGGCCGCCGTTCATGACCACATAGACCAGCGGGTTGGTGTCGCGCAGCGTGTTGGTGATGTCGTTGGCCAGGCGCCCGAGCGCGGCGTCGACGGTGGCGCTGTCGGCGAGGCAGTCGGCCTCGCGCATGGTGCGCTGGATGTGGTCGAGGTCGATAGGCATGCGGGTTAGTGTCCGTCGAAGCTGAGCAGGGTGAACAGGTCGATGCCGGCATCGCGCAGCCGGGCCGAGCCGCCGAGGGCTGGCAGGTCGACGATCGCTGCCGCTTCGACCACCGTGGCGCCGAGGCGTTCGATGAGCTTGCAGGCGGCGATCAGGGTGCCGCCGGTGGCGATGAGGTCGTCGATGAGGAGCACGCGGTCGCCGGCCTTGGCGGCGTCGGTGTGCACCTCGACCGTCGCCGAGCCGTACTCCAGCGCGTAGTCTTCGCTCACCGTGGCGAAGGGCAGCTTGCCCTTTTTGCGGATCGGCACGAAGCCGCGGTTGAGTTCGTGCGCGACCACGCCGCCGAGGATGAAGCCGCGTGCGTCGATGCCGGCCACCACGTCGATGTCGTGCGTCATGTAGTGCACCACCAGCGTCTGGACCAGCAGGCGGAAGCTGGCCGGGTCGTGCAGGATCGGGGTGATGTCGCGAAACTGCACGCCGGGCCGGGGCCAGTCCGGGACGGTGCGGATGCGTTGCTTGAGCAGGTCGGCGGCGCTTTGCATGCGAAAGGGGGCGCGAGGCGGCGGCAGTGATGAGGGCCGTATTGTCGCATGTGCGCTGGCGTGCCGCGGTGTTGCGGCGCACAGCCGGGGCGGGGGCGGTATCATGTGGGGCTTGCGCGGGTGCGGGAACACGGCCGCGGGCGCGGTGTCTTCCTTGTGGCGCGTGCCAAGGCTGACAACCGCCGGTGACACCGCGATGACGGCGATACGCAGTGCTGCGCAGCGCGAACAAGGAGAAGCGTAGATGACCATTCGTTTTGTCGAGGCCTGTCGGCTTCCCAACCGGATTGGTGAGTTCATGTTGCACGGGTTCGAAGACGATGCGACGGGTGTCGAGCATCTGGCTTTGACCCACGGCGAGGTCGGCCACGGCGATGCGGTGCTGGCGCGGATTCATTCCGAATGCCTGACCGGCGACGGGCTGTTCAGTGAGCGTTGCGATTGCGGCTATCAGCTCGAAGCGGCGATGCGGCGCATCGTCGCCGAGGGGCGCGGGGTGATTCTGTACCTGCGTCAGGAGGGGCGCGGCATCGGCCTGCTCAACAAGATCCGCGCCTACAAGCTGCAGGACGAGGGGGCCGACACGGTGGAGGCCAACGAGCGCCTGGGCTTCCCCGCCGACATGCGCGATTTCTCGATCTGCGCGCCGATGCTCGACCATCTCGGCGTGGCGTCGGTACGCCTGATGACCAACAATCCACGCAAGCTCGACAGCCTGCGTGCGGCAGGGCTGCGGATCGTCGAACACGTGCCGCTGCAGGTCGGGCGCAATCCGCACAACAGCGCGTATCTCGACACCAAGGCCGCCAAGCTGGGGCATTTGATGCAGCCGGCCAGGGCGTATCGCAAGGCGCGCACTGCAGACGACGCGGCGGATGCGCCGCTGAAGTGCCAGGCGCAGTAGGCGGCCAGCGTTTGGGTGTGGTCACGACGGGCCGCCCGTGCGCGGCCCGTTTCAATTGCTCAGTCCGGCAGCGCGATCTTGTTGTCGGTGCTGAACTGGTAATCCTTGAACACATGTTCGGCGCTGAGCAGCCGGTAGTTGCCGTCGGCGTCCTTGCGCGTGGTGTCCTTGAGGCGATAGGTGTAGTGGCCGCAGGTCCAGCAATCAAAGTTGCGCATGTGGGTGCATAGACAGGTCTTGTCCATCACCTTGACGCGCTTGGCGCCCGGGTGCGCGGCCACCTCGCGGTTGTAGGCGTCGATGTACTGGCAATTGCCCTTGGCGTCGAGCAGGTAGCCGTAGGCTTCGCAGTTGGGGCGGATGCCGTCGCCGATCGCCGGGCTGCTCTTGAGCATGCGCATCGGATAGCCGGTGGGCGAAATCTGGTTGACCTCGATGTCCTCCTCGCCGGCCTTGAAGTACTCCTGCTGCACCTTCTCCGGCAGGCCGCACTCGTGGGTCACGGTAAAGCGCGTTGCCACCTGCACCGCGCCTGCGCCGGCCTCGAGGAAGCCCACCGCGTCGGAACCGGTAAACACCCCGCCGGCCGGCACCAGCGGAATGTCGAGCTGCTCGGCCTTGAGCCATACCGCGATCTCGGCGGTGATGGTGGCCAGATCGTACTGCGCCCAGTCCATGCCGAAGCCCAGATGCCCCCCCGCCAGCGGCCCCTCGACCACCACATAGTCGGGCAGGCGGCCGGTGCGCTGGCTCTTCTTGAGGAAGAGCTGCAGCGCGCGCAGCGACGACACGATGATGCCGAGCTTGACGTCGCGAAAGCGCGGGTGATCCTCGATCAGTCCGAACGAGCCCAGATGCAGCCCCGCCGCCAGCGTGATGCCGTCGATACCCGCATCCATCGCCGCCTTCAAGCGCACCTTGAGCGTCTCCTTGGGCGCGTTCATGGTCAGCTTTTCCATGCAGTTGATGAAGACCAGCCCGGGCCCACGCTTGGCTTCCATGGTCGCGCTGACGTGGCGCGCGGTCGCCTCGGCGAGCAGCCCCATGTCGAACTGCACCACCGACTTGTCGGAATTGGCAACGTTGAATTTGTACTGCTGGAGCTTGTCCTTGACGTACTTGGTCTTGAAGCGGCGGTCGGAGACGGTGGGCACCATCGCGTCCGAGATGTGACCGATCCCGCCCAGGCGGGCGGCTTCCAGCGAGAGCTCGGCAGCGGAGATGTCCACCCCCATGCCGCCGATGATGATGGGGACCAGCTCGTGCTTGCCCAGTGTCAGCCGAAAGTCGTCTACGCGCTTCATGTGTGTCCATGCCCCCCATCGCTTGAGGCCGCATTATCGCTCAGCTAGCCGGCCGATGGGTTGGTTTGCGCATTATTGGCACGGCCGCAAAAAACCGTGTGCGGTGCGCGCCATGACAAACGCAACGCAACGGGCCCGTCAGGGGGTCTCGTAGTCCACCGTCAGCGGGGCGTGATCGGAGAAGCGCTCGTCCTTGTAGATCTCGGCCGACGCGGCGCGCCTGGCGATGCCAGGGGTCGCGATCTGGTAGTCCAGCCGCCAGCCCACATTCTTGGCCCACGCCTGACCGCGGTTCGACCACCACGTGTAGCACGCGTCGGTGGTCTCGGGGTGCAGGGTGCGATAGACGTCGACCCAGCCCACTTCGTCGAACAGGCGGCTCAGCCAGGCGCGTTCTTCGGGCAGGAAGCCGGAGTTTTTCTGGTTGGATTTCCAGTTCTTGAGGTCCGCCTCGCGGTGGGCGATGTTCCAGTCGCCGCACACGATCACCTCGCGGCCGCTGGCGATCAGCGCCTGCATGTGGGGCAGGAACAGATCCATGAAGCGGTACTTGGCGGCCTGCCGCTCTTCCGAGCTGGAGCCCGATGGCAGGTACAGGGAGATCACCGTCAGCGCACCGAAATCGGCCTCCAGATAGCGGCCCTCGCGGTCGAACTCCGCATTGCCGAGGCCCTCGACGACCCGCGCCGGCGGGGTACGGGAATAGATGCCGACCCCGCTGTAACCGCGCTTCTCGGCGGTGTGGAAGATGCCGTGGTAGCCCGCCGGCGCGCGCATCTCGTCGCTCAGGTCGGGCACCTGCGCCTTGAGCTCCTGCAGGCACACCACGTCCGGATTCATTTTCGCCATCCACGCAAAAAAGCCCTTACGTTCTGCCGATCGGATGCCGTTGAGGTTGGTAGTGATGACGCGTAACATGACCTGTTCGAGAACCATTCTTATTGGAACAAGACGTGGAGTTTAGCCGGGATTTCATCGCCTTGGCCTGCGACAAGGGCGTGCTGCGCTTTGGCGAATTCGTCACCAAGGCCGGGCGCACCTCGCCGTACTTCTTCAACGCCGGGCTGTTCAACGACGGCGCCTCCTTCGGCGCGCTGTGCAGCTTCTATGCGCGCACCATCGTCGCTGCAAAACTCGACGCCACCATGCTCTTTGGCCCCGCCTACAAGGGCATCCCGCTGGTCGCCGGCACCGCCATGCGGCTGGCCGAGCACGGCGTCAATCTGCCCTACTGCTTCAACCGCAAGGAAGCCAAAGACCACGGCGAAGGCGGCACCCTGGTGGGCGCCCCGCTGACCGGCCGGGTACTGATTCTCGACGACGTCATCTCCGCCGGCACCTCGGTGCGCGAATCGGTCGACATCATCCGCGCCCACGGCGCCGTACCCGCCGGGGTGGTGATCGCCCTCGACCGCATGGAGCGCGGCAAGGGCGCGCTGTCGGCGGTGCAGGAAGTGCGCGCGCAATACGACATGCCGGTGGTGGCCGTGGCGACCCTCGACGACCTGATCGCCTATCTCGCCGACAGCGAGGAGCTGACCGCCAACCTGGCCGCCGTCGAGGCCTATCGCGCCACCTACGGCGTTGCCCTGGAGTCGCCCACATGATGCGCTTTGCGTGCCTCGCCATGGTCATGATCCTGGCCGACCTCCCCGCCCCCGTTGCCGCCAAGGGGGCGTCGATCTTCTGTTGCGAAAACGCGCGGGGTCAGCGCGTCTGTGGCGACGTGCTGCCCCAGGCCTGCTACGGCCGTGCGTATCGCCGGGTGGCTGCCGATGGCACTGTCGTCGAGCGCATCGCCGCCCCGATGAGCGCCGATGAGCGCGCCGAGGCCGCCCGCCTCGAGCGCCGTCAGGAACTCGAGCAGGCGCGCCGGCGCAGTCAGATGCTGCAGGACCGCGCGCTGCTCGACACCTATCGCAGCATGGACGACATCGACCAGCGCGAAGCGCGGGCCGTGGCCGATATCGACAATGACCTGCGGCGTGCCTACGCCCGCGAAGCGGACATTAAGAAAGGCAGCGAGCGTCTGCAGGAAGAGGCCAAGCTGCATGTCGGCGGCGAACTGCCGGGCGATTTGGCGCAGGCCATTCGCGACAACCAGTCCGAACTGTCGGCCCAGCAGACGGTGATCGAAGCCAAGCTCAAGAACATCGAGGCCGTGCGCGCCCGCTTCGCGCGCGACCGCGAGCGCTACCGCCTGCTGACCGAGAAGCCGGGGGGCTGACGCGCGCATCAGCGGCGCCGCCCGTGTTGCCATGACCTCCGATTCGCGGCGCAGCAGGCCACCCCTTCACCCATGGCAGCCTGTGCACCAAGGTGGCGCACTACCTTGAACGCGTTTATTCGCCCGACCGGCTGACCCACCCGATGAAGCGCGTGGGCAAGAAGGGCGAGGGCCGCTTCGCGCGCATCGGCTGGAACGAGGCGCTCGACACCATCGCCACCCGCTTCGCCCAGATTGCCGCCGACGATCCGCGCGCCATCCTGCCCTACAGCTACGCCGGCACGATGGGCCTGGTCCAGTCGTCGAGCATCGACCGCCGCTTTTTCCACCGCCTCGGCGCATCGCATCTCGGTCGTACCATTTGCGCCGCGGCAGGTAGCGCCGGGTGGGCGGCAAGCATCGGCGCGTCGATCGGCACCGATCCCGAAGCCCTCGCCGGTGCGCGCCTGATCCTCATCTGGGGCGCCAATCCGGTCGTCTCCAATCTCCACGGCTGGCGCTACATCCAGCAAGCGCGGCGCGCCGGCGCGCGGCTGGTGTGCATCGACCCGTGGCGCACCCAAACCGCCGACAAGTGCGACCTCCACCTCGCGCCGCTGCCCGGTACCGACGGCGCCATCGCGCTGGCGATGATGCAGGTGCTGATCGCCGAGGATCTGATCGACCGCGATTACATTGCCCGCTATACCCTCGGCTTCGACGCGCTCGCCGAACGGGTAGGCAGCTGCACGCCCGAATGGGACGCGCCGCTCACCGGCCTGCCGGCCGAGGCGATCCGCCAGTTGGCGCGTGACTACGGGCGCATCCGGCCCAGCGCGATCCGCCTCAACTAAGGCCTCAACCGCTGCGCCGGCGGCGCCATGGCGGTGCGCAACATCGCCTGCCTGCCCGCGCTGGTCGGTGCGTGGCGCGACCCTGCCGGCCACCAGCCAGCTCGAACACCGCGATGTGCACACCGCCTACGGCCACCTCTACGCGGTCGCCAATACCCCAGCCATTGCGCCGCTGGGAGAAGCCAGGCCGAACAGCGAAGTGTTTCGCCTGCTCGCCGCCCGGCTCGGGTTCACCGACCCCGCACTGCACGCGTCTGACGCCGCCGTCGCCGCCGCGGCTTTCAACACCGATGACCCGCGCAGCGCCGGCCTGGCCTGCGGATTGGCCGATCAGGGCTGGGCGCGCCTCGCGCTGCCCGAGGCGTTTGCGCCCTTTGTCAGCGGTGGCTTCCCAACCCCTTCGGGCAAATGCGAATTCTTTTCTCAATCGCTCGCCGAGCGTGGCCACGACCCGCTGCCGGCGTGGATTGCGCCGCACGAATCTGCCGTTTCAAACCCCGGCCTCGCCGCGCGCTACCCGCTGGCGATGATCTCCCCGCCCGCTCGAAACTTTCTCAACTCCAGCTTCGCCAACCTCCCGCGCTGGTTGAAAAAAGAAGCCGCGCCGTGCATTGAAATCCACCCTGCGGACGCCGCTGCCCGTGGTGTCGAGGACGGCGCCCCGGTGCGTGTCCATAACGCCCGTGGCAGCTTCCGCGCCCGCGCCGTGGTGACCGAGCGTATCCGCCGCGGTGTCATCGCAACGCCATCGGTGTGGTGGCAAAAGCATGCCGGCGACGGCCAGAACGCCAACGCCGTCACCTCGTCCGCGCTCACCGACATGGGCGGCGGGCCGGTGTTCTACGACTGCCTGGTCGAGGTCGAGCGTTTGCCTGACTGAGCGCGCGGGGGCACCTGGCGCAGCGCGTATGATGGCGAAATATCATCCGTACAAACGCTGATCCAAGCCATCATGGACTCCACCCAGCTGCTCGACGCCGTCGCCGATCAATGCCGTCAGGCGAAACGCATCCTCTTCATCACCGGCGCGGGGCTGTCCGCCGACTCCGGGCTGCCGACCTATCGCGGCATTGGCGGGCTGTACGGCAACCGGCTGACGCGGCACGGGGTGTCCATCGAGGAGGCCTTGTCCGGCGCGATGATGGCGCGCCGGCCGGAGGTGAGTTGGGCGTATCTGGCGCAGATCGAGGCGAGTTGCCGAGGCGCCCAGCCCAATGCCGCCCACCGTGCGATTGCCCGGCTGGCGGGCGAGCGGCCCGGTTCGATGGTGCTCACCCAGAACGTCGATGGCTTCCACCGCGATGTGGGCACGCCCAACCTCGTCGAGATTCACGGCAACCTGCACAAGCTGGTCTGCACCGAATGCGGCCGCGGCCGCAGCGTGCCCGACTACGCCGGCCTGCAGATGCCGCCCGGCTGCCTGACCTGCGGCGGCATCCTGCGCCCCGAGGTGGTGCTGTTCGGCGAAGACCTCCCGCGCGACGGCATCCTGCGCCTCGAACACATGCTGGCGGAGGGCGTCGATCTGGTCATCAGCGTCGGCACCTCCAGCGCCTTCCCCTACATCGCCGGGCCGGTGGTGTGGGCTGCCGAGGCCGGCGTGCCGACCGTCGAGATCAATCCCGGCGAGACCCGCGTGAGCGCGGCCGTCAGCCACCGTCTGCGCATGGGAGCGGCCAGCGCGTTTGGCGAAATTCTGGCGCGGCTGGACGCCGGGGCGAAAGAGGCGGCGCATCGATAGCGTCCGCTGGCGCATGCGTGCGGCGCAGTGCCGGCGGACAGATTCGCGGCGGTGCCGCGCGTAGCGTGACTGGCCGCCGGGGCGGATCGCCCACATCATGACACCATCGAATCCCACGGAAACCGCCATGCCCCCGCTCCCCGCACCAGCGGACGCCGAGAACGCCCTCGCCCGGCGCAATGCGCTGCTGTACGCCGCCTGCCAGGCGTTTGGCGGCTCGGCCGGGCCGATCAACATCGCGCTCGGCGGCCTGGCCGGCAGCTACCTGCTCGGGCCGGACAAATCGCTCGCCACCGCGCCGGTCACCGCCTACACCCTCGGCGTGGCGCTGGGCGCCTTGCCGGCGGCGATGCTGATGCGCGCGGTCGGGCGCCAGCGCGGCTTCATGGCCGGCGCGCTGATCGGCATGGCCGGGCTGGCATGCGCGGCATGGGCGCTGGTGGTGCACGCGTTCTGGCTGTTCAGCCTCGCGCTACTCATCAACGGCGTCTCCGGCGCGTTCGTGCAGCAATACCGCTTTGCCGCGGCGGACCGCGGCACGGCAGACTTCAAGGCGCGGGCGATCTCCTGGGTGCTGGCCGGCGGCATCGTCGCGGCCGTGCTCGGGCCGCAAGCGGTGATCCAGACGAAGGACTGGCTGCTGCCGGTGCCGTTTGCCGGCGCCTTCCTGAGCGGCATCGGGCTGCTCGCCGTGTCGCTGGTGGTGATGCTGTTTCTGGCGCCCGCCGCGCCCGTGCCCGCCGTCACGGCCGGCGCAGCGGCGGGTGGGCGGCCGCTGGGCGAGATCCTCCGCCAGCCGCGCTTCGCGGTGGCGGTGCTGTGCGGCACCGCCGCCTACGCCTTGATGAGTCTGGTCATGACCGCCGCGCCGCTGGCCATGATCGGCTGCGGCTTCTCGGCCGACGCGGCGACGCTGGGCATCCAGTGGCATGTGCTCGCGATGTTCGTGCCGAGCTTCTTCACCGGCCGCCTGATCGCCCGCTTCGGCAAGGCGCGCATTGTCGCCGCCGGCTTGATCCTCCTCATCGCCTGCGCGGTGGTGGCCTTGCTGGGCGTCGAGCTGGCGCACTTCTGGGGGGCGCTGATCCTGCTCGGCGTCGGCTGGAATTTCGGCTTCATCGGCGCCACCGCGATGCTCACCGACACCTATCGGACAGAAGAAAAAAGCAAGGCTCAGGGGGCCAACGATTTCATCCTGTTCGGCACGGTGGCGCTGGCCTCCTTCGCCTCCGGGCAACTGCTCCACGGCTGGGGTTGGGGCACGGTCAATGCGATCGTCTTTCCGGTGGTGCTGCTTGGCCTCACCGCGCTGGTGTGGCTGGCGCGGGTGGAGCGATCGCGCGGCGCGGCGGCGTAGCCGCTGCCTCGCGCAGCAGCCGGAAGCCGGTCAGCACATGCTTCATGTTCGCCGGCCGGGCGTGGCGGGCGGCGGGGCGGCACACGCCGCAGCCCCGGTCGTCCCACGACCCGCCCTTGACGATGGCGCGCGCCGGACCGGCGTCGGTGGCGGTCCATTCGTAGACCTGCCCGGCGGCGTCGAGCAGGCCGAAGGGGCTGGCGCCGGTGGGGTACTGGCCGACCTCGGTGGTGTCGAAGGGGCCGGCGTCGTGGCTGTTGAGGCGCGCGGGGTCGAAGGCATTGCCCCACGGGTAGGCGCGGCCGTCGGTGCCGCGCGCGGCCTTTTCCCATTCCGCTTCGGT
>JAGRFQ010000022.1 GCA_020445945.1 Rhodocyclaceae bacterium
GTCGTCGAACTTTATTCCCGCTAATTGCGACGCTGTCGCCATTTGCGTACCAAGGACTGCTGATGCAAAGCAACGCACTGCTGAAACCGCGCATCATTGACGTGCAAAGTCTGTCTCCGGTGCACGCGCGTGTCACCATGGAGCCGTTCGAACGCGGCTTTGGGCACACGCTGGGTAATGCCCTGCGCCGTATCCTTCTGTCGTCGCTGCCCGGTTGCGCTGCAACCGAGGTGAGCATCGCCGGGGTGCTGCACGAGTACTCGACGCTTGACGGTGTCCGCGAAGACGTCGTCGACCTGCTGCTGAACATGAAGGGCGTTGTGCTCAAGATGCACAACCGCGGCGAAGCCATGCTCCAGCTCACCAAAAGCGGCGAAGGCGTCGTGACGGCTGGCGACATTGAAAGTACGCACGACGTCGAGGTGATCAACCCCGATTTCGTGATTGCCCATCTGGCCCCCGGCGGCAAGCTTGAGATGGAGATCAAGGTCGAAGAAGGGCGCGGCTACCAGCCCGCCAATCAGCGTCCGGCCAGCGCCGAGTCGCGTTCGATCGGTCACATCATGCTGGACGCTTCGTTCAGCCCGGTGCGTCGTGTCAGCTACAAGGTCGAAAGCGCCCGGGTCGAACAGCGTACCGACCTGGACCGGCTGGTGATCGACATCGAGACCAACGGTGCGGTCGACCCCGAAGAGGCGATTCGTTACGCCGCGCGCGTGCTGGTCGATCAGCTGTCGGTGTTTGCCGATCTGGAAGGCACGCCGATTGAAGTCGAACCGGCCCAGGCGCCGGCGATCGACCCGGTGCTCCTGCGTCCGGTCGATGATCTGGAGTTGACGGTGCGTTCGGCCAACTGTCTCAAGGCCGAGAACATCTACTACATCGGTGACCTGATCCAGCGCACGGAAACCGAGCTGCTCAAGACGCCGAACCTCGGTCGCAAGTCGTTGAACGAGATCAAGGAAGTGTTGGCCTCCCGCGGCCTGACGCTCGGTATGAAACTGGAAAATTGGCCGCCGGCCGGGCTTGAAAAGCTCGGTTGATCGGCAGGAAAGAGGAACGAGATCATGCGTCACCGTAACGGTCTTCGCAAGCTGAACCGCACGAGTTCACACCGCCAAGCCATGTTCCGCAACATGGCCAACTCGCTGCTGAATCACGAGGCAATCAAGACCACGCTGCCGAAAGCAAAAGAGCTGCGTCGCGTGGTTGAGCCGCTGATTACGCTGGGTAAAAAGCCGTCGCTGGCAAATCGCCGTCTGGCCTTCAATCGCCTGCGCGACCGCGACATGGTGGTCAAGCTGTTCGACGTGCTGGGCCCGCGCTTTGCCGAGCGCAATGGCGGCTATCTGCGCATTCTGAAGTGCGGTTTCCGCGATGGCGACAATGCACCGATGGCGTTTGTCGAACTGCTCGATCGTCCGGAAGTCGAAGAGACGCCGGCCGAGGATGTCAAAGAAGTGAAAGAAGAGCAGGCGGCGTAAATCGTCAGCGCTCCACGAAAAACCGGCCGCTTGGCCGGTTTTTTTATGTCTCGTTGAAACCACGAATGTGATCGATCCGGCGCCGGTCCTGCTTTGTCGGCCGGGGGCCGTGCTGGCGCCCCGCCGTGAGCCGTTTCAGATCTTGTGCACGCTGCAGGCTTTCGGCGGTTTCGGCATACAGCGCCTGCGCCACGGGGGCCGGGCCGCGCACCGCGGACAGCGCCAGCACCGTGACAGTGCGCTGCAGTGCGCCCTGGCTGATGTCTACGGTATCGCCCGGCGAAACAGCATGCGCGGGCTTGACGCGCGCTCGGTTGAGGTGCACCCGGCCGCCGTCGACCGCGGCCGAGGCGAGGGTGCGGGTCTTGTAGAAGCGTGCGGCCCACAGCCATTTGTCGATCCGCAGTTTGGGGGGCGCAGGCGGTGACTTGCTCATGCGCGCACCGGGCGTTTGGCGAGTTTGCGCTGCAGGGTGCGGCGGTGCATCTTGAGTGCGCGTGCGGTTGCCGAGATATTGCCGTTGTGTTCCGCGAGAATGCGTTGAATATGCTCCCATTCCAGCCGTTCGACCGACATTGGTTCGGACGGCGCGGGCTGGCTCGGCGGCGGGGCGTCGACGGCGAGCGCCTTGAGAATTTCGTCGGCATCCGCGGGCTTGGCGAGATACTGATGCGCGCCCAGCTTGATGGCGTCGACCGCGGTCGTGATGCTGGCGTAGCCGGTGAGGACGAGGATGCGCACGTCGGGGCGGATTGCGAGCAGTGGGCGGATCAGGTTCAGGCCGGCCGCGCCGCCGAGGTTGAGGTCGAGCACGACCAGGTCGGGGCGGTTTGCCCGCATCTGCCTGAGGGCCTCGTCGGGGTCGAGCGCACTCGTGGCGTCAATGCCGCGGTGGCCCAGGGTTCGGCACAGAATGCGATTGAAGGTCGGGTCGTCGTCAATGACCAGTGCGCAGAGCGGTGGCGAGGCTGTCATGAGGGGCGGCAATGGGGAGGGTGACCGTAGCGATGGTACCGCCGTCGCGGCGTGCGGTGTACTCGAGCGATCCACCGAGTTGCTCGATTGCCGAGGCGCTCAGCATCAAACCGATGCCGAGCCCTTCGGAGGGCAGGTGGGCGCGCGTTTGCGGCGCGTTGATGCTGGCCAGCACGGTGTCCGGGATGCCGGGGCCGCGATCGGCGATGGCGATGGAGAGCATGGCGCCGCGTTGCGCGGTGGAGACCTCGACGGCGCAACGCGGCGCGGCGGTGGCGGCGTTGTTGATGAGGTTGCGCAGGGCTTGATCGAGCGAGGCGTCGGCGACGATGTCCACGTCGACGTCCGGTAGGCTGCGCCGGACCGACAGTTCGGGGCGCTGGGCGCGCAAGCTGGCAACCAGTGTGTCGAGCCACGGCCCGATGGCGATGCGGCGGGCAAATTCGGGGCGCCGCCGCCCGGCGGCCTCGGTGAGTCGCGAGAGGATCGCGCGGCAGTGTTCGATCTGTTGTCCCATCAATGCCAGATCTTCGGTGGCGCTCTCAGGGTCAGCGCCGCTGCGCAGTCCGTCGACGAGGAGTTTCAGGGTGGCAAGCGGGGTGCCCATTTCGTGTGCGGCGCCGGCGGCGAGGTTGGCCATGGCGACGATGCGCTCGTTGCGCAGGCGCTGCTCGCGCGCCAGGGCCAGCGCCCGGTCGCGCGCGCGCATCGCGCGGGTCATCCGCGATACGTACCAGGTCACGACCGCAGTCGACAGTGCGAAGGTGGCCCACATGCCTGCCAGGTGCCAATGCACGGCCTGCGCAGGGTCGTCCAGGCCGAGCGGAAGGTGATGGTTCCACAGCCAGGTGTAGGCGGCCACGGCGAGCACCGACAGCAGCCATGTGTGCGGCGCGGGGAGCACCGCCGCGCCGACGGCAATCAGCGGAAGGAGCAGTGAAATCAACGGGTTGGTGGCGCCGCCGGTAAGGTAAAGAACCGTCGTCCATGCGCCGAGATCGATCAGCAACTCAAGCAGCAGATGCCATCCGCCGGTATCGCCCGCAGCGCGGCGGGCCAGCAGGTTCCACGCGCCGAGCGCCACGCAGACGATGCCAATCGGCCACACCGGCACCGTGATGCCGAACAGCGGCTGGGCGCACAATGCAATCGCTGCCATCGCCGCGATTGAGAGCCAGCGCAGCGACACTAGCCGCGCGGCGTGGCCCGGGTTGGCAGGGGCGGGTGGGGGGGGCGTTGGGGTGCGGTTCACCCGTGGATTATCGCCGATGTGCGGCGCGGTGCGCCGACTGCGGCAACCTGTCGCATCGCACCGGCGACGAAACTCGGCTAGCCTCTGATCCAAATACTCACGAGGAACCCGCATATGTCGTCATTCCGTTTTCTGCTGGGCGGACTTGCCGCCGCACTGATCGCACCCTCGATTGCGGCTGCCGAGGTGGCCGTCGAGGCGCCGTGGGTGCGCGGCACCGTTGCGGCGCAACGCGCAACCGGCGCGTTCATGCGCCTCACCGCCCCCACCGCGGTGCGTCTGGTGGCGGCCAGTACGCCGCTGGCGGGCACGACCGAGGTGCATGAAATGGCGATGGACAACGATGTCATGAAGATGCGCCCGGTCGCGGCGCTCGACCTGCCCGCCGGGGTGGCGGTGGAGCTCAAGCCCGGCGGCTATCACATCATGCTGATGGGGCTGTCGGCGCCGCTGGGGGCCGGGGCGCAGGTGCCGATCACGCTCACCTTCGAGCACCCCGACGGGCGCCGCGTACAACAGACCGTCGAAGCGCCGGTGCATGCGCTCGGTGCTGCGGCGCCGGCCATGTCGCACGGCGCCCACATGCGTCACTGACCGCGCCGTCTGCCAGCGCTTACACGCCGCCGCCGGGCGGCGTTTTCATATGCATTCATGGTTGGCGCGCCGCGGTGGCGGTATCATGCGCCGGGTCTGGATGCGATAGAGGATGGCAGGATGGCAAATGTACTGGTCACGGGAGGCGCGGGCTACATCGGCAGTCACACGTGCGTGGAACTGCTGGGTGCGGGGCACGACGTGGTGGTGGTCGACAACTTCTGCAACAGCAAACCACAGGCGCTCGAGCGCGTGGCCGAGATCGCTGGGCGGCCGGTGGCCGCGGTGCACGCGGTGGATATCCGCGACCGCGCAGCACTTGACGCCGTGTTTGCGGGGCGACCGTTTGACGCCGTGATCCATTTTGCGGGGCTCAAGGCGGTGGGCGAGTCGGTGGCCGAGCCGCTCTCCTACTACGACAACAACGTCGGTGGCACGGTGGCGCTGGTCGAGGTGATGGCTGCCCATGGCGTCAAGCGCATCGTCTTCAGCTCGTCGGCCACCGTGTATGGCGACCCGGCCAGCGTGCCGATCCGCGAGGATTTTCCCACCGGGCCGACCAACCCCTACGGCCGCACCAAATGGATGCTGGAGTTCGTGCTCGGCGATGTCGCCGCCGCCGACCCGCAGTGGCATGTGGCCTTGCTGCGCTACTTCAACCCGGTCGGCGCGCACCGCTCCGGGCGCATCGGCGAAGACCCCAACGGCGTGCCCAACAACCTGATGCCCTACGTCAGCCAGGTGGCGATCGGGCGCTTGCCCGAGCTGCAGGTGTTTGGCGGCGACTACCCCACGCCCGACGGTACCGGCGTGCGCGACTACATCCACGTCGTCGACCTGGCGCGTGGCCACGTGCGCGCGGTCGAGCGCTTGATGCACGGCAGTGGTGTGCTCACCGTGAATCTCGGGACCGGCCAGGGCTACAGCGTGCTGGAGGTGGTGCGGGCGTTCGAGCAAGCCGCCGGCAGACCGGTGCCCTACCGCATCGCACCGCGCCGTGCCGGGGACATTGCGCAGTGCTACGCCGACCCCGAGCACGCCGCCGCGGTGCTCGGGTGGCGCGCCGAGCACGGCCTGCGCGACATGTGCGAAGATGCATGGCGCTGGCAGTCCAACAACCCGCAGGGCTACAGCGACTGAGCATCGCAGCCGGACGCGGTGGCAGTAGACGCGGCGCCTTGGCGCCACCTATGATCCGCTGTGTTTGAACAAAATAAATTTCCGGCGAGCCCGTTCTTGAACCCCTCCGCACACGAAACCCTGCGCCTGTTCCGCTCGATCTACGCGGCCGTGCGCCACCACCTGCAGGACGTCGAGCGTCGTTGTGGCGCCAGTGGCGCCCAGGTGTGGGCCATGGCGGTGCTCGCCCGTCAGCCCGGCATCCGGGTGACCGAGCTGGCCGCGGCGATGGCGATTCACCCCTCGACCGCGAGCAACCTGCTGGCCAGGGCCGAAAAGGCCGGGCTGGTGCGCCGCGAGCGCTCGGCGCGCGATCAGCGGGTGGTGCAGCTGCACCTCACTGCGGCCGGACAGGCGGTGCTCGACAAGGCGCCCGAGCCGGTAGACGGCCTGTTGCCCGACGCCTTGTCGCGGCTGCCCGACGCGGTGCTGATGCGCCTGGCCGACGACTTGCAAACCCTGGCAGGCATGATGACGGTTGAAGGCGCTCCGGCCGATCCGCCCTGCGTGGAGCTCTGACGGGTCGGTCTCCGTCGCGCGTCATGGACTGGTCGTTCCTTCCCGCGTGGCCGCCTCAAGTCGACGGCTTTGTGCTGTTCGGCCTGCTCATGCTGGCCGGCCTGCTCGGCGGCGAGCTGGCGCACCGCTCCGGCGTGCTGCCGCGCATCACCGGCTTCATCGTGATCGGCTTCCTGCTCGGCCCGAGCGCCGGCGGGCTGATCTCCTACGAAATGCTCGACGCCGCGCAGGTGTTCGTCGACGTTGCGCTGGGGCTGATCCTGTTTCAGCTCGGGCGCCTGCTCGACCTGCCGCTGGCGTGGCGCGAGCGCTCCCTGCTGGCCGCCGCGGTGGCCGAGGGCGGGCTCACCTTCGCGGCCATCTTCGTGGTGCTGCTGCAGTTCGACATCGCCCCGATGCAAGCCGCGGTGGCGGCAGCGATCGGCATCTCCTCGTCGCCCGCGGTGGTGCTGCTGGTGGTGCGCGAACTGGGCGCCAAGGGGCCGCTGACCGAGCGCAGCCTGATGCTGGTGGCAATGAACAACATCCTCTCCTTCATCGCCTACACTGCGCTGCTGCCGTTCATTCACTACGCCCACGACGCCGAGTGGCAGATCGCCATTTTCGAGCCGCTCTACGTGTTGTGTGTGTCGGTGCTGGTGGCGCTCGGTTTCGCGTGGGTGCTGCTGCGGGTGGCGCAGCTGCTGCCCAAGGAGGAGACCACCCAGTTCGCCCTGCTGATCGGCATGATCGTGGGGACCGTCGGAGTGGCCAAGCTGGTCAATGGTTCGATGCTGCTCAGCCTGCTCGCGCTGGGGCTGCTCACGCGCAACCTCGACCGCCGCAAGCATGTCCTGCCCGTGGATTTCGGCAGTGGCGGCGAGGTGTTCTTTGTGCTCCTGTTCGTGGTTGCCGGGGCCCGGTTGCATCTCGAGGATCTGGCCTCTGCCGGCTTTGCCGCGGTGGCGTTCGTGCTGGCGCGTTTCGTGGGCAAGAGCACCGGCGTGCTGGTGCTGATGCGCGGCAGCCTCGACTTGCGCCAGTCGGCGCTGATGGGGCTGACCCTGGTGCCGATGGCCGGCATGGCGATCGGGCTGACCCAGATGACCTCGGCGCGCTATCCCGAATTTGCCGCCACCCTGTCGGCGATCGTGCTCGGCGCGATCGTGATTCTCGAAACCGTGGGGCCGGTGGTGACCGAGTTCGCGCTCAAGCGCAGCGGCGAAGTGGCCGCGGCGCCGCCGCGAGAGGCGGCACTGATGGTGCAGGACGATGCCCCCGCGGCCGACATGGCGTCCACCGATGCGCCGGCCGATGACGCCCCGCCCGCGGCATCGGCCTGCGACGACGGCGCCCCGCCCGCGCGCGACTGAGGCTTACCAGTTGCTGCGAATCCGGTTGCGGTACTGCACGTCGCTGGGCAGCTGCTTTTGCATCGACTGGAGTTGCTTTTCGAGCAGCGTCGTCGCTTGGGCGAAGGTTTCGCGGGTCAGCGCGGGCAGCTCGCTTTGACGGGCGATCAGGCGCGCGAGCAGCTCAAGGCGCGATCGGCGCTCACCGGCGTCGGGCGGCAGATAGATGCCGAAGCCGGCTCTTTCGAGTGTCTGGATCACCCGCAGGCGGCGTTCGATGCGGCGCAGGTAGCGGCTTTGCGGATCCTGCGACACGGATTGGGGGGCGTCAGGCATGGCACGGCTCCTCGGGCCCGTAGCATGCTTTCACGCTAGCACGCATCCCCGGATTGTCAGCCGCCGGGGCGCTGTCCGGCAGTTCGGAGCGGCTGGCCGGATGGCGCGTGTTTAGGCCCGCGGCGCGAGCAGCGGCGCCAGATAGTGGCCGGTGTGGCTGTCGGGGGTGGTGGCGATGTGTTCCGGCGGGCCCGCGGCGAGCAGGGTGCCGCCGCCGTCGCCGCCTTCGGGGCCCAGATCGATCAGCCAGTCGGCGGTCTTGATCACGTCGAGGTTGTGCTCGATGACGACCACCGTGTTGCCGTGGTCGCGCAGGCGGTGGAGCACCGCGAGGAGCATTTCGATGTCCTGGAAGTGCAGACCCGTCGTCGGCTCGTCGAGGATGTACAGCGTGCGCCCGGTGTCGCGTTTGGACAGCTCCAGCGCCAGTTTCACGCGCTGCGCCTCGCCGCCCGACAGCGTGGTCGCGCTCTGGCCGAGGCGGATGTAGCCGAGGCCCACGTCGGTCAGCGTCTGCAGCTTGCGCGCGACCGTCGGCACCGCCGAGAAGAACGCCAGCGCGAGCTCGACGGTCATCTCGAGCACCTCGTGGATGCTGCGGCCCTTGTAGCGGATGTCGAGCGTTTCGCGGTTGTAGCGCTTGCCGTGGCACACGTCGCAGGGCACGTACATGTCGGGCAGAAAGTGCATCTCGACCTTGATCAGCCCGTCGCCCTGGCAGGCCTCGCANNCCCTTGACGTTGAACGAGAAGCGCCCCGGCCCGTAGCCGCGCGCGCGGGCTTCCGGCACCCCGGCGAACAGCTCGCGGATCGGCGTCAGCACGCCGGTGTAGGTGGCCGGGTTGGAGCGCGGGGTGCGGCCGATGGGCGACTGGTCGACGTTGATGACCTTGTCGAAGAAGGCCAGCCCATCGACCGACAGATGCGGCGCCGGGTCGGTGTTCGAGCCGTACAGGTGGCGCGCCGCGACGGCGTACAGGGTGTCGTTGATCAGCGTCGACTTGCCCGAGCCGGACACGCCGGTGACGCAGGTGAGCAGCCCCACCGGCAACTGCAGGTCGACCCCCTTGAGGTTGTTGCCGGTGCAGCCGCCCAGCACCAGCATGCGGTCTGCGCGCGGTTGCTGTCGCTGCGTCGGCACGGCGATGCGGCGCCGGCCGGACAGATACGCGCCGGTGAGCGAATGGGGGTGCGCCGCGATGTCCTCCGGCAGCCCCTCGGCAATCACCTCGCCGCCATGCACGCCGGCGCCCGGCCCCATGTCGACCACGTGGTCGGCGGCGCGGATGGCGTCTTCGTCGTGCTCGACCACGATCACCGTGTTGCCCATGTCGCGCAGGCGCTTGAGGGTGCCGAGCAGGCGGTCATTGTCGCGCTGGTGCAGGCCGATCGATGGCTCGTCGAGCACGTACATCACCCCGGTCAGGCCCGAGCCGATCTGGCTCGCCAGCCGGATGCGCTGCGCCTCGCCCCCCGAGAGCGTGTCGGCGGAGCGGTGCAGGGTGAGGTAATTGAGCCCGACATTGATCAGGAAGTGCAGCCGGCTGGTGATCTCGCGCACGATCTTGTCGGCCACCTGGGCGCGCTGGCCACTGAGCGCGAGGGTGTCGAAGAACTGCACGCAGTTGGCCAGCGGCAGGGCGCTGACCTGCGGCAGGTTGCGCCCGCCGATCAGCACGTGGCGCGCGTCGGCGCGCAGCCGGGTGCCGGCGCAGGCCGGGCAGGGCTGCGCGGCGCGCAGCTTGGCCAGCTCTTCGCGCACGGTGAGCGAATCGGTCTCGCGGTAGCGCCGCTCCAGATTGGGAATGATGCCCTCGAAGGGGTGCTCCTTGAGCACCGCGCGGCCGCTGTCGGACAGGTACCGGAAGGCGATCTTGGTGCTGCCGCTGCCGTGCAGCACCATCTCGCGCACCGCCTCGGGGAGCTCGTCGAAGGGGGTGTCGACCTCGAAGCGGTAGTGCTTGGCCAGCGAGGTGAGCATCTGGAAATAGAACTGGTTGCGCCGGTCCCAGCCCTTGATCGCACCGCCGGCGAGCGACAGGTGCGGATGTGCGACGACGCGCTCGGGATCGAAGAAATCCATGATCCCGAGACCGTCGCACTTGGGGCAGGCGCCGGCCGGGTTGTTGAACGAGAACAGCCGCGGTTCGAGCTCCGCCAGCGCGTAGCTGCACACCGGGCAGGCGAACTTGGACGAAAACAGGTGTGTCGCGCCGCTGTCCATTTCGAGCGCAATCGCGCGCCCCTCGGCGTGGGTCAGCGCGGTTTCGAAGGATTCGGCCAGCCGCTGGCGAACGTCGGCGCGCACCTTGAGGCGGTCGATCACCACGTCCACGTCGTGACGCTTGTTCTTGTCGAGCTTGGGCACCGCGTCGAGCTCGAACACCTCGCCATCGACGCGCACGCGCACAAAGCCCTGCGCGCGCAGCTCGGCAAACAGGTCGAGCTGCTCGCCCTTGCGCCCGCTCACCGCCGGCGCGAGGATCATCAGCCGCGTGTCCTCGGGCAGCGCCAGCACGTGGTCGACCATCTGGCTCACGCTCTGCGCCTGCAAGGGCTGCGCCGGGTGGTCCGGGCAGTGCGGCTCGCCGGCACGGGCGTAGAGCAGGCGCAGGTAGTCGTGAATTTCGGTGACCGTGCCGACCGTCGAGCGCGGGTTGTGGCTGGTGGCCTTCTGCTCGATCGAGATCGCCGGGCT
>JAGRFQ010000005.1 GCA_020445945.1 Rhodocyclaceae bacterium
TCCAGGTGCCCGGCAACGGCCAGCCCATCGTGCTGCTGGCCGACAGCCAGACCGCCGGCGGCTATCCCAAGATCGGGGTGGTGATTTCGGCCGACCGGGCGCGCATCGCGGCGCTGCGTCCGGGCAGCGCGGTGCGCTTTGCGCCGCTCGGCGTGGCCGACGCGGAAGCGGCCGCACGCGCCGCCGCGGCCGCTCTGCGCGCGCTGATCGCGTCGATCGCGCCGTGCCGGGATGACATCGCGCTGGATATCGACGCCTTGTACCGCGACAATCTGCTCAGCGGCGTGGTCGACGCCCGAGCGCCCGACGCCGAAGACACGGAGAGCCCCGAATGAAGCTCAACCTCAACGCCGATGTCGGTGAATCCTTCGGCGCGTGGACCATGGGCAACGACGCCGCCCTGATGCCGATCGTCAACTCGGCCAGCATCGCCTGCGGCTTTCACGCCGGCGATCCGAAGATCATGCGCGCCACGGTGCGCGCCGCGCTGGCCGGCGGGGCGAGCCTGGGGGCGCATCCGTCCTACCCGGATCTGGCCGGCTTCGGCCGCCGTCCGATGGCGATGGCGCCGGTCGATCTGGAAGCCGCGATCCTCTACCAGCTCGGCGCGCTGGCCGGCATCGCGCGCGCCGAGGGCGGGGTGCTGACCCACGTCAAGCCGCACGGCGCGCTCAACAACCAGGCCTGCGAAGACGCCGCGCTGGCCGACTGCGTGGTGCGCGCCACGCGGGCCTTCGACCGCGACCTGATCCTCGTCGCCCCGGCCTGCTCCGAACTGGCCGCCGCGGGCCTGCGCGCGGGCCTGCTGGTGGCGCTGGAGATTTTTGCCGACCGGCGCTATACGCCGCAGGGCACGCTGGTGCCGCGGCGCGAACCGGGGGCGGTGATCCACAACCCGGTGCATTGCATCAACCACGTGCGGCGCATGCTCGACGCCGGCGGGCTGGTGGCCACCGACGGCACGCTGCGCAAGAGCGCGATTCACACCATCTGCGTGCATGGCGACAACGCCGAAGCGGTCGACACCGCCCGCGCGCTGCGCGCCGCGCTGGAGGCTGACGGCCACGCGCTGGACCCGCTGCCCGACGTGGTTTAGGAGAAAACGATGATCATCCGTAGCACACTCGGCCTGCTCGTCTGCCTTGGCCTCGGCGCCTGCGGCGTCGCCGACACCGCCACCAGCGCCGCCGCAGTGGCCGACGCCAGGACCCGCGAGATCGAACCGGCGCGCACCGCCACCGTGCAGGTCCAGCAACGGCTGGACGCAGCCAACGCAACCGCGATGGCGCGCCTCAAGGCCGCCGAAGCGCAGTAGCGCCGGGCTTACGCGGCAGGGGCCCTGGCGCCGACCTTGGCCGCCACCTGCGACAAGGCCTTGAGCAGGTCGGCCGGCTTGAAGGGTTTGAGGATGTAGCCGTTGATGCCCATGTCGATCAGCGCCATCAGCTTTTCGCGATCGCGCTCGGCGGTGAGCATGATCACCGGGGTGGTCTTGTCGTCTTGGCGCAGCGCATTGACGAATTCTTCGCCGTTCATCTGTGGCATGTTCCAGTCGCACACGATCGCCGCGAAGCCGCCCGGCGCCGCCTGGCACTGCGTCAGCGCCTGCTTGCCGTTGCTCGCCTGGGCCACGTCGAAACCGCACTCCCGCGCGATCGCCGCGACCAGCGCGCGCACCGAGTCCATGTCGTCTACTACCAGCAAGCGGGGGAGTTTGGCCATGATGCGTGTTCCGGAGTCGGGTCGATGTCTTTTTTACGACCGGATCGCCAGCCGGCTTGAGGACGCGACGCGCGCGCCGATGGACATCGCTGCCGCCGCGCCGATATGCTGCGCATCTTCAAGGGAGGAAATATGCGTACAGCAATGTCGATCGGGCTTTTCATCGCCGCCCTGCCGGCCTTTGGCCAGAGCGCGCTGACCGTAGACTGGGAATGGAAAGTGAGCCACAAATGCAGCGCGGAGTCGCCCGCGCTGACGATCTCAGGCGTCCCCGCCGACACCGCGCAGCTCAAGGTGCGCATGACCGACATCGACAAGCCGGCCTAC
Organism: Rhodocyclaceae bacterium; assembly: GCA_020445945.1. Lineage (GTDB taxonomy): Bacteria > Pseudomonadota > Gammaproteobacteria > Burkholderiales > Rhodocyclaceae > Nitrogeniibacter. The sequence goes on from JAGRFQ010000005.1 coordinate 2,050, forward strand.
GACCACGGTGGCGGCGAAGTGGCACACGACGGCGCCGCCACGGCCACCCTCGCCGAAGGCGCGCTCAAGAACTACAAGGGGCCGTGCCCGCCCAACTTCTACAACTTTGGCCACGACTACCAATTCAGCGTCGAAGCCATCGCCGCCGACGGCAGCACCGTGCTCGCGCGCGGCAATCGCACCCAGACCTTCTCCGCACGCACCGCCAAAAAAGACTGAACCGGCCGGACGCTCAGCCGCCCATCACCGGCGGCGCGTCCGCGGCGCGGTCAATCAAAACCGGCCAGGTACAAGGCCTCGACCTTGGTTCGCGCCCAGGGCGTTTTGCGCAAAAACTTCAGCGATGACTTGATCGACGGGTCGTTCCTGAAGCAGTTGATATCAACCGCGCGCGCCAGTTCGTCCCAGCCGTAATGCGCCACCAGCCGCGTCACGATGTGTTCGAGCGTGATGCCGTGGAGGGGGTTGTTTTTCTGGGTGTGGGTCACGTTGAAAGGGGTCGTCGCTGCGTGTGAGGGGTGGATGATCGTAGCGGGTGCGGTGATTGCGCGCTACATCGCCGACACCAGTGGCGCTTCGTCCATCAGCGCGATCTGTTCGCGCAGGGCGAGGATGTGGTCCTGCCAGTAGCGCGGGCTGTCGAACCAGCCGAAGGCGTGGGGAAAGGCGGGGTCGTGCCAGCGCTGGGCGATCCACGCGGCGTAGTGGATCAGGCGCAGGGTGCGCAGGGCTTCGGCGAGGTGGCGCTCGCGCGGGTTGAAGTCGTGGAACTGGCGGTAGCCTTCGAGCACCACCTCGAACTGGCGGCGCATGTCGTCGCCCTGGCCGGTGAGCAGCATCCACAGATCCTGAATCGCGGGGCCGCTGCGGGTGTCGTCGAAGTCGACGAAGTGCGGCCCGTCGGGGGTCCACAACACGTTGCCGCCATGGCAGTCGCCGTGCAGGCGAATCTGCGCCACGTCGCCGGCGCGGTCGAAGCAGCGCGCCACGCCGTCGAGCGCGAGGTCGACCACGCTGCGCCAACTGGCAGCGAGTTCGAGCGGCAGGTAGGGGGTGGCGAGCACCGCGTCGCGGGCGTCGATGCCGTAGCTTTGCAGCGAAATGTTGGGGCGGTGGGCAAAAGGCGCCAGCGCGCCGACAGCGTGGATGCGCGCCATGAAGCGCCCCATCCAGCGCAGCACGTCTTCGTCTTCGAGCTCCGGCGCGCGGCCGCCGCGCCGCGGGAAGACGGCGATGCGAAAGTCGCCGACGGTGTTCAGCGTTTTGCCGCCGAGCGTGAGCGGGGCGACGACGGGGATCTCGCGCGCGGCGAGTTCGGCCAGAAAGGCGTGCTCTTCGCCAATCGCCGCATCGGACCAGCGACCGGGCCGGTAGAACTTGGCGATGAGCGGCGGACCGTCTTCAACGCCGATCTGGTAGACCCGGTTCTCGTAGCTGTTGAGCGCGAGCTGGCTGCCGTCGCAATCCAGCCCGATGGCGTCCAGCGCGTCGAGCAGGGCGTCGGGGGTGAGGGCGGCGTAGGGGGCGTCGGCGCTCATTCGCGGCGCTCGCCCGCGGCGTCGGCCGGCGCGGCGTAGGGCTCGCGCAGGTCGACCGCCCGGTCGGCGTTCTTGCGCATGCGCAGGTTGAGCATCTCGACGGCGACCGAGAAAGCCATCGCAAAGTAGATGTAACCCTTGGGCACGTGGTGGCCGAAGCCATCGACGATCAGCACCACGCCGACCACCAGCAGGAAGGACAGGGCGAGCATCTTGATGGTCGGGTGCGCGGAGACGAATTCGCCGATGGGGCCGGCGAAGAACATCATCAGCGCGACCGAGGCAACCACGGCGGCCACCATCACCCCGAGGTGATTGACCATGCCGATGGCGGTGATGATCGAGTCGAGCGAGAACACCAGGTCGATGACGATGATCTGGGCGATCACCGCGGCGAAGGTGCTGGCCACGGCGCTGGAGGCGCTGCCTTCCTCGCCTTCGAGCAACTGGTGCACCTCGCCGGTGGCTTTCCACACCAGAAACAGACCGCCGGCGATGAGGATCAGGTCGCGCCCCGAGACGCCATGCTCAAGCACCGGCACGGTGAACAGCGGCGTGGTCATGCCGGCCAGCCAGGACAGCGCGGCGAGCAGCGCGATGCGCATGAACATGGCCAGAAACAGGCCGAGCCGGCGCGCGAAGGCGCGGCGCTCGGGAGGGAGCTTGTCGACCAGAATCGAGATGAAGATGATGTTGTCGATGCCCAGCACCAGTTCCAGCGCGGTGAGGGTGAAGAAGGCAATGATCAGTTGCGGATCGGTGAAAATCTCGAGCATGAAAACCTCAAAGGGCACGCCGCCCGGCCAGCGCCGGAAACGGTTCGCCATGATAGCAAGTGCGCGCCTTGCAGCGCAGCACGCTACACTGGCCGCATGGCTGAACCCTCCGATTTGAGCCCGCTGATCGACGGCGAACTGGTCGCCGCGCTGCGCCGCGCGCGCCACGTTGCGGTTTTCACCGGCGCCGGGGTCTCGGCCGAGAGCGGCGTGCCGACCTTCCGCGACGCGCACACCGGCCTGTGGGCGCGCTTCGACGCCGCCGCACTGGCCTCGCCCGAAGCCTTCGAAGCCGACCCGGCGCTGGTGTGGGGGTGGTACGAATGGCGGCGCAGCCGGGTGCTGCGCGCGGCGCCCAATCCCGGCCACCACGCCATCGCCACGCTGGCCCGGCAGGTGCCGGCGCTGTCGCTGATCACCCAGAACGTGGACGACCTGCACGAGCGCGCCGGCAGCGCTGCGGTGACCCACCTGCATGGCAAGCTGATGGCGCCGCGCTGCTTTGCCTGCGGTGCGCCGTGGCGCTATCCGCCCGGCGTGCCCGACGAGCCCGATGAGGGCCGCCGCGTGGCCCCGCCCGACTGCCCGCGCTGCGCCGGCCCGATCCGCCCCGGCGTGGTGTGGTTCGGCGAACCCCTGCCGGCGGAGGCCTGGCAGCACGCGGTGGCCGCCGCGGCAAGCTGCGATCTGCTGCTCAGCGTCGGCACCTCGGCGCTGGTCTACCCCGCCGCCGAGCTGCCGCGGATCGCGGCCGAACAGGGCGCGCGGGTGGTGCAGATCAACCCGCAGCCCACCGCGCTCGACGCCCTCGCCGACTGGAATCTGCGCGGCACGGCCAGCGCCATGCTGCCGGCGCTGCTGCGTGCTGCCTTTGGGGTGGCCCCGCATCCGGTGGTGTGAGGTTTCTCCCCGGCAGCGGTACCGCGCCGCCGGTTCACCGCAATTGCCATGCCGCGCAGCGTTTGCCTATGATTGGGCCATACCGCACCACCGGAGGGCAGTCCCATGCGCAGACCCATCATCTCCCTCGCCAGCCTCGCACTGGTTACCGCCACCGCCTGTGCCCAGGCTGAGCCCGGCCCGCTCAAGGACTACGACCCACCACTCGATCCGGCCTTTGCCGCGCTGATCCGCAATGCCGACCTGGACGCCGGCGCGGCCTATTTCGAGCGCAAGTGCTCGCAATGCCACGACGGTGAAAAGGACGGCGGCGATTTCAAGGGCCCGCACCTGTGGAACGTGATGGGGCGCATCGCCGCCACGCGCGAGGGCTTCCGCTACTCCGAGGCGATGAAGCAGGTCCGGCACGCGTGGACCTACGCCACGCTGGGCTACTACCTCAAGAACACCGAAGCCGCCGTCCCCGGCCGCGACATGAACTTTGCCGGCATCGACGACGACGCCACCCGCGCCAACGTAATCGCCTACCTGCGCACGCTCAACGACGCCCCGCCTGCGCTGCCGTAGGCCGCTCAGCCGGGGTCGCGCACCGCCGGCAAGGGCTCGCCTTCGGGCACGAACACCAGCGCCACCCCATTGTTGCAGTAGCGCTGGCCGGTGGGCGGCGGGCCGTCCTTGAAGACGTGGCCCTGATGCCCGCCGCAGCGCGCGCAGTGGTATTCGGTGCGCGGCAAGATCATCTTGAAATCGGTCTTGGTCGCCACCGCACCGGGCAGCGGCTGCCAGAAGCTCGGCCAGCCGGTGCCCGATTCGTACTTGGTTTCCTGCGTGAACAAGGGCGTGTGGCAGGCCGCGCAGATAAAGGTGCCGGGGCGCTTTTCGTGGTTCAGCGGGCTGGTGCCGGCGTGCTCGGTGGCTTCTTCGAAGAGCACGCGATAGGCGGCATCGGGCAGGTGAGCGGCCCAGGCGGTGGATTTGGTGTTCATGATCGCTCCGTGTCGAATCGGGCGCCGCGCGCCCTGTACCGGGGTTGACGCTTCGACCGCGGCAAACCTTTCAGGGCTCAGCGCATGCGCCGCGGGCTCATCGCGTCGAGCCAGCTGGTGATCACCGAACGCGCCACCGGCACCAGCCGCGGCCCGTGCACCGCGGTGGCGGCGCGCAGCGCGGGGATGTTGATGCTGGCAGCGCTGAGCTCGGCGGTATGGCCGATCAGCCATTGCTCGATCCGCGCCGGATCGGCTTCGAGATGAAACTGCAAGGCCAGCGCGTGACGCCCGACGGAAAACGCCTGATGCGGCGTGTCGGCCGAGGCCGCCAGCCATTTGACCCCGGCGGGCAGGTCGAAGGTGTCGCCGTGCCAGTGCAGCACCGGCAGATCGCCAATCGCCGCCAGCGGCGAGGCACAGCCGGCTTCGGTGAGTTGCAGCGGCGACCAGCCGATCTCCTTGTGTTCGCCCGGGTACACCCGCGCGCCCATCGCGGCGGCCATCAGCTGGGCGCCGAGGCAGATGCCGAGGGTCGGCCGACGCCCGCTCAGGCGCTGGCCGATGACCCGGATCTCGTCGGCCAGGAAGGGGTAGCGGTCGGTGTCGTACACCCCGATCGGCCCGCCGCAGACGACCAGCAGGTCGGCCGCGCGCAGGCGCTCGGGGGTGGCGTTGATGCCGGCGTCGACCACGTCGATGGTGTAACCGCGCTGCTTGAGCGGCGCGTGCAGCAGCCCCAGATCTTCAAATGCAAGGTGGCGCAGGACGACGGCGAGGGCCATGATGCGGCGCCCGGCTTACTTCTTGAAGCGGCGCCACGCGCCGATGCCGAGCAGGCCGCTGAGCATCATCAGCGCGCTGGTCGGTTCGGGCACGACGGCGACGTTGGCGAGGTTGGAGTCGGGGATGTTGAAACTCACCACGCCGACGTCCTGCACCGTGGAATAGCCAAGGTTGAGGAAGGACGCGCGATACGGCCGGCCATTGCAGCCGCGGCCGGTGAAACCGGCCTGCTCGCAGGCGATCTCGCCCACCACGTTGGTGCCCGACGGGTCGATGACGCTGTTCTGTACGCCGAGCGAAAAGCTGAAGTCGTCGCGTCCGGCCAGATCGACGCCGTTGATGTCGAAGAAGTAACCGGAGGCGACCGAACCGCCGACCACGCTGGCCTGCAGCGCGGCTTGACCATTGAGCGGATCGATCTGCCCGCTATCGACCGAGAAGCTGGCGATCAGGGTGCCATTGTTGGCACCGAACTGGGCGTTGGTCGAGCCGAAGTCGAACACCGCGTCGGAATAGATGTCGATGGTGCCGGCGGTGAAGTCGCTGCCGAACAAGCCGACGTAGCCACTGACGGCATACGAGACGGTGATGTCATGGCTGCCAAAGGGTGCGGTACCGGTGGCGTCGAGCACCTGGTAGGCGCCGTGCTCTTCGAAATCGAGGGCAAACCAGTGGGTGCGCGAGACCGACTGCTCGATGAAGCCATAGCCGCCGACGTTGAGCGAGGACACAAAGCTGGCGCCGTCGATGCCGCTGCCTTCGGGGTTGAGATACCAGCCGCTGCTGGCCTGCGCGGCCGGTGCGGCGGCCATGAATACGGCGACGGCAAAGGGGGTGACGAACGGGCGCAACGCGGGCATCGATTTCTCCGTAACGGGGGTGTCGCGCGCGGCAGGCGCGTACCTGCACATCCTATCCTGAATTGGGCGTCATACACAGGGGGGCGGCACGCCGAGCCAGCGCAACGCACCATCGGCCGCGACCCGCCCGCCGGCCAGACAGGCGGTGAGCAGATAACCGCCGGTCGGAGCGTCCCAGTCGAGCATTTCGCCAGCGCAGAACACGCCGGGCCGGGCGTGCAGCATCAAGCCCGCATCGAGCCCGGCAAGGGCGACGCCGCCTGCGGTGCTGATCGCTTCGTCGATCGGTCGCGGAGCGTGGAGGACTATCGGCAGGGCTTTGAGCGTGGCCGCCAGTCGCGCCGGATCGGCCATTTCACCAGGTGTCAGCACCTCGCGCAGCAGCCCGGCCTTGGCACCCTTGAGGCCCAGCGTGCGCTGCAGATGGGTGCTCAGCGAGCGGCTACCGCGTGGGCGGGCCGCGGCGGTGGCGAGGCTGGCGGCGGTGTGATCGGGCATCAGATCGAGCGAGACGGTGAGCGCGCCACGCGCGCCGATGGCCTCGCGCAGCGCGGCCGACAGGGCGTAGATCAGCGGGCCTTCGAGGCCGTGGCGGGTGATCATGCACTCGCCCTGGCGTCGCTGCGACTGGCCCGCCGCGTCGATGAAGGACAGCGCCACCGACTTGAGCGGAGTGCCGGCAAAACGCGCTGCGAAGCGTGCCGTCCACGGGGTCTCGAAGCCGCAGTTGCTTGGCTGCAGCGGGCACAGCGCCACGCCGGCGGCGGCCAGCAGCGGCTGCCACGCCCCGTCGGAACCGAGGCGTGCCCAGCTCCCCCCGCCCAGCGCCAGCACCACCGCGTCGGCGCGGTGGGTGCGCAAACCCGTGGGGGTCGCAAAACACAGCGCCCCGTCAGCCTCCCAACCGCTCCAGCGGTGGCGCGGATGGACGCGTACCCCGGCCGCGGCGAGGCGCGCCAGCCATGCACGCAGCAGCGGCGCGGCCTTCATGCCGACCGGAAAAACCTTGCCCGAACTGCCGACGAAGGTGTCGATCCCCAGGCCGTGCACCCATGCCCGCACCGCCTCGGGGCCGAAGCCGGCGAGCCACGCGCGCACCGCCTCGGGCGCACCGCGATAGCGCGTCACGAAGCGATCGAAGCTTTCGGCGTGGGTGATGTTGAGTCCGCCGCGCCCGGCCATCAGCAGCTTGCGCCCGACCGTCGGCATGCGCTCGAACACATCCACCGCCACCCCGGCCGCGGCGAGGCGTTCGGCCGCCATCAGGCCGGCGGGACCGCCGCCAATGACTGCGACACGTGGGGAAGCGGGTGGGGACATGGGCAAAGACGGTGGCGTGGGTCAAAGCGCGATCATACCGGCCTGCGCGCGCCGACTTGCATCATTGTGCATAGCAACATAGGCTTTTGCCTGTGTCGCCGGCAGGCGATGCACGAATCAACTCTGGGAGAATCACTCGTGGAAAATCTGACTGCCACTGCCGGCATGTGGGCCAGCAATCTTGTCTTTGCGCTGATCATTTTCTTTGGCGGGCGCTGGGCGGCCAAAGCCATCGTCGCCATCGTGCGCCGCGTGCTGACCCGCTCGGGCATGGACAGCATGCTGGTCCAGTTCGTGTTGTCGATCGCCAACGGCGTGTTGCTGCTGGTGGTGATCATCGCCGCACTCAACCAGCTCGGCGTGGACACCACCTCGCTGGTTGCGCTGATCGGTGCCGCCGGCCTGGCGGTCGGCCTGTCGCTGCAGGACTCGCTGAAGAACTTCGCCGCGGGGGTGATGCTGATCGTATTCCGCCCGTTCAAGTCCGGCGATCTGGTCGAAGCCGCCGGCACGATGGGTGTGGTCGAGGCGATCAACATCTTCAGCTCCACCTTCCGCACCGCCGACAACCGCGAGATCATCATCCCCAACGGGGCGATCTATTCGGACGTGATCACCAACTATTCGGCGCGCAGCACCCGCCGCATCGACTTGCTGATCGGGATCAGCTACGACGACGACATCCGCAAGGCCAAGGCGGTGGCCGAGGCGGTGCTCAAGGCCGATGCGCGCGTGCTGGCCGACCCGGCGCCGGTGGTTGCAGTGGCTGATCTCGGCGCAAGCAGCGTGGATCTGCACATCCGTCCGTGGGTCAATTCGGCGGATTTTTTCGCCACCACCTGCGATCTGAAGGAGAACCTCAAGATCGCGTTTGACGAAAACGGGATTTCGATTCCCTACCCGCAAACCGACCTGCACGTGCACGCGGCCAGCCCGGCCGCACCGTTCACCCCACCCGCGGCGGGCGGCAGCGCCTAATCTGCAACGCCGTTCCGCACCCGGGGAAACATTCGCGCACTCAGCCGGGGCCGGGCGATGTGCCGGCCCCGGCGTGCTGCGCAATCCGCCACAGCACGCCGCTGGGGTCGGTGAGGGTGAAGTCGCGCATTCCCCATGGCCGCAACTCGATGCGTGACTGACGCACGCCGTAGATGTCGGTGATGCGCGCATCGTCGAGCTGTTGCCACCATTGGTCGACGTTCTCGACGAGCAGGTGAAGCATGAAGTTCTGGGCGACGATGGCCAGATAGTAGTTCTGCAGCAGGAAAGCGGTGTTGCCGTGGCGAAAGCTGGCGAGCTTGTCGTCGTGCCAGTCGCAGCTGAAACCCATGTCGAGATAAAAACGCCGCGAGCGTTCGAAGTTGAGCGCCGGGACGAAGGGTTTGAGTTCAATCGTATCGAGCCAGCCCATGCGGTCCCTCCCGAGGGTGCGTCAACGCGCGTTGCGCGTGAGATAGGCGTCCAGCCGGTTGGCGAAGGCCTGGACGTCGGACTTGCTCATCGCCGCCGGACCGCCGGAGACCTGCCCGGTGGAGCGCAATTCGTCCATCAGATCGCGCATCGACAGATATTCCTTGATGTTTTCGGCGGTATACAGCGTGCCGCGCGGGTTGAGCGCCACCGCGCCGCGTTCGATCACCGCGGCGGCCAGCGGGATGTCGGCAGTAATCACCAGATCGCGCGGCGCAACGTGTTCTACGATGTAATTATCGGCCACGTCGAAACCGGCTTCCACCTGCACCGCGCGCAGATGCGGCGAGCGCGGCACGCGGGCAAGGTGGTTGGCCACCAGCGTGGTGTCGATGGCGCGGCGCTGGGCGGCGCGGATCAGAATGTCCTTGATGGCCACGGGGCAGGCGTCGGCGTCGATCCAGATGTGCATGCGGTCTACGATAAACGCTTGCGCGCCGGCACACGACAATATTGGTTACGCCACCCCTGCGCCGCACACACAGGCGTTGCGGCGCATGGCAAGATGAGATCGCAACGGCGCACGCGCCGACGTTCAACCCGACAGGAGACTTACGATGAAACTTCAACTTGCAGCACTCATCGCTGCCAGCGCCTTGACCATTCAGGGTTGCCAGACCACCGAAGCGCAGAACAAGACCATCGGCGCAATTGGCGGCGCGGTGATCGGTGGCGTGGTCGGCAACCAGGTCGGCGGAACACGCAGCACGGTGGTGGGCGCAGCGCTGGGTGGCGCCTTCGGCTATCTGATCGGCTCGCAGGTCAAGGTCACCGAGCAGGCCGACGGATCGGTCAAGCTCGACATCCCCGGCGCGGTGTTGTTCGACACCAACAGCGCACGCGTGAAGCCGGACTTCCAGCAAACCCTCAACCAGATCGCCGGCACGCTCAACGAGCACCCCAACGCAATGGTTACCGTGGTCGGCCATACCGACGACCGCGGTGCCGCCGACTACAACCAGAAACTGTCGCAGGATCGGGCACTCGGCGTGACCAACTATCTGGCCAGCCGGGGCGTTGCGCCGGAACGCCTGAGCGCCACCGGCCAGGGCGAGAACATGCCTATCGCCGACAACGCGACGGCCGAGGGCCGGGCCCAGAACCGGCGCGTGGAGATGTTCGTGCGCTGAACCCGCAAGCCCGCACACACGGCCGATCGATCGGCCACCAACAACGCCGGACGCACATGCGCCGGCTTTTTTTTGTCGCTCAAGCTTGCCAAGTGCCTGTCGTTACAGCGTTTATAAAAATACGGGAGATAGGGATGAAGCGTGCAATAACCCCTAGCAGCGTCGAACGCAAAATGCGTAACGACGACTTCATCGTTTCCAAGACCACGCCCAAAGGCATCATCACCTACTGCAATCCGATCTTCGTTGAATTCTCCGGCTACACCGAAGAGGAACTGATCGGCACCCAGCACAACATCATCCGCCATCCCGACATGCCGCGCGCCGCCTTCAAACTGGTGTGGGACACGATCGGATCGGGCAAGGAAGTGTTCGCCTACGTAAAGAACATGTCCAAGGATGGCAGCTTCTACTGGGTCTTTGCGCACATCACGCCGGATCTCGACGCCGCGGGCACGGTGGTCGGCTATACCTCGGTACGGCGCTGCCCCAAACCCAGCGCGGTTCAGACCATCGACGGGGTGTACAAGAAAATGATCGACGCCGAAAAGGCGGCCGGCGCGCGCGGTGCGATTGCCGCCGGCACCGCCGTGCTGGTGAGCGTCATGGAAGAGATGGGAATGGGCTATGAACAACTTGTTTTCTCGCTTTGACCGACGCTACATCGCGGTTGCCCTGATCGTCGCCGGTGCGGCCATGACATTCTGGCAGGCCTGGGCCGGCGCCATCGTGCTTGCGCTGGCGGCAATGCTGTTGCTGCTCCCTGAAACACGCCGCAGGCAACCCATCGACGAGTTGAAGGACTTGCTTCACAAAGTAGGCGACGGACAACTCGTGGCGCGCTTGCCGCACGCCTATGCCGACCCGACCTGTGAATCGATGCGCGCCAACCTCAACTCGGCGCTCGACCAGACCGAAACCGCCTTTCGCGAGATCCTCGGCGGCATGGAGGCCAGCGCCAACCAGCGTCCGTGGCGCCGTCTCCAGACCACGGGCATGCACGGCATCTTCCAGCGCGTGCTGGTGCAGATGCAGGCCTTGCTCGACAACGTCGACGCGGCGCAGGTGTCGGTCGCGCGCGAAGCCTTGCTGTCGCGCATCTTCATGCGCTCCGAGCGCGGTCTGTCGATGGCCATCGCCCACGTCAGCAAAACCCTGGGGGAGGTGTGTACCGATTCGCGCCAGTCCGAAACCCTGGCAACCACTTTCTCGACCTCGGCGCGGGTCATGTCCGGCGCGGCCGAGCGCATGTCGCAGGCCCTCGGCGAAGCGCAGACCTCGTCCGACAAGGGCGCCACCGCGGTCGCCGATCTGGGCGCCAAGGCCGACGCCATCCGTGCCCTCACCGGCAACATCGACAACATCGCCAAACAGACCAATCTGCTCGCACTCAACGCGTCGATCGAAGCCGCCCGGGCCGGCGAGTCCGGACGTGGCTTCGCGGTAGTGGCCGATGAAGTGCGCCAACTGGCCGACCAGGCACAGAAATCGGCCGAGGAGATCGCGATCGCGATCAAGGCCATGAGCACCTCGATGAGCGCCGCCAACGAACAGATCGGCCAGGTCTTGAGCGCGGTCTCCAGCGCCCGCGAAACCGCCAGCGAGTTCGGTCAGGAGCTGTCCACCTCGGCCGAATCGGCGGCACAGGTCGGTTCGCTAGCGTCGACCATCGGCGAAGGCGCGCAGGCCATGGAGTCGTCGATGAATCTGGTCGCGCTGGCGCAAAAAGCGCGCACCGACGCCAACACCATCATCAACGGCGACAGAATCGATACCAAGGCCTTGTCGGAAGGCGAACAGGAAGCCGCGCGGATTGTCGCCAACCGGCGGTGGATCAAGGACAGCGAAGACCAGAAAGCATTGATCGACCTCTACGACCGCCTGTTCGCCAACCTTGAAGATCAGATGCAATAGCTGCGACGCCAGCATGCGTGCCCGAGGCGGCCGCTAAACGGGCCGCTGGCGGCATTCAGGCCACGCGCTCAGCCACCGGTCAGGCGCCAGCCAGTTCGCCGCCGAGCGCGCCGACAACGGCCGGTATCAGTCGGCGCAGCTCGCCGGTCATCAGCGCGAAATGGGCGTCGAACAGTTCGGCCGCGTTCTCGCTGCCGCCCTCGGCCTCTTCCTTGACCACATCGAGAAACTGCAGGCGCTTGAGCTCGCCTTTTTCGGTGAGCAGAAACGACACCCGATCGTTCCAGGTCAGCGCCAGCCGGGTGGGCAGCTTGCCCTCGCTCAGGTGGGTCTTGATTTCGTCGCCGTCGAGGCTGTGGCGCACGTAGCGCACGGTGGCCTTGTCGTCGGTCACCGACTTGAGTTCGCAGTCCATGTCGATGGTGAAACCGCCCGGCGCGTCGGCCCCGGCGAGCCAGTCGGTCATGGCGCTGACCGGACTCTGTTCGGTGCGCAGCAAGCTCAGCGGGAACACGTCGAGCGACTGGCGCAGCGCTTCGAGCACATCTTCGGCGCGGGTCACGCTCGGCGCATCCACCGCCAACCAGCCATCTTTCGGGTCGATCCATGCGACCACCCGGGTGCGCCGGGTAAACGCGCGCGGGAGCAACTCCTGAGTCACCGCTTCGCGCAATTCCTTCATCTGCTTGCGCCCCGGCGCATAGCCATGCTCGAGCTCGAAGCGGGCGGCGCGCTCTTCGGCTTCCTGTTTGACCACCGACGAGGGCAGCAGGCGGTGTTCGACCCCGAGTGAAATCAGCCACTGGCCGCCGACGCTGTGCACCAGCGGGCCATCGTCCACCGGCGCGACCCAGCCGCGCGATTCGGCATCCTGGCTGCCGCAGGGTACAAAGCGACGCCGCGCGAGCTGCTCTTCGAGCGCGTCGATGGACATCTCCCAGGGCGCGGGGAGGCGATACAACTGCAGATTGCGAAACCACATGGCGATACAGGTCTTCCAGTTGAGGGCTCAGGTGCCGCGCGTGGATTCGGCGATTTGGCGAATCACGCGCACAGTGTCCAGATCGGACTGATGGTAGGCCGAGCGCACGAACTCGGCGTAGCCCGCATCTTCGGTGTCTTGCTCACCCAGCCCGGTGCGATAGGCGAAGCGCAGAAAGATCGCTGCCTTGTCGGGGTCGGGCTGTTCGAGGGTGATGGTGAGGCGGCCGGACGGGTGCTCGGCGGTGGCCGCGGATTCGAAGCACATCCACGCCATCGCCTCCCAGCGCACCGCATCGAACACCACGTGCTGGCCGAAGTCGAGGCGCCGGGTCAGCGCAGTGTCGCTGCGGGTGAGGATCTGGCAGGCGTCCAGCCCGGGCAGGAAGGGGCGCGGATCCTCGGCCCGACACAACAGCCCGAACCACACCTCCTCGCGGGTCAGATCGGGGACGTCGGCGTTCGCCAGGTCGTTGATTTCGACCAGGTGTTCGAAGTGCACAGCATGGGCTCCGGAGATGCGAGGGCGAAGTTTAGCGCGAAACGCGGAACGATCTGCACGCCACGGGTTTCAGTTACGATCAGGTTCATGCAAATCGCTCGAATACTCCAAAGCCAGGGCTTCGGCAGCCGCCGCGAGTGCCGCAGCCTGGTCCGCGCCGGACGGGTCACGGTCAACGGCAACGCCGTGGACGACCCGTTTCTTGAATTTCCGCTCGATGGCCTGGTGTTCACGGTCGATGACGAGGACTGGGAGTACCGTGAAAAGGCCTGTTTGATGCTCTACAAACCGCCCGCTCACGAGTGCACCCACAAGCCCCACTTCTATCCGTCGATCTACACCCTGCTGCCGCCGGAGCTGACCGCCCGCGGGGTGCAGAGCGTCGGCCGCCTGGACCAGGACACCACCGGCCTGCTGCTGCTTTCCGACAATGGCCAGTTCATCCACACCTGGAGCTCCGGCAAGAAGCGCATCCCGAAACGCTACCGGGTCACCCTCAAGCACCCGCACACGCCAGAATTCATTCGCCAGTTGCTCGAAGGGGTGCTGCTGCACGACGAGGCCGAACCGGTGCGCGCTGCGGACTGCACGCCGATCGATGCGCTGACCCTGTGGCTGACCATCACCGAAGGCAAGTATCACCAGGTCAAGCGCATGGTGGGTGCCGCCGGAAACCGCGTCGAGGGACTGCATCGTGACTGCATCGGCGGGTTGCAACTGCCGGCCGTGCTCGAACCGGGGGACTGGTGCTGGCTGAGCCCCGCCCATCTGGCCGCGCTTGAAGACTATCCGCAAACGGCTTGAGCCTGCCTGTGGGTGAATCGTCCCCCAATCGCCGTCCAGCGCGCATTGGTCGCGGTATCGGGGGAGTCGCTGGCGGGGGTGTTTCGAAGGCTTGGGGACTGAACGGAGGACGGGAAAGGCCGCGGTTTGTGGCCTTTCCTTTTTTATGTACAGGGGTGTTAACAGGTTTACTTATATAAATAACAATAATGTTTACGCTCCGCCATTTTCTGTTGATAAGCCATTTTTGTTTATTTGAATCAATAAGTTGTGCACTTGATAAGTGCCGGGAGAAGTGCTGGGTCGGGGTGTGGGTGGATTGTTCATGGTTTTCGCCGGGGCTTGAAAATCGGGGCTTATCCACAATCGATCCACGCCTCGGACCCCGGGTTGTCGACAGCCTGCGTCGATGGGAGATGGTTTGAACCATGCGTTGGGATCTTTTCTGCCGGGTTGTGGATAACTTTGGGGATATCGGCGTGTGCTGGCGCCTGGCGCGCCAATTGGTGCATGAACACGGCCGCTGGGTGCGGCTGATGGTTGATGACTGGGCGAGCCTGCGGCGCATCGTGCCGGGCTGTCCGACGGTGGCTCGGGCGTGTCTGTGCGACGGGGTTGAAATCGTGCCGTGGGATGAGGCCGGCGCTGCGCAGGCTGACGCCGGTTGCGTGATCGAGGCCTTCGCCTGTGTCCTGCCGTCGGCCTATCTGAACGCCATGCGCGCCCGCGCAGCGCCGCCGGTGTGGCTCAATCTGGAGTATCTCAGCGCCGAAGCGTGGATTGAGGACTGCCACGGACTGCCGTCGCCGGATCCGCTCAGCGGGCTCGACAAAACCTTCTTCTTTCCCGGCTTCACGCCCCGCAGCGGGGGACTGATTCGCGAGCGGGCGGTGTTTGAACGCCGCGATGCGGTGCAGGGCATCGACGGTCGCGCGCTGTGGCTGGCGCGCCACGCAACGCCGGGCGCTTCAGCGGCATCACGCTGGGTATCGCTGTTCTGCTACGCCAACGCGGCGCTGCCGTCGCTGATCACGGCTTGGGCGGACAGCGCGGTGCCGCTGGTGGTGTGGGTGCCGGCGGGGATTGCGCTCGATGCAGTGTCCGGAGTGCTCGGCGGCGAGCCGCTGACCGTTGCTTGCTGTCGTCAGTACGGCGCACTCACGGTGCGTGCGCTGCCGTTTCTGAGCTCACGCGATTACGACGCCTTGCTGGCGTTGTGCGATGTGAACTTCGTCCGCGGCGAGGACTCTTTCGTGCGTGCCCAGTGGGCTGCACAGGCCTTCGTGTGGCACGTCTATCCACAGTCCGACGATGTGCACCTGCGCAAGATGACCGCGTTTCTGGATCGTTATTGCGAGCGGCTCGCCGACGCTGACGCGCTGGCCATGCGCGCCCTGTGGCAGGCCTGGAACACCGGCGGGCAGGCGCATGCCGGGTGGGCCGCGTATGCGTCGCGCACCGACGCGCTGGGCCGGCATGCGCGGCGCTGGTGCGATCAGCTCGCCGGGCAGGAAGATCTCGCGACACGGCTGGTGAAATTTGTGGATAACGCGGTAAAATAGCCGGTTATTAATCACTTGCGGCCATGGTGCCGCCCGACAGCCTTTAGGTATTTGCGATGAAAACAGCTCAGGAACTGCGTAGCGGCAACGTGATCATGGTCGGCAACCAGCCGCTCGTGGTGCAGAAAACGGAATACAACAAATCCGGCCGCAACGCGGCGGTGGTCAAGGCCAAGCTCAAGAACCTGCTCACCGGGTCGGCCACCGAGTCGGTGTATCGCGCCGACGACAAGTTCGAGATCGTGGTGCT
>JAGRFQ010000098.1:0-26526 GCA_020445945.1 Rhodocyclaceae bacterium
TTCGTCAACCGCATGATCGACAAGGGCTACACCGAGAAGCAGGTCCGCTTGCTCTGCGAGTGGTATCTGCGCGTCCGCAAATCCTCGTAAGCGCCTCGGGGTGCGCGGTGCGCCACGCCCCCGATGGCCCGTCTGACCAGGGAGGACGACGATGGTCCGGATCATCGACCGACGTTTCGACAGCAAGAAGAAAAGCACCGTCAACCGACAACGCTTCATGCGCCGCTTCAAGCGGCAGATCCGCCGCGCGGTATCCGATGCCATCGAAGGGCGGTCGATTCGCGACCTCGACAGCGGCGAAGAGATCGCCATTCCGGCAAAAGACCTCTCCGAACCGAGCTTTCAGCAAGGCCGCGAAGGCATCTGGGAGCAGGTGTTCTCGGGCAACGACCGCTTCGCGTCGGGCGACCAGATCGACCGTCCGCTCGGCGGCGAAGGCGGCGCCGGCAGCGGCAAGGCAAGCAACGAGGGCGAGAGCGAGGACGACTTCGTCTTCCAGCTCTCGCGCGAAGAGTTCCTCGACATTTTCTTCGAAGACCTCGCCCTGCCCAACCTCGTCCGCACCCAGCTGGCCAAACTGACCGAATTCAAGACCCAGCGCGCGGGCTTTACCTCCGACGGCGTGCCGACCAACATCAATGTGGTGCGTTCGCTGCGCGGCGCGCTGGGGCGGCGCATGGCGCTGGGTGGTCCGCTGTCGCAGCGTGTGCGCGAGATCGACCGCGAAATCGAGGCACTGCGCGAAGACGAGCTGACCAACGCCGAGGCGATCCGCCGCCTGCGCGAAGAGCGCAGCGCGCTGCTGGTGCGCATCGAAGCGATCCCCTTCATCGACCGCTTCGACCTGCGCTACAACAACCGGGTCCGGGTGCCCAAGCCCGTGACTCAGGCGGTCATGTTCTGCGTAATGGACGTATCGGGGTCGATGGACGAGGAAAAGAAGTCCACCGCCAAGCGCTTTTTCATGCTGCTCTACCTGTTCTTGCAGCGCAATTACGAACACATCGAGGTGGTGTTCATCCGCCACCACACCATCGCCAAGGAAGTCGACGAAGACGAGTTTTTTCACTCGCGCGAATCCGGCGGCACGGTGGTGTCGAGCGCGCTGCGCCTGATGACCGACATCGTGACCGAACGCTACAACCCGGGCGCGTGGAACATCTACGGGGCGCAAGCATCCGATGGCGACAACTGGGACAACGATTCGCCGATCTGCCACCAGATCCTCGACGAAGAATTGCTCGCGCTGTGCCGCTATTTTGCGTACATCGAAATCACCGCGGGTGAGCCGCAAAACCTGTGGCGGGTGTATGAGGGGCTGGCCGAAGCGCATCCCAACTTTGCCATGCAGCGCATCGAATCCCTCGAAGACATCTACCCGGTGTTCCGCGAACTGTTCAAGAAGGAGCCGGCATGAGCGACATCATCCTCGAACGCAAGCGCCTGCCCGCTGGCGCAGAGTGGACCTTTGAGGCGATCGACCAGTATCACGAGCAGATCGCACGCGTGGCGGCCGACTACCAACTCGACACCTATCCGGTGCAGGTCGAAATGATCACCTCCGAGCAGATGATGGACGCCTATGCCTCGGTCGGCATGCCGGTCAACTACCATCACTGGACCTTCGGCAAGCAGTTTCTGGCCACCGAAAAGCAGTACAAGCGTGGCCAGATGGGCCTCGCCTACGAAATCGTGATCAACTCCGATCCGTGCATCGCCTACCTCATGGAAGAGAACACGCTCACCATGCAGGCGCTGGTGATCGCCCACGCCGCCTACGGCCACAACGCCTTCTTCAAGGGCAACTACCTGTTCCGCACCTGGACCAGCCCGGACGCGATCGTCGACTACCTGATCTTTGCCCGCAACTACATCGCCCAGTGCGAGCAGCGCCACGGCGTCGAGGCGGTCGAAGAGTTGCTCGACTCGTGTCACGCGCTGATGAACCTCGGCGTCGATCGCTACAAGCGCCCGCCCAAGCTGTCGCTGGCCAAGGAAACCTTGCGCCAGGAGGAGCGCGAGACCTACCTCCAGCGCCAGGTCAATGAACTGTGGCGCACGCTGCCGGGTCAGGGCGGCAACAAGTCGGCGAAGGAGGCGCCGCGCTTTCCGCCCGAGCCGCAGGAGAACATCCTCTACTTCATCGAGAAGCACGCCCCGCTGCTCGAACCCTGGCAACGCGAGATCGTGCGCATCGTGCGCAAGGTGGCGCAGTACTTCTTTCCCCAGCGCCAGACGCAGGTGATGAACGAAGGCTGGGCCAGCTACTGGCACTACACCCTGCTCAACACCTTGTACGACGAAGGCCTGCTGGCCGACAGCTTCATGATGGAGTTTCTGCACAGCCACTCCAGCGTGATGTACCAGCCCAACTACAACGACCCCTGGTACAACGGCATCAACCCCTACGCGCTGGGCTTCGCGATGTGGCAGGACATCCGCCGCATCTGCGAAGCGCCCACCGACGAAGACCGCGCCTGGTTCCCCGACATCGCCGGCGGCAACTGGCGCGAGACCTTCGACTTCGCCATGCGCAACTTCAAGGACGAGAGCTTCATCGCCCAATTTCTGTCGCCGCGGCTGATGCGCCAGTTCAAGCTCTTCTCCGTGCAGGACGACGATCGCAAGGACAAGCTCGCCGTCTCCGCAATTCACGAAGAACGCGGCTATCGCAGCCTGCGCGAGCGCCTCTCCAACCAATACAACCTGGGCTGCCGCGAACCCAACATTCAGGTCTGGAATGTCGACTTCCGCGGCGACCGCTCCCTCACCCTGCGCTATCAGCCCTTCAACCGCCGCCCGCTCGCCAAATCGGCCGAAGAAGTCATGAAGCACCTCGCCCGCCTGTGGGGCTTCACCGTGCGCCTCGAAACCCTCGAAGCCGACGGCTCGACCAGCCTGACCTACGAATGCTGCAAGGAAAAGCGTCACCCACGCCCGGCCGCCTAGAAAATACCCATCCGGGGGCCTCAAGCCCCCGGCGCAACTTCCGTTAAATCCCCAAGACGCCGGTCCAAGCGTGTTTCAGTCCGTGAAACGGCGCACGGTCAAACGGAGGCAGCATGTCATCATCTCCCCTGGAAATTCTGAGCGAAGACCCCTTCGAAAATGCCCTCGAAGCGTTCTCCGACACGATCGAGCGCGACATCGCCAGCCGCCAGCTCACCTTCCCGACCTTTCTCGACCTGACCATCCGCATCAAGCGCGTCTGCGATGACCCCAAAAGCTCGCTCGACGACGTCGTGCGCGTCATCCAGCCCGACGCCCTGCTCAGCGCACGCATCATTCGCCTCGCCAACTCGGTTGCCCTCAACCCCAACGGCAAAGCCATTACCGCCACCAGCGACGGCGTCCGCCGCG
This sequence comes from Rhodocyclaceae bacterium, assembly GCA_020445945.1. Taxonomy (GTDB): domain Bacteria; phylum Pseudomonadota; class Gammaproteobacteria; order Burkholderiales; family Rhodocyclaceae; genus Nitrogeniibacter. Next base: position 3,361 of record JAGRFQ010000098.1, read on the forward strand.
TCGGCCTGGTCAACGTGCGCGCCCTGGCCTTTGCCGTCGCCACCGAACAGCTCGCCGCCGAATGCCGCAGCGCAGACTCGCGCCTGATCGCCTCCGGCCTGTGGATGCACACCATCGACGTCGCCGCCTGGTCCAGCGCCATCGCCCGTCACCTGCGCTGCACCAACCCCGACACCGCGCTGTTCGCCGGCATGATCAGCACCATCGGCCAGTTCTACCTGCTCGCCCGCGCCAGCGCCCACCCGACGCTCGAACAAGACCTCCCGCGCTTTGGCGAATTCATCTCGCTGTGGCACGAACCGGTCGCCCGCACCCTGCTCAAGGCACTCGACGTGCCCGAAGTCATCAGCACCGTGTTCGACGATCAAGACCCCTACGGCGGCAGCTGGCCGCCCTCCGAGCTGCGCGACGTGTACTTCATCGCTTGCCTGTGCGCCGAAACGCCGAACCCCTTCCTCCAGTTCAGCCCCGCGATGCGCACCACACTGCTCCAGGCCGCCACCCGCGACGTCGACCCCGAACAGCTCGACAACCTGCGCGAATCCGCCCGCGAATCGCGCGACAGCCTGCTCGCCGCCCTGCGCGGATAGGATGAGCGTGCGCCACAAGGCGCACACGTGCGACCACCGGGTGCATGTCGACCGCCCCTGGCGCCACGGACACGCCCCGGCGCGCGTGTATAATCCGCGTCGCACGCACTGCGTGCCACCCACGCGAGGGTGGCGGAATTGGTAGACGCACTGGATTTAGGTTCCAGCGCCGAAAGGCGTGAGAGTTCGAGTCTCTTCCCTCGCACCAGACTTTCACGCGCCGCGCGCACGGGCTCATGCCGGTCGATCACTACGAGAATTTTCCCGTCGCATCGTTCCTGCTACCAGCCCGCCTGCGTGAGCCGGTCGAAGCCATCTACGCCTTCGCGCGCAGCGCCGACGACATTGCCGACGAAGGCGACGCGCCCGCCATCGTCCGCCTCGCCCGACTCAACGACTATCGCCGCGAACTGCATCTGATCGAGCAGGGCAGCCCCCCTCACGGCGCCATGTTCGCCCGCCTCGCCACCGCAATTGGCAGCCACGACCTGCCGATCCAGCCGTTCCGCGACCTGCTCGACGCCTTCAGCCAGGACGTGGGCAAAACCCGCTACGCCGACTTCGACGAACTGGCCGACTACTGCCAGCGCTCGGCCAACCCGGTCGGACGGCTGATGCTGCGTCTGTATCGCGCCGACTCGGTCGAGCACCTCGCCTGGTCCGACGCCATCTGCACCGGCCTGCAACTGATCAACTTCTGGCAAGACGTCGGCATCGACTGGCAAAAGCAGCGCATCTACCTGCCGCTCGACGACATGGCGCGCTTTGGCGTCACCGAATCGCAGATTGCCAATCAACGCGTCGACGACGCCTGGCGCGCGCTGATGGCCTTTCAGGTGCAGCGCGCCCGTGCCCTGATGCACCGCGGCGCGCCGCTGGCCCGCGCCCTGCCGGGGCGCATCGGCTGGGAACTGCGCTTGATCGTGCTCGGCGGGCTGCGTATTCTGCAGCGCATCGAAAATGCAGGGCACGACGTCTTCCAGCACCGCCCCACACTGGGCAAAGCCGATGCCTTGCGCATGGCGCTTGCCGCGCTCAACTACACGCACAACACGCAATGAATCCCCACACCTACTGCCAGCAAAAGGCGGCCGCCTCGGGCTCCAGCTTCTACTACAGTTTCATGTTCCTGCCGCCCGAGCGTCGTCAGGCGATCATGGCGCTGTACGCGTTTTGCCGTGAAGTGGACGACGTGGTCGACGAATGCAACGACCCGTCCATCGCCCAGACCACGCTCGACTGGTGGCGTGGCGAGGTCGAGCGCGCCTACGCCGGCGCGCCCACCCACCCCGTCGGGCAGGCGCTGGCCGACATCCGGCCGCGCTTCAACCTGCCCGCCGAGCAGCTCATCGAAATCATCGACGGCATGCAGATGGACCTGACCCAGACCCGCTACCTCGACTTCAAGGGTCTGCGCCTGTACTGCTACCGCGTGGCCAGTGTGGTCGGATCGCTGGCGGCCGAAATTTTTGGCTACCAGGACCGCCAGACGCTCAAATACGCCCACGACCTCGGCCTCGCCTTTCAGCTCACCAACATCATCCGCGATGTCGGAGAAGACGCCCGCCGCGGCCGCATCTACCTGCCCGTCGACGAGCTGCAGCGGTTCAATGTGCCGGCCAGCGAAATCCTCGACGCCAAGAGCTCGGACAACTTCCGCGCGCTGATGCAGTTCCAGGCCGAACGCGCCATCGCCTATTACGACCAGGCCATGACGCAACTGCCCGACGCCGACCGCAAAGCCCAGCGCCCCGGCCTGATCATGGCCGCGATCTACCGCACCCTGCTCGACGAGATCGCCCGCGACGACTTCCAGGTGCTCACCCAGCGCACCTCGCTCACCCCCGTGCGCAAGCTGTGGATCGCCACCCGCACCTGGGCCAGAGGCTGACGCCGTGTTCCAGCGCGCCGGCCCCAACGCCCCCAACGTCGGCATTGTCGGCGGTGGCTACGCCGGCCTCGCCTGCGCCGTCGAGCTGGTGCGCAAGGGCCTACGCGTGGCGCTGTTCGAAAGCGGCCGGGTGCTCGGCGGGCGGGCACGGATCGTCGAAAAAGACGATTTTGTGGTCGACAACGGCCAACACCTGCTGCTCGGCGCCTACGCCGAAACCCTGCGCCTGCTGCGCATCGTCGGCGTCAAACCCAGCGTCTTCGACGCCCGCCCGCTCGACCTGTACTACCCCGGAGAATTCCGCCTGCGCGCCGCCGCGCTGCCCGCGCCGCTGCATCTGGCCGTCGGCCTGCTGCGCGCCGAAGGCATGGACTGGTCCGAGCGCCGCGCCTGCCTGCGCTTCATCCAGCACCTCAAGGCGCAGCGCTTCCGCCTGCCGGTGCAGCTCACCGTCAGCCAACTGCTCGACAACGCCGCCCAGCCCGCGCGCCTGCGCCGCTTCCTGTGGGAGCCGCTGTGCGTCGCCGCGCTCAACACCCCGGCGGACGAAGCCTCCGCGCGCGTCTTCGCCACCGTGCTGCGCGACACCCTCGCCGCCGGCGCCTCGGCCAGCGAATTGCTGATCCCCAAAGTCGATCTATCGGAACTCTTTCCGGTGCCCGCCGCGCGCTGGCTGGGGCGCAATCGCGGGCAGGTCTACACCACCGAAGCGATCTCCCGGATCGTCCCCGACGGCGCGCGCTACCAGCTCGAAGGCGACCCGGTCGCCGCACGGCGCTTCGACCACGTCGTCGTCGCCACCGCGCCCTACCACGCCGCCCCGCTGCTCGCCCCGTTCGACGCGCTCGCGCCGCTGGTCGACACCCTCAACGCGCTGCGCCACGAACCGATCCTGACCACGTATCTGCAATACGACGCCTCGGTGCGCCTGCCCGCGCCGATGATCGGCCACGCGGGCGGGCTGGCCGAATGGTATTTTGACCGCGGCCAGACCGGCGGCCCGGCCGGCCTCATCGCCGCCGTGATCAGCGCCACCGGCCCGCACCTGGCGCTGCCGCGGCGCGAGCTTGAGCTGGCCATCCACAACGCACTCGAAACCGTGCTCGACCGCCGCCTCCCCACCCCGGACGGCATCCTCACCATCACCGAAAAACGCGCCACCTTCGCCTGCCGCCCCGGGATCAAACGCCCGTCGGTCAGCACCGCACAGCGCGGTCTGTGGCTCGCCGGCGATTACGTCGACGGCCCTTACCCGGCAACCCTCGAAGGCGCAGTGCGCGCCGGCACGCGCTGTGCAGCGGCGATCGCGCAGGCGACCACCGGCTGAATCGCAACGCGCCCTACTCGCCGATCAGCACCAGCTTGCCGGTTTTCGGGTCGCGATACACCTTGCCCAAGGCCTCGTAACCGCTGCCGCGCTCGACCTGCTGGCGCACCGACTCGGGCACCGTGGCCATCTCCTTGCCGAGCGAGATGTCGCGCGGTTGCGCAGTTGCGAAGTGCTGCTGCAGGTCGGGGCTGAAGCTCACCAGCGCGGCCACCAGGCCGCAGACGAACACCAAAATGATGTCGACCAGATTGGCCAGCGGACCCAGCGGGTCTTCGTCGCTGTCGAAGAAGGCACTGCGCCGCCACTTATCCATGCGCGGCCTCCAGCTGGGCCAGCCCGTGGTCGTACCAGCGCCGCCGCAGCCGGCCGAGCACGAAGCCGATCATGCCGGCGAAGAGGCCGATGACGGTGGTGTCGAAGGCCACCGTCATCGCGGTGGTGAGCACCCGCAGCTCGCCTTCGCCAAGCGCTGCCAGCCCGGGGCCGAGCGGTATCAGCGTGCCCATCAGCCCGAGCATCGGCGCCAGCCGGGTGATGAAATCGGCGCGCTCGATACGTCGCTTGCCGGCCGCCATCAGCGCCATTTTGTCGCCCGCCGCGCACAAGCGGCGGATGCCGCCCCAGCGCTCGCCAACGCTGACGCCGACCTCGTACAGCGCGAGGGCGACAAAAAACAGCAAGGCGGCCACGACCGGCTGCAGCAACACGCCGGTGAGTTGGTGCATCAGACCGAAAGAGATTCCAGAGAACATGTGTTTTCTCGCTTGATTCAGCGGGCCCTGCGGCCACGCAAGATACCCGTCAACAGCAGGCCGGCGGCCAGCGCGATCAGCCAGGGCTGTTCTGCGGCGGGGGGTTCGGTGGCGGTGGCCGCGTCGTCCGCCGCCTGCCCCGGTGCGTCGGCAGACGGCGCGTCGAGGCGCACTTCCTGCACATGCGTCGGCGCCGCCGCGGCCGGCGCCGCATCCGCGATCCGGCTTTTTGCCAGCGCCGCATCCAGCGCCGCGGCCGTGTCGGCCGGCAGTTGCGCCCGGACCATGTCGTACATCGGGTGGCCGGCGTGGGTGTGACCGCTGCCGGGGTTGCCGTGTTCGATGATGTTGTCGGCAAACTGCGCCGCCAGCTGCTTGCGCGTCGCCGCGTCGGCCTGCCAGAAGCCCTTGTCGATGGCCACCAGCATCACCGCCAGAATGTTGGTCTGCACATAGCGCTTGTCACCCTCGGCAAGAAAGGCGTCGAGGCCGAGGCCGAGCTTGTCATCGACATACACCGCCTTCACCTCCTCCCACACGCGATCCTTGATGATCTCCGGGCTGGTCACCTGCCAGCCCCACAGATACTCGACGAACTCGCTCCCCATGGTGCGCGCGCCGGCGTAGCCCTCCTTCATCAGCGGCGCGATCCATTGCGGGTTGAGATAACGCCCGCGCAACTCGCTCAGCAAGGCGCTGTGCAGTGGCTCGACGCTCAGTTTCCGGTCGCTGGCGTGGTGGATCACCGCACTGGCCGGCGCCGCGCCGCGCTGGCTCTCGACCGCGAGGTTGAGGCCGCCGAGATAATCGAAGGCATCGTTGTTGTCCATCAAGCCGTAGAGATTGCTCGCGCGCCCGAGGAAGGTCTGCGAGATGCCGTCGAGCTGCTGGCGGAACAAGGCCTGCGCCGGCTCGCCCTGCAGCCCCGCGCCATAGGCATGGCCCATGCGCTGGATGAACACCTGCGCCAGCTCGCTGCGCGCCTGCCACGCGCCGGAGCGTTCGACCAGCCGATTGACGCCGGCGCCGTAGGCACCCGGCGAGATGCCGAACACGCGCACGCTGGCCTGGCGCCCGAGCTGCGCCGGCGTGATGGCACCGTCGGCGGCGAGCAGCTTGCGCGCCTGGTCGACCCAGTTGTTGGCGACCTGATTCTTCTCCAGCGCTTCGTCGCCGCCGCGCTGCCATTCGCCCAGTGGCGCCAGCGCCTCGCGCAGCGCCAGCGCCAGCGCCGGATAGTCCCGCACGATCCGGTCGCGGCTCGCGTCCAGCGCCAGCAGGCCGGCCTTGTCGAGCAGCAGCATGTGTTCGCCGTACAGATCGCGGAACAGACCGGAGGTGGTGAACACCACGTCCAGACGCGCCGGCTGGTCCGCGCCGAGCGGCAGCCGCTCCAGCCCCTTGAGGATGCCGCGGCTGTTCCACACCGGACGGACGCCGAGCAATTTCAGGCCGAAGGCGATCATCGCCCCTTCGTCGCGCACCGCGTCGGAAGCCCACAGGATGACGCCCTGTTTGTTGGTCGCCGGGTCCGCGTGCGCCGCCGCCACGCCGGATTCGCCCGACAAGACCTTGCCCGCCAGCGTCGCGCCGGTGTCGTAGGCCAGCCGGGTCGGCAGCAAACTGCCGTCGAGGGCGTAGAAATTGCGCCCGGTGGGCAGCGCCTCCGGCGTGCGGATCGGGTCGTTCCCCTTGCCCGGCGCGACGAATCCGCCCGCCAGCGCGTTGAGCAAGGCGGCCATCTCCGCCGGGGGCGAGGCGCGCAGCCCGTGTTGCCAGCGCGCCACGTCCGCCGCCGTCGACGCCGCACCGTCACGCATCGACCGGAGCATCGTATCGACCGCCGCGTCATCCCACGCGCGCCCGAACACATGCAGCCCGAGCGGCATGAAATCCTCCTGCAGCCGGGTCAGGTAGTGCCCCACCTCGTGCAGCAAAAAGGCGTCGTCGATGGCGTCGAAGCCGATCCCGCGCACCTTGAGCTCCTCGTCCATGCTGGCGATCAGCTCGTCGCGCAGGCCCAGCGCGTCGATGCGCGCGCGCAGCGCCGTGACCGCCTCGCGCCGGGTGTGCGCATCGCTCGTTGCCTCGGCGCTTTCGATCAGTTGGCGCAGACCGAGCAGATCGTCGTACAGCGCGGTGATCGCCAGCGGCGGCGTGAGGTGATCGACCATCACCGCCAGACCGCGACGCTTGGCCTGAATGCCTTCGCCCACGCCGTCGACGATGTAGGGATAGATGCCGGGCAGGTCTCCGGCGACAATGCTCGGATAGTCCGACGCCGCCAGCCCGGCGCTGCGTCCGGGCAGGAATTCATAGGTCGAATGGCGGCCCACGTGGACCAGCGCATCGGCCTTGAACACCGACTGCAGGTAGTGATAGAAGCCCAGGTACTGGTGGGGCGGCGGGAAGGACAGGTTGGCGTGCAGCAACTCCTCGTTCAGCTCCCAGCCGCGCGGCGGCTGCGGTCCGAGGAAGACGTTGCCGAAGCGCACCCCGGGGATGAGCTGCCGGCCTTCCCACACCATCACCTTGCCCGGCGCGGCGCCCCAGCCGCGGATGCCCTCGATGCGCATCGCGAGCAAGGCATCGAGCAGCGCCTCGCTGGCCCCCCACTGCGGCGTATCGCCCCGCGCCAGCGTGTCCATCGCCCCCCGGTAGGCGGCCTCCAGTTGCGTCAGCAGATCCAGCGCGCGCGCGGCCCTTGTGACGCAAACCGTCCAGCGCGTGGCGCAGGTCGGTCACGGTGGCCTGCATGCGCTGGTCGAGCAGCGCGAGCTGATCGCGGCGCGCGGCGTCCACGCCCAGCGCCGCGATCGCGCGGGCCTGATCGCGCATCAACTGCTGCAATGCAGCGAGCGGCCCGCCCACCATTTCAGCCTGCACTCCGGCGGGCAGGGTCTTGAACCATGCCGCGTAGTCGCCCCCGCCCAGCGTCGCCACCTGTCCGGCCATCGCCGCGAGCGCCTGCCGGTCTTCGGGCAGATTCACGCCACGGGCCTGCAACTGTTCGAGCAGCGCCGTCGCGTCGGGCGGCAGGGGCCCGGTGGTATAGCCCGCCGCCTTGAGGGCGCGCAGCATGTCGAGCAGGCTCTCGGGCACATTGAGGTTGTCGGCGCCAATGTTGTGCCGGCCCGGCGGGTGGTTGTAGTAGACGATGGCGACGCGCTTGTCGGCGTTGGCGGTCTCGCGCAGGCGCATCCAGCGCGCCAGCCGCCGCGCCTGGCGCGCCACCTCGGCGCCGACCGGCTGGCTGCGATACAGCCGCGCGCCGGTCTGCGGGTCGATCTGCAACGGCTCGGCCAAGGCCAGCACCTGCGGCTGGCTGACGCCCTGCAATTCAGGCATGGCGAGGCGGTAGTGCACGGTGTCGCGCGGCACGCCCTGGGCCGACAGTTGCCACTGCGCGGCGCTCCACTCGCCCATGCGCAACGCTTTGAGCACCGGCACATTGAGCCGTTCGAGCAGGGCGGTGACGGCCTCGCGGCCCTCTCCGCCGCCCACCACGAAGTCCTGCACGGCCACCACCGCCGTTGCGGCCGAATGACGCGCTACCGCGTCGACGATGTGCTCGACCGCGCGGACGCTGGGCGCGCCCCACGCGGCCAGGACCGAGACGCACTGCCACGCCTCGGCCGCGCACAACTGGCGGTGCAGCGCCCACTCGCCGGCCAACTCGCCGGTGTCGTGATCGAGAATCCACAGCGTGCGGCGCGTGGGGTCGAGCTGCGCACGCAGCGCGGCGGCGTCCAGCCAGCGCGGCGCGCCGCCCTCATGCACGGCGAAGCGCACCGGCGGCACCACCGCCACCGGCGCCTGCCGGATGCCCCCGCTGGCGACCAGATCCAGCAAGCGGGCCGCGTTCTCCACCGAGCGGTTGACCCAGTACGCGCGCGCTTGCAGCCAGTCGGCGTAGCGCGGCTGGGCGGCCTTGAGCTGGCTCAGACGGTCGGCGGAAAACAGCGCCGCGTCGTCGCCGACGATCGCCTCCGGCAGCCCCCCGGCGAAGATGTCGCCATGGCGGTCGCGTTGCAGCGCCAGCAGGCGCCGGTCGCTGTGCAGCACCATGCGCGTCTGCCCCGCCGGATAGGGCTGGCCGAGCAACCGCTCCACCGCCTCGCCGAACACCGCCACCAGCACCAGCGCCTGGTGACCCGCGATGAGATCGCGCAAGGCGGCCTCATCCATCTGCGCCAACTGGCTCACGCTGCGCAACTGGATGGTTTGCCCCGGCCGCGCAGCGATCAGTTGATGCGCGCCGGCGACCAGCGTTGGCGCCGATCGATCGGACACGATGGCCAGCACCGCGCGCGACTCGGCGCGCAGCCCGTGACTGAACAGCAGCAGGAAAAGACACAAAAGACACAGCGCGGCGCGCCAGCGCCAGCCGTAGAGGCGGTATCGGATATCAGGCATGAGAACGGCGTCCTGCCACGGCTCTCCCGCACGCGGCCAGAGGTTGATCTGATGAAAACGCCGGGGAAGGCAGACACGCACCCACTGAATGAAACCCGGTTGGCACCCCGCCACGGCATTTTCGCGCGTTGTCAGGCCGGTCTCCGGACTCGCAGAGGGCCGACGCTTGCGCGGCACAACACCTTCGCCTTCCCACGCCGCGTGAATCACGCTGTGCGCAGTGGCTGCCAACGCCGGGGAGGCGCGGCGGAAGGGTTGAATCTGCTTACCGTTGCGGGGGCAGTACGGGCTTTGCTCGACACGCGAGCGCACCCGTTTCCCGATTAACCCGGCCCCGCGATGACGGGGTCAGGCACCTGAAAACGTGCGCCAGCTTATCAAGCCTGTCTGGCGAGTCAAGCGCGCGGACGCGCGGCGGCGTTCACGGCGCGGTGCGCGCCTCGCGCAACACCCCGCCCTGCATGTGCAGCACCCGGTCGCAGCGCGCGGCCAGTGCGTCGTCGTGGGTGACCAGGATCAGCGTGGTGCCGCGTTCGCGGTTGAGTTCGAAGATGAGTTCGATGATCGCCGCGCCGGTTTCGGCGTCGAGGTTGCCGGTGGGCTCGTCGGCGAGCAGCACGGCGGGGTCGGGGGCGAAGGCGCGGGCCAGCGCGACGCGTTGCTGTTCGCCGCCAGAGAGGTGTTTCGGATAATGCCGCTCGCGCGCGGCCAGACCGACCCGGCCGAGCCAGGCGCGCGCGGTGGCTTCGGCGCCGGGGGTGCCGGCCAGCTCCAGCGGCAGCATGACGTTGTCGAGCGCGGTCAGCGCGGGGAGCAGCTGAAACGACTGGAACACGAAGCCCATTTTCGCCCCGCGCAATTGCGCGCGCGCGTCTTCGTCGAGATCGAACAACGCCTGCCCGCACAGTTGAACCGATCCGGCGCTGGGCACGTCCAAACCCGCGATGAGGCCGAGCAGCGTGGACTTGCCGGAGCCGGACGCGCCGACGATGGCGACCGACTCGCCGGCTTGCACCGCAAAGCAAATGTCTTTGAGAATGTGCAGTGCGTCGCCGCCCTGTACGGCAACGGATTGACACAGGCCGGCGACTTCAATGACGGTTTCGGAGTGAGGAAGAATGGCGCGATCCATAGGTTTTTTGCTGTTGCTGGTGTTTTCGGGGCTCAGTCACGCGGCCACCGTGCTGGTCTGGGGCGACAGCCTGTCGGCCGGATTTGGCCTCGCGGCAGACCAGGCCTGGCCGGCGCATCTTGCACGCAAACTGAACGCGGACAGCACAGAGCATACCGTCATCAACGCCAGCGTGAGTGGCGAGACCACCGCCGGCGGGCGCTCGCGCCTGCCACAAGCGCTGGCCGCGCATGCGCCGGACGTGGTGGTGATCGAGCTGGGCGCCAATGACGGGCTGCGCGGGCTGCCGCTGCACCTGATGCGCGCCAACCTGCTGGCGATGATCGACGCGGCGCAGGCGGCCAACGCGCAGGTGGTGCTGGTGGGCATGCGCCTGCCGCCGAACTATGGCCCGCTGTATGGCCGCCAGTTCGCGGCGGTGTTTGCCGACGTTGCCGAAGCACGTGCGGTGGCCTTCGTGCCCTTTTTACTCGACGGTTTCGCCGACGACCGCGCGATGTTTCTCAATGACGGCCTGCACCCCTCGGCAGCGGCCCAGCCGCGGATTGTCGACACCGTGTGGCCGGCGCTGGCCCCTTTGGTGAGCCGGCGCTAACGCCGTTCAGGCGACGCAAACACGCGCCGCGCCGGCACCGATTTCGCCAATCACCGCGGCCTCGGCGAAGCCGTCGGCGGCGAAACACGCGAGCACGGCGTCGGCGGATTCCGGCGCGCAGGCCACCAGCAACCCGCCGCTGGTTTGCGGGTCGGTGAGCAGCACGCGCTGCCAGTCTTCCAGCGCTTCGGCCAGCACCACGTCGCTGCCATAGGCCGCCCAGTTGCGCGTTGACGCGCCGGTGGCGACGCCCTCGCGCGCGAAGGCGGCGGCTTCGTCAATCACCGGAATATCGCCAAAACGCAGCTGCGCGGCCACGCCCGAGCCGCGGCACACTTCGAGCAGATGGCCGGCGAGGCCGAAGCCTGTGACGTCGGTCACCGCGTGCACGCCGTCGATGCCGGCCAGCGCGGGGCCGGGGGTGTTGAGGCGGGTGGTGTGGGCGATCATTTGGGCGTAGCCGGCGTCGCTGAGCCGGCCCTTCTTGAGGGCCGCCGAGAGAATGCCGACGCCGAGCGGCTTGCCGAGAATGAGCACGTCGCCGACGCGCGCGGCGTCGTTGCGCAAAATCTTGTCGGGGTGCACCACGCCGAGCGCGACCAGCCCGTAAATCGGTTCGAGCACGTCGATGGAGTGGCCGCCGGCAATCGGGATTCCGGCCGCGCGACACACGCTGGCGCCGCCTTCGAGGATCTGGCCGATCACCTCCGGCGCGAGTTTGTCGAGCGGCATGCCGACAATCGCCAGCGCCATGATCGGCGTCGCGCCCATCGCGTACACATCGCTGATCGCGTTGGTCGCGGCGATGCGGCCGAAGTCGGTCGGGTCATCGACGATGGGGGTGAAGAAGTCGGTGGTGGCGACAATCGCCTGCTGGTCGTTGAGCCGATACACCGCGGCGTCGTCGGACGAGGCGTTGCCGACGAGCAATTCCGGCGGCATCGCGCCGATCGGCGAGCGGGCGAGGATGTCGGCCAGCACGGCCGGGGCGATTTTGCAGCCGCAGCCGCCGCCGTGGGAGAATTCAGTCAGACGAATGGGTTTCATGCAGGGCTCACGCGCCGACGGCGCACGACAGGATGGTAATGAAAAAAGGCAGCGCGACCGTAGCACAGCTCTCCGGCTTTGACGAGATCATCGACGTGCGCTCACCGGCCGAATTCGCTGACGATCACATCCCCGGTGCGATCAACATGCCGGTGCTCGACAACGACGAGCGCGCCCGCGTGGGCACGATCTACAAGCAGGTCTCCCCCTTCGAGGCGCGGCGCATCGGCGGCGCGCTGGTGGCGGCGAACATGGCGCGCCATCTGCACGCGCATTTCCAGCATCAGCCCAAAGACTGGCGGCCGCTGGTGTATTGCTGGCGCGGCGGGCAGCGCAGCGGCGCGTTCGTGACCTGGCTGCGCATGATCGGCTGGGACGCCTGCCAGTTGGAGGGCGGCTACAAGCGCTTTCGCCGCCACGTGCTCGACGGGCTCGACGCCCTGCCGGCAACGCTGGATCTGCGCATTGTCTGCGGCCCCACCGGCAGCGCCAAGACGGCAGTGCTGCACGCGCTGGCGGCGCAGGGTGCGCAGATCCTCGATCTCGAAGGGCTGGCGGCGCACAAGGGCTCGGTGCTCGGCGCCCTGCCCGGCATCGAGCAGCCCAGTCAGAAGTCCTTCGAAACAGCTCTGCACGCCACGCTGACCGGCTTTGACCCGTCGCGCCCGGTGTATGCCGAAGCCGAAAGCCGCAAGATCGGCCGGCTGCACGTGCCCGAGGCGGTGATCGAACGCATGCGCGCCGCGCGCTGCGTACGCATCGACGCCAGCCACGCGGCGCGCATCGCGTTCTTGCTGCGCGACTATGCGTACCTGGGCGACGACCCCGGGGCGCTCAAGACCAAGCTCGGCCATTTGCAGCGTCTGTTGCCCAGAGAGACGCTGGCACGCTGGTGCGATCTGGCCGACGCGCACGATCTGCCGGCCTTGTTCACCGAGTTGATCGAGCTGCACTACGACCCGCTCTACCGGCGCTCGCAGAACGGCAACTATGTGAACTTCCCACGGGCCGCAGCGGTGCCCACCGCGGACTTGTCGCCCGGGGGCATCGCTACGCTCGCGGGCGACATCCTGCGCCTCGAGCGCGGCTGAGCGGCTTGGCCGATCACGCCCACTGAGCGACTTGGCCGACCACCCCCACTGAGCGGCTCAGCCGATCACGCCCATCGCCTCGCCCTTGATCGCGCACAGGCGCTGCACCATCGCCGGTGCCGGCGCGCGCACCTCGCCCTGCTCGAAGGCCAGCGGGGTGAAGGCGTTGGCGGTGCGAGCCAGCAGCTCGCCCGGCGCGAGCAGAAAATCCGGGTTGCTCGGTTTGCCGAAGCGCGCATTGCCGGCCATGAAGGTTTCGTAGATCAGCACCCCGCCGGGGCGCAGCAGCGCACACAGCGTGTCGAAACCTGGTCGAAACAGATAGTTGGTGACCACGACGGCATCGAAGCTGGCCACCGCCCACGGCCACGCGGCGCCGGCTTCGAGGTCGAAACGGCACGCGGTGACGCCGGCCACGGCCGACAACGCGTCCAGCGCGGCCGGATCGCGGTCGACGGCGGTAACCGCGCAGCCCTGCATGGCCAGCAGGCGACTGTGCCGCCCCCGCCCGCAAGCCAGGTCGAGCACCTGTCCGCCGGCAGCAACCAAGGGCGCAAAGCGCTGCACCCAGGCTGACGGCGCGCCAGCGCCGTGGATGGCCGGCGCGCTCATCGTGCGCCCTCGCGGCGGCGGGGGCGCGGCAGACTGCGGTGGGCGGGGGGCGGCTTTCGGGTCATGCGCGGCGCTCCTGGTGTCGGTCGATGGATTCACGCGACCCATTCTAGCGGCGCACACGCGCACGAGGCGCAACCGTTGGCGGGCCGCGGGTATGATTCAGTTTTGCGGTAGGCAGGCCGTAAATCCATGTGGGCCGGATTCAGCCCGTATCACCGGACGCACACCTCCACCGCTGATCCGCTCGACGCCTGCGCCCTGCGCGTATCTGTGCGCCCTGGCGGTCGAGCGCCAACCGGAGTGTTCTTGAAGAGCGACGATATCCGCGCGACACCCACCGGACGCCCCGCGTTCTCCCGACGCACCCTGTACGGCTCGCTCGTGCTGGCCGTACTTGCGCTGGTGGGGATGCTCGTGCTCGGCGCGCAATGGTGGGCCGGGCGCAGCGAAGCCATCGGCGCGACGCCCGCCACCGCAGCCACCGGCATGATCTCCCTCGCCACGGCCAGCGCAGCCGATGGCGGCGCGCAGGGCGCCACGCCATGGGGACAGCTGGCCACGATGCTGGCCGCAGTGCTGTGCGTGGTGGTCATCGCCGCGGCGCTGCGCGCGGTTCTCGCCTACCGGAAGGCGCTGGAGCAGGCGCGGCGCGCCACCCGGGTCACCGAGTTCAATCAGGCCCGCTTGATGGATTTCATCGAGCTGTCCAGCGACTGGTTGTGGGAGACCGACACCGAGCACCGCTTCACGCTGGTCAGCAGTGGCATCCGCAGCATTGCCAACATGGATGCCGACGACTACATCGGACGCACGCACTGGGCGCTGGAATCGGAACCGATGGATGACGGCGTATGGGCCGAGCACCGCACCCTGCTCGAGCGTCACGCGCCGTTCACGCTGATCTCCAGCCGCCGCGATCTGGCCGGCAATGTGCGTCATCTTGAATTCCGTGGCCGCCCGCTGATGGAAGACGGCGTGTTCACCGGCTACCGCGGCGTCGGCCGGGACGTGACGACACGCATCAACGCCGAACGCCACCTCACCGCCAGCGAGGAGCGCTTCCGCACCCTGATCGAGAGTTTTTTCGACTGGTACTGGGAGCAGGACGCCAATTTCCGCTTTACGCGGCTGATGACCAGCCCGAACAATCCGCACCTCGGGATTGTCGAGAACGTGCTCGGGCGCACCCGCTGGGAACTGGCCGAAGCGTCCCTCGACGACCCGACGTGGGCGGCACACAACGCGCTGCTCCAGCGTCACGCGCCCTTCGATAACTTCATCTACCGGCGCAACGCCGGCGGCGAGCCGATGTGGTTTTCGGTGACCGGCCGGCCGGTGTTCGACGCCTCGGGGCGCTTTGCCGGCTATCGCGGCGTGGCGCGCGACGTGACCCGGGAGCAGCATTCGCTGATCGCGCTCAAGGCCAGCGAAGACCGCTATCGCACCACCTTCGAGCTGGCCCCGCTGGGGTTGCTCAATGTCGATGCGGCGGGCCACTGCCTGAGTTTCAACCCCGCCTTCCAGCAGCTCATCGGCCAACCGGATGCGGCGCTCGTCGGGCGCCATTTCAGCGATCTTGCCCACGCCGACGACGCCGGGCGCGACCGGGCCATGTTCGACGGCATGCGCAGCAGGCGCTACGACCACTACGTGCGCGAACAACGCTATCGCCAAGCCTCGGGGCGCGACATCTGGGCCAGCGTAACGGTCAGCGCGCTGCGCGCGCCCGACGGCTCGCTCAAGGGGGCGATCGCGGTTTTCCAGGACATCACCCCGCGCATCGTCTCGGAACGCGACCGCAAGGCCATCGCGGAACGCTACCGGCGGCTGGTCGATGTCTCGCCCGACGGCATCATCCTCCATCGCAACGGCTTGCTGCTGTTTGCCAATCGCGCCGCCGCCGACACCTTTGGCGTGGCCGGCGCGGATGCCCTGATCGGCCTGAGCCTGGACGATTTTTGCGATACCCCGCGCCTGCGCCCGAGCGTCCAGAGCCCCGAGCCGCTGCCGGGCACAGTGATTGCGCGCGAACAGCTGCGCATCAAACGTGGCGACCAGCGCATGGTCGAGGTCGAGACCACGAGCGTGGTGGTGCAGTTCGACGACGGCCCGGCGATTCTCTCGGTAGTCCGCGACATCTCCGACCGGCTGGCCGCCGAGCGCGCGCTGCACGAGAGCCGGACGCGCTATCGCGAGGTGGTCGAATCGGTCAACGAGGTCATCTTCCAGATCGACACCGCGGGGCGTTTCCTGTTCCTGAACAAGGCCTGGGCCCACGTGAGCGGCCACCCGCCCGAGACCGCGCTGGCGCGTCCGCTGACCGATTTCCTCCATCCGGACGATCGCCGCCCGACCCGCGAACGCATCGCGCACGTGCTCTCGGGCGAACTGACGCTGTGCGAGTGCGAAGTGCGCCTGCGCACCACCACCGGCGAAATCCGCTGGCTGGAGGTGCATGCGCGGCTGATGACAGACAGCGATGGGGTCACGCTCGGGGCGATGGGGTCGATGGACGACATCACGGAGCGCAAGGTTGCTGAGCTGACGCTGAAGAACATCAACAAGGAGCTTGAGGCGCGGGTGCGCGCACGCACCGCCGAGCTTGAGGCCTCCAACCGCGAGCTCGAGGCGTTCTCCTACTCGGTGTCGCACGACCTGCGGGCGCCGCTGCGCGCGATCGACGGCTTTTCGGTGATTCTGCAGGAAGACCTCGGCGACACCCTCGACGCAACGGCAACCACCTACCTGAAGCGCATCCGCGCGGCCACCTCGCGCATGGCCCAGCTCATCGACGATCTGATCGAGCTGGCGCGCCTCACCCGCCAGACGCTGCGCCGCGAGAACCTCGACCTCAGCCTCATGGTCAGCACACTGATCGAGGAGATTCGCCAGGAAGACCCGGACCGGCGCGTGGAGGCCGACATCACCCTCGGCCTCACCGCCAGCGCCGACCGTGCGCTGATGCGCGTGGTGCTCGAGAACCTGCTGCGCAACGCGTGGAAATTCAGCAGCGCGCAGGAAGTCACCCGCATCGCCTTCTTCGCCACGCGCGAAGACGACACGGTGAGTTTTTGCATCGAAGACAACGGCATCGGCTTCGACATGGCCTACGCCGGCAACCTGTTCCTGCCGTTCTACCGATTGCACGCCACCAATGAACACACGGGCTCGGGGATCGGGCTGGCGACCGTGGCGCGCATCGTGCAACGTCACGGCGGCACCATCAGCGCCGACTCGTCGCCGGGCAATGGCGCCCGATTCTGCTTCACCATCGGGCACTGAACACATGGCCTTTCAGCGCCCCAAATTCGCAATAATCCAACACAAAGACGGCCAAAGCGTACGGTGTCATCATCTTTTATGTTGCAATGCAGTATATTGGATGAAAACACGCCTCAACCCGGGCGTTTCCGGGTATGCGTCCCGCCCTGCGGGCGTGGCGCGTCGTGAGCATGGACAAGGATCATGAAAGAAAAGCACTACCTGACGCCTCTCTTCGAACCCAAGTCGGTCGGCATCGTCGGCGCCAGCGAGCGCGAAGCCTCGGTGGGCGGCGTTGTCGTCCGCAACATGGTGGATGCGGGCTTCAAGGGGCGCTTGTTCGCCATCAATCCCAAGCACGAGAAGGTGCACGGCATCGCGTGCTACAAGAGCGTCGAAGACGTGCCGCAGCGCCTGGATCTGGTGGTCATTGCGGTCACCGCGCAGAAGATTCCGGCCATCATCGACAGCTGTGGCCGTGCCGGCGTCAAGGCCGCCATCATTCTCACCGGCGGCTTCGCCGAAACCGGCCGCCGCGGCGCGGCGCTCGAGCGTTCGGTGATCGACGCCGCGCGCCGCCATCACATCCGCCTGCTCGGGCCGAACTGCCTGGGCATCATGCGTCCGGAGCTCGGCCTCAACGCCACGTTTGCGCAAGGCCGCGCGCTGCCCGGCTCGATTGGTCTGATTTCGCAGTCCGGCGGGCTCTGTACCGCCATCCTCGACTGGGCGCGGCCGAACAACATCGGCTTCTCGACCGTGGTCTCGCTTGGCTCGTCCAGTGACATCGACTTCGGCGAAGCGCTCGAATACATGATCTCGGACCCGCGCACGGAGAGCATTTTCCTGTACGTCGAGGGCCTGCGCGATGCGCGCCGCTTCATGAGCGCATTGCGCGGCGCGGCACGCATCAAGCCGGTGCTGCTGATCAAGGTCGGACGCCACCCCGAAGCCTCGCGCGCGGTGCTCAACCACACCGGTGCGCTGATCGGCGATGACGCGGTGTTCGACGCCGCGGTCCGTCGCGCCGGCGTCATCCGGCTCTACACCATGGGCCAGCTGTTCGCCGCGGCCAATGCCCTGTTCTCGCATTTCCGCCCGCGCGGCAACCGCCTGGCAATGATCACCAACGGCGGCGGGCCCGGCGTGATGGCGGCGGACCGGGCGGCCGATCTGGGCATCCCGCTGTCGAAGTTCTCCGAAGGCACCATCGCCAAGCTCAACGACGCGCTGCCGGCCACATGGTCGCACGGCAACCCTGTCGATGTGCTCGCCGATGCCGATGTGGCACGCTATCGCGCCGCCATCAAGGCCGTACTCGAAGGGCCGAACGTCGATGGCGTGCTGGTGCTGCTCACCCCGCAGGCGATGACCGACCCCACCGCCGTGGCCGAAGCGATCATCGAGGAAGAGCGCACCGCCGACAAGCCGCTGGTGACCTGCTTCATGGGCGAAGAGATGGTGACCCCGGCGCGCAAGCTGTTCGAAGCGGCCGGCATCCCCACCTTCCGCACGCCCGAGCCGGCGGTCGAGCTGTTCAGCCACATCTCGAACTACTACCGCAACCAGAAACTGCTGGCGCAAACCCCGGCCTCGCTGAGCGAACTCAACCCGCCGTCGATCGAGAGCGCGCGACTGGTGATCGAAACCGCCCTCAACGAGCGCCGCAAGGTGCTCAACGAGATGGAATCGAAAGCCATCCTCGCCGCCTTCCGCATCCCCATCGCGCAAACCGTGGTCGCCCGCTCCGCCACCGAGGCAATGGTGCTGGCCGAGGAAATCGGCCTGCCGGTGGCGATGAAGATCGACTCGCTCGACGTGACCCACAAGTCCGACGTCGGCGGCGTGCGCCTCAACCTCACCAGCCTGGCCGCGGTGCGTAGCGCTTACCAGGAGATCCTCGAAGGCGTGCGCCGCGCACACCCCAAGGCCGCGATCAACGGCGTGGCCATCGAGCCGATGGTGCGCAAACCCAACGGGCGCGAGCTGATGGTGAGTGTTTCGCGCGATCCGGTGTTCGGCCCGATCATCACCTTCGGCGAAGGCGGCACCCGCGTCGAGGTGCAGAAGGATCGCGCCATCGCGCTGCCACCGCTCAACACCTATCTGGCCCGCGACCTGATCCGCTCGACCCGCGTGGCAAGCTATCTGGGCGAATTCCGCAACATGCCGCCGGTCAATATGGAGGCGCTGGAGCTGGTGCTGCTGCGCGTCTCCGAGATGGTGTGCGAGTTGCCGTGGATGAAAGAGCTCGACATCAACCCGCTCATCATCGACGAGACCGGCGCCGTCGCCGTCGATGCGCGGATCGTGGCCGACAACGTCTCACCGACCGCCGATCGCTACGATCACATGGCGATCCACCCCTACCCGCAGCACCTCATCACCCACTGGGACCAGCCCGACGGCATCAGCGTCACGATTCGCCCGATCAAGCCGGAGGACGCCGAGCTGGAGATCGAGTTCGTGCGCAAGCTGTCGGCCGAAACCAAGTATTTCCGCTTCATGAACACCATGCGCGAGCTGCCGCCGGCGATGGTCGTGCGCCTGACCCAGATCGACTACGACCGCGAGATGGCCTTTGTCGCCACCATTACCGACGACGGCGTCGAGGTCGAGATCGGGGTGTGCCGCTACGCCGTCAATCCCGACGGCGAGTCCTGCGAGTTTGCGGTGGTGGTGGCCGACGACTGGCAGCATCGCGGGCTGGCGCGGCGGCTGATGGGGATACTCATCGAGACCGCCCGCAACCGCGGTCTGGTCTACATGAACGGCGTGTTCCTGTCGAACAACGAGCGCATGCTGCGGTTTGTCCAGAATCTGGGCTTCGTGCTCTCCAACGACCCCGACGACAGCACCGTCAAACTCGGCGTTCTGGCCCTGCAGGACTGACCCCGCTGCGCCACCGGATCGTGAAATGATAAGGTGGCGCAAATGCATCGCCCTTGGAGCCGCCCGACACCATGACCGACGCCCCCAGCCGCTGCCCGTGGTGTGGTGACGACCCCGCTTACATCGCCTATCACGATGAACAATGGGGCGTGCCGGTGCATGACGACCGCACACTGTTCGAGATGCTGACCCTCGAAGGCGCCCAGGCCGGGCTGTCGTGGCGCACCGTGCTCAACAAGCGCAGCGGCTACCGCGCCGCCTTTGATGACTTCGACGTCACCGCCATCGCCGCCTACGACGAAACCGACGTCGCACGCCTGCTCGCCAACCCCGGCATCGTCCGCAACCAGGCCAAGATCCGCGCCACCATCGGCAACGCCCGCGCGTTTCTCGCCCTGGTCGAGCGCGAAGGCAGTTTTGCACGCTGGCTGTGGCGCTTTGTCGACGGCGTACCGCAGGTAAACAACCCCGTCACGCTGGCCGACGTACCCGCGCGCACGGCCACTTCCGACGCGCTCAGCAAAGCGCTCACGCAGCACGGTTTCAAATTTGTCGGCTCCACCATCTGCTACGCCTACATGCAGGCAGTCGGGCTGGTCGATGACCACCTGACCTGCTGTTTCCGCCACCGCGGACACACCGCCGCGACGCCCTGACGCCCACCCATGTACGCAACCATTACCGAAACCCGGCTCAACGGCCAGCCCGTCATCACGATCCATACCCGCGATGGCGCCCAGGCCACGATCAGCCTGCTCGGCGGCCAGGTCCTCCACTGGCAGCCCGCCAACGGCAAACCGTGGCTATACCTGAGCGAGCAAGCGCGCTTTGACGCCAGCGCGGCGATCCGGGGCGGCATTCCGGTGTGCTTTCCGCAGTTCGCGCAAACCGGCAAACTGCCCAAGCATGGGCTGGTACGCACCGCGCAGTGGCAGCTGATCGAACAGCGCAACGAAGATACGCTGGCCATGGTTACGCTCGGCCTGTCGAGCAACGACGCCACCCGCGCGCTGTGGCCCTTCGACTTTGCGCTCGAACTCACCGTCGGCGTCGGCGCCGACCGGCTTGACGTCGAGCTCGCGGTCACCAACACCGGCTACGGCGCCTTCGCCTTCACCGCCGCGCTGCACACCTATCTGCGTGTCGCCGAGGTCGAACTGGCGCTCCTCTCGGGGCTCAAGGGCAAACACTACCGCGACGCCCTCGACAACGACGCCATCAAACGCGACCCGCAAGAGGCACTGGCCGTCGACGGCCCGGTCGATCGCATCTACCACGACGCCAACCGCACACTGGTGCTCGACGACGGCAATCGCCACTTGATGATCGTGCAGGAGCAATTCCCCGACGTCGTCGTGTGGAACCCGTGGGAGCACGCCGCAGCGGCCCTGCCCGACATGCCGGACAGTGACTTTCGGCGCATGTTGTGCGTGGAGGCCGCGGCGGTGCGCCAGCGCATCGAGCTTGCCGCCGACGACACCTGGTGGGGGCGTCAGAGCCTGATCGACACCCGTGTCAGCGTTTGAGGATGGGGGCTCGCACCGGCGGCTCAGTCGCCCGGCAGGGCAAGCTCGGTACCGTCAATGCTGACCCGCGCGGGCACCAGCGCACCGTCAACGTCGCCCACCGGCGCCACGCTGAGCTCGCCCGAATCGAGGAGCTGCTGCAACTGCTGCTTGGCCAGCTCGTCACCGGCGCGCGGCGGCGCCATGCCGTCGATCACGAAATGACGCCCGCCATAATAGAAACTCGCCCCGTCGATGGCATAGGCGCGCACCGGCGGCTCGGGTGCCGCGCGCTGCACCGGTTTGGGCTCGCCCCGCACGGGCGCCAGTCGCGACGCGTCGATGCCGCCGCCGGCCTGGGCCGAAGCACCCAACACGCTGACTGCGCCGGCCAGCAGCATCCGGATCAATGAGGCGTTCACGCCGCGGCTCCGTCAAAAAAAAGTAACTCTTCAAGTCTAACCGAGCTTCCGCCACAAGGCTTGCCGCAGCGCACCAGCTGCGGCACACTGCGCCGCCCCAACGCCTACAGAACCTGTCTGCCATGCCCGCCTCTTTGGAACACCGTCTCGCCACCGAACTGCAGATCGATCGCAAGCAGGTCGACGCCGCCACCCGCCTGCTCGACGACGGCGCCAGCGTGCCTTTCATCGCGCGCTATCGCAAGGAAGCAACGGGCGGACTCGACGACACCCAGCTGCGCACGCTCGAAGAGCGCCTCGGCTATCTGCGCGAGCTCGACGCCCGTCGCGCCACGATTCTGGCCTCCATCGCCAGCCAGGGCCAGCTCAGCGACGCGCTGCGCCAGGACATCGAACAGGCCGACACCAAGCAGCGCCTCGAAGACCTCTATTTGCCCTACAAACCCAAGCGCCGCACCAAGGCGCAGATCGCGCGCGAGGCCGGGCTGGCACCGCTGGCCGAGGCCTTGATCGACAACCCGGCGCTCGACCCCGACACCGAAGCGGCACGCTACATCGACGCCGACGCAGGCGTGGGCGACGTCAAAACCGCGCTCGAAGGGGCGCGCCACATCCTGATCGAACGCTTCAGCGAAGACGCCACCCTGCTCGACGCCCTGCGCGCGTATCTGGCCGAGCACGGCGTGGTCAGCTCGCAGCTGATCGACGGCAAGGACGCCGAAGGCGCCAAGTTCCGCGACTGGTTCGACTTTGCGGAGCCCGTGTCGCGCATCCCCTCGCACCGCTTTCTGGCGTTGCTGCGCGGGCGCGGCGAAGGCGTGCTGCGTCTCGCCGTGACCCTGCCCGACGCGCCACCGCCGGGCCAGCCCGGCCCGTGCGAGGCACGCATCGCGGCGCGTTTCGGGCTGCGTGACGCGGGCCGGCCGGCGGATCGCTGGCTGCTCGAGACCGCGCGCTGGGCGTGGTCGACCAAGATCGCCGTGCACCTCGAACTGGAGCTGATGAACACCATCCGCGAACGCGCCGAAGAAGAAGCGATCCGCGTGTTCGCGCGCAATCTCAAGGATCTGCTGCTCGCCGCGCCGGCGGGCCCGCGCGTCACCATCGGGCTCGACCCCGGCATCCGCACCGGCGTCAAGGTGGCGGTGGTCGACGCCACCGGCAAGCTCCTCGACACCGCCACCATTTATCCGCACGAGCCGCGCCGCGACTGGGACGGCAGCCTGGCCACGCTGGCACGGCTGGCCAACCGCCACCACGCCGACCTGATCGCAATCGGCAACGGCACCGCCTCGCGCGAGACCGACAAGCTCGCCGCCGAGCTCATCAAATCGAACCCCGCCCTGCGCCTGACCAAGGTGACGGTGTCGGAGTCCGGCGCCTCGGTGTACTCGGCCTCCGCGCTGGCGGCGACCGAATTTCCGGCGCTGGACGTGAGCCTGCGTGGCGCGGTGTCGATTGCGCGCCGCCTGCAGGACCCGCTTGCCGAGCTGGTCAAGATCGACCCGAAGGCGATCGGCGTCGGCCAATACCAGCACGACGTCAATCAAAGCCGCCTTGCACGGATGCTGGATGCGGTGGTGGAGGACTGCGTGAATGCCGTCGGGGTGGACGTCAATACCGCCTC
>JAGRFQ010000098.1:26583-32313 GCA_020445945.1 Rhodocyclaceae bacterium
GACGCCAACGGCCCGTTCGCCGCGCGCACCGCGCTCAAGGCGGTACCGCGCCTCGGCGACAAGACCTTCGAGCAGGCCGCCGGTTTCCTGCGCATCGCCGGTGGCAGCAATCCGCTCGACGCCTCGGCGGTGCACCCCGAAGCCTATCCGCTGGTCGAGCGCATCCTTGCCCGATTGCAGCGCAGCGTGCGCGAGGTGATGGGCGACAGCCGCACGCTCAAGGCGCTCGATCCGCGACAGTTTGCCGATGCCCACTTCGGCGAGCCAACCGTGCGCGACATCCTCGCCGAACTCGACAAGCCCGGCCGCGACCCGCGCCCGGCCTTCGAAACCGCGCATTTTCGCGACGGCATCGAGACGCTCGCCGATCTTGCCCCGGCGATGCTGCTCGAAGGCGTGGTCACCAACGTCACCAACTTCGGCGCCTTCGTCGACATCGGCGTGCATCAGGACGGGCTGGTGCATATCTCGATGCTCGCCGAGCGTTTCGTGAAAGACCCGCACAGCGTGGTCAAGGCCGGCGACGTGGTGAAGGTGAAAGTGCTGGAGGTCGACCCCAAGCGCAAACGCATCTCGCTGAGCATGCGCCTGAACGAGGCCGTGCCCGCATCGAAGCCGGCCGCCCCGGCGCCCGGCCGGCGCGCGGCGGCCAAAGCCAAAGCTGCACCCAAACCCAGCGGCAGCATGGCCGACGCCCTGTCGCGCGCGCTGCGCAAATAGCCCCGCCCCGCGTCTTGCGCGACAATGGCCACTGGCCCGCGCGGGCGCACTCACTTCCGGACCCGACTGCATGATTCGCATCTACGGCATTCGCAACTGCGACACGATGAAAAAAGCGTTCAACTGGCTCGACCAGCACGCCATCGACTACGCGTTTCACGACTACAAGAAAAGCGCCATTGACGCCGCCACGCTGACCGACTGGCTGGCCCGCGCCGAGCGCAGCGCGCTGGTCAACACCCGCGGCACCACGTGGCGCAAATTGCCCGCCGAGGCGCAGCGCATCGACACCGACGCCGAGGCCATCGCGCTGATGATTGCCCACCCGAGCCTGATCAAGCGCCCGGTGCTCGACACCGGCGACGGCGCGCTGCTGGTCGGCTTCAAACCCGACACCTATGCCGCCGCATTCGGCAAGGGCGCGCGCTGATGCTCCGCGAAGACAGCTTCATCCAGCGTTTCCTGTTCGACGCCCTCGACATCCGCGGTGCCGTGGTGCAGCTCAACGCCGTGTGGCGCGCGATGCTCGCTGGCCGACGCTACACCCCGCAAGTGCGCGACGTGTTCGGCGAACTGAGCGCCATCGCGGCAATCATGACCAGCAACCTCAAACAGCCCGGCCGGCTCACCTTTCAGCTCCAGGGCCACGGCCCGCTGTCGCTGCTGGTGGTGGACTGCACCGAATCGCTGAACCTGCGCGGCTACGCCAAGGCCAGCGACAACGCCAGCGCATCGTCGCTCCCCGACCTGCTGGGCGACGGACGCATGCTGCTCACTCTCGACGTCGCGGCGCAGCAGCAGCCGTATCAGAGCCACGTCCCACGCGAAGGCGACACCATCGCCGCGGTGTTCGAGCAGTATCTGGCGCAGTCCGAACAGCAGCCCGCCGCCCTGTGGCTGAGTGCCAACGGCGACACCGCCGCCGGCCTGTTTCTGCAGAAACTCCCCACCGCGGACGAGCGCGACCCCGATGGCTGGCAGCGCGTGACCCAGCTCGCCGCGACGGTCGGCAACGACGAACTGCGCGCCCTCGAGCCGGCCACGCTACTGACGCGTCTGTTCCACGAAGAAGATGTGCGCCTGTTCCCGCCCCGCGCGGTGACCCATCACTGGCCCGCCGACCCCGACAAGATCGACACCATGTTGCGCGGGCTCGGCCGCGAAGAGATCGACGCCATCCTCGCCGAACATGGCGTGGTCGAGATTCACGACGACCTGTCGAACCACACCTACCGCTACGACGCCGACGCCATCGACGCGCTTTTTGCCGATGCGCCCGCACCGCCAACGCAGCACTGAGGCCCCGCGTAACGGAAAATGATCTCCAATTCCGACGGAATGTTGCCCCCGCCCCCCCACGCCAGTAAACTCGCAGGATTTGACAGGTCATTTGCCGCATGAAGGACTCCGCCGTATCCACCCGCCCCATCGAATTTCGGGGCGCCAGCCTGGGCATCATGACCGCGCGCATGCGCGACACCGACCCGATGCGCCTGGCCGACGCAATGCACGCAATGCTCGGCGGCATGCCGGATTTCTTCAATCGGGAAGCGACCGTCATGGACTTCTCGGGCCTCGCCAACGCGCCCGAGAACATCGACTGGGCATCGCTCACCAGCCTGCTGCGGCGCTATCGCCTGCAACCCGTCGCCATCACCGGCCTTGCCGAAGCGTTTGCCGAGAGCGCGCGCCGGGCCGGCCTCGCCGTGCTCGACGACATCACCGCCAGCACGCCCGACCCTGCGCCCGCGCCCGCCGAGCCCCCGCCACCGGCCACCCCTGCCGCAGCGCCCGCCGCCGCGCAGACGCTGATCGTCGACCGCCCCCTGCGCTCCGGGCAGCAGGCCTACGCCAAAGGCGGCGACCTGGTCTTGCTCGCCGGCGTCAGCCACGGCGCCGAGGTCATTGCCGACGGCAGCATCCACTGCTACGGCCCGCTACGCGGCCGCGCCCTCGCCGGCGCCCAGGGCAATGAACGCGCGCGCATCTTCTCGACCGACTTCGGCCCGGAACTGGTGTCGATCGCCGGCATGTACCGGACCTTCGAAAAAGGCATCCCCGAAAACGTCGCCGGCAAAGCCGCGCAGGCCTGGCTCGACGGCCCGGGCGATCAGCAAACATTGAAGATTGCGCCGCTCAAAAGCATTTGAGCGGCACTTAATTAGATAGAGGGAAAATCGTGACCCGAGTCATCGTAGTAACGTCTGGCAAAGGCGGCGTCGGAAAAACCACCACCAGCGCAGCCTTCGCATCCGGCCTGGCATTGCGCGGCTTCAAAACCGCCGTCATCGACTTCGACGTCGGCCTGCGCAACCTCGACCTCATCATGGGCTGCGAGCGCCGCGTGGTGTACGACCTGATCAACGTGGTCAATGGCGAGTCCAAACTCACCCAGACGCTGATCAAAGACAAGCACTGCGAAAACCTGTTCATCCTCCCCGCCTCGCAAACCCGCGACAAAGACGCGCTGACCGAAGAAGGGGTGGAAAAAGTGCTCAAGGAACTCGAGCACATGGGCTTCGACTACATCGTCTGCGACTCGCCCGCCGGCATCGAACGCGGCGCCGTGATGGCACTCACCTTCGCCGATGAAGCGATCATCGTCACCAACCCCGAAGTCTCCTCCGTGCGCGACTCCGACCGCATCCTCGGCATCCTGCAGAGCAAATCGCGCCGCTCGATCGACGGGCGCGACCCGGTCAAAGAGCACCTGCTCATTACCCGCTACTCCGCCAAACGCGTCGAAGAAGGCGAAATGCTGTCCTACAAGGACGTGCAGGAACTGCTGCGGGTCGAGCTGATCGGCGTGATTCCGGAATCCGACGCCGTCCTCCACGCTTCCAACCAGGGCTCACCCGCGGTACACCTCAAGGGCACTGACGTCGCCGAAGCCTATCTCGACGTCGTCGCCCGTTTTCTCGAAGAAGAGCGCCCGATGCGCTTCGTCAACTACGACAAGCCGAACATCCTGAAGCGCTTGTTCGGAGGAAAGTAAGATGTCCTTGCTTTCACTGCTCTTTGGCAGCAAACCGAAAACGGCGGCGCTCGCGAAGGAGCGGCTGCAGCTGATCATCGCGCGCGAACACGGCGCCGGCGCCGGCCCCGACTTCTTGCCGGATCTTCAGAAAGAACTCATTGAGGTGATCACCAAATACATCAAGGTGAACCCCGACGACATCAAGGTGCAGCTGGAAAAACAGGGCAACTACGAAGTGCTTGAAGTCAACATCGTACTGCCCGAGGAAGGCCGCTAAGTCGCCGGCCCGGATGGTGAAATTGGTAGACACAAGGGACTTAAAATCCCTCGGCCTTCGGCTGTGCGGGTTCGAGCCCCGCTCCGGGCACCATTAAAAATCAATAAGTTACATAAATAACTTAAGATTCTACACGAGGTTTCTGCGCTGTGGCTTTGCGTGGTAGACCTCGTTAGCCGTGCGGCCCCGCCGCACTACGCCCATACCGCAGTTCCCGCCGCCCTGCGGCGCGCTGACGCTCTGCGGGGCGTGCCGACAGGTCGACCACAAAGCACAGCGCTTCGTCAGCGCCGAGGATGAAGTCGAAAGGGTTGCGCGCTTCTTTCCACGCCCTCATTCGCCAGCGCTGCAGCCATTGCGTCATTGCCTGCCCTCGGTTTGGATTTGAAGGCAGGCTACGCCGCGCCGGTGACGGCGCTGTTACCGTGCGATCAACACTGTATTGCGGCGAGCGGTATCAGCATTTCGTCGGCGGAAATGCCGGCGTGCACGCCGATCATGGTCGCTTCCCGCTCTTGCGGGAGCACATCGAACACGGTCCAGCCGGTACGCCCGATCAGGGTGTAGTCACCAACCCGCTCACGCAGGCGGCGATTGGGTTTGACGGCGGGGCCGAACAGGCCGGCATCGATCAGCGCCTGCGACGGCACAATGTCGACACGATCCTTCAACAGCGGCCTGGCTGCGGCCTCGAAGCGCGCACCGGCGCCGGGCGCAATGCGGCAGTAGGCGACGCGGCGTTCGCCCCACAGCGGCCCCGCCAGGCAGTCGTACACCTCGGGGTGCTGATCGAGGCGGATCTGCTTGTCGACCGGCGCGTCGATGAAGCCGTGGTCGGCGGTCACCAGCAGCAGAGCATCCTGACCGGCGAGTTGCCGGTGCACGCGCTCGAGCAGTGCGTCGAGCGCCATGAAGTGGGCGGTGCATTGGGCCGACGCGACGCCGAACTGGTGCGCCAGTGCGTCGTAGTCGGGGTGATAGGCGTACACGAAGCCCCCTGGGCCGCCCAGATCCTTGACCGCGCAGACCAGCGCTTCTTCCAGCGACGCCAGATCCGTGGTCGGGTAGCGACGCGCGACGCCGCGACTGTGGCGCATGTTGAACGGTGAGCCGAGGATGTGGGTCGGGCTGATCATCGCGGAGCGGCAGCGGAGGCGTTGAAACAGACTGGGATACGGAAACAGGCGCGGAATACGCCACCAGCCGGTCATCGGTTCGCGGTCGCGCCGCTGCATCGGCAAAGGGGCGAAGATCCCGCCAAAGCGTGGATCGCGGATGTGCCAGCCGGTCAGCCCGTGGGCCGCAGGCGCGAGCCCGGTGAGCGAGGTGGTAACGGCGCTGGCGGTGGTTGATGGGAACACCGAGGTGAGCGTGGGGAGTTGGTGGCGAGCCAGAAAGCTGGCCGCGCCACGACGTGCGACATCGCATGCGCCCAGTCCATCGATCAGCAAGAAAACGACGACGCGGGCCTGGTCGATGCCGAGTGCGGCGTCATCCCTGAGCACCGGTGGCTGCCCTGCCGTAGCGGCACCGAATCGCCGGCCGATGCTGGCCATCAGGTTGAGCAGGCTGCCCCCCTGGTAGTCGGGGGCGACAGAATCCGGAAGATCGAGAAAGGCGTGGAACGTCATATCAGCGCAGCCAGGCTCAAAAGGGCATGATACGCGCCGCATCGCGGCCGACGTCGGCAACATAAAAAAGGGGAAGCCGACAGGCCTCCCCTTTTGAGTGCTGGAGCGGGAAACGAGGCTCGAAC
>JAGRFQ010000098.1:32339-32585 GCA_020445945.1 Rhodocyclaceae bacterium
TACCAACTGAGCTATTCCCGCGTACTACCTGGAGGCGCGACCCGGAATCGAACCGAGGTACGAGGATTTGCAGTCCTCTGCATAACCACTCTGCCATCGCGCCACACTTCTTGTTGTTACTGCTTCGTCCCGTTTGGTGCGGGAACGAAATGGGGAAAGCGCGCTTGCTTTCCCCAAGGAATGCTGGAGCGGGAAACGAGGCTCGAACTCGCGACCTCAACCTTGGCAAGGTTGCGCTCTACCAAC
>JAGRFQ010000099.1 GCA_020445945.1 Rhodocyclaceae bacterium
GGCCAGTTCGGCGAGCAGGGCGTCGCGGCGGGGGGCCTGGGCGGCGTCGAGGCGCGCGGCTTCGGCCATGATGGCGTCGGCGAGCGCGGCCGGGGGCTCGAAGCCTTGCGGGGCGTGGGCGGCGTCGAGTGCGGCGAGCACCCGCGGCAGCAGGTCGGCTGGCGCTTCGAAGGCGGGTTGCGCGCGGATCAGCGCGGCCAGCGGGCCGTCGCCGTCGATGAAGCGGTCTTCGGCGCGGCTCATGGGGCGCGCTCCAGCTCGGCGCGCAGGTGGCGGAAGGCGTAGCGCAGCCGGCTCTTGATGGTCTCGAAGCCGACGCCGACGGTGGCGGCGATGTCATCCACGCTCATGTCGGCGAAAAAGCGCAGGGCCACGGCTTCGCGCTGGGCGGTGGGCAGGCTCAGCAGGGCGGTGCGCACCCGGTGGCTGTCCTGGCGCAGGGCCAATTCGGTTTCGGGCGACAGCTCGCCCTCGTCACTCGCCTCGGGTACGGCCTCGTCGCTCACGGTGGTGCGCTGCCAGGCGCTGCCCTTGCTGTCGAGCCACAGGTTGCGGGCGATCTGGCACAGGAAGGTGCGAAAGGCGGCGGTGGGGCGGTAGTCGCCACAGCGCGAGAGCACCCGGATCCAGGTGCTCTGGGCGATGTCCTCGGCCTCGCCGAGCTGGCCGCGGGCGAGCCAGGCGAGGTAGTTGAACAGGGCGCGGTTGTGGCGGGCAAAGAGTTCCGCCGCCGGCTCGCGCACGATGCCGCGCGCGACCAGCAGCATGAGGTCTTCGTCGGGCAGGTCGGCGAGCGGCGGGGTGTCGGTCATTCGAGCGGGGCGGCGGCGTGCGGCGGCTGGGGGCTGAGCGCGGCGGCCAGATCCATCAGCCGCAGGGCTTCACCACGATACCCGAATCGATCGGCGCCAAGGGCGCTGGCGGCCAGCGCGCGGGCATCGGCCACGGTCCAGGTGCCGGTATAGGTGCCGCCGCGCAGGAGCTGGCCGAAGCCGGCGATGGCGCTGGCGAAGCGGAAGTCGGCGCTGGTGGCGGTGAGCGGGCGGGCGGTGTCGCGGCGCACCGGGTGCTCGATGCGCTGGCTGGTGCTGGCGTCGGGCTGCTTGTAGCGCAGGCGCACGTACGCCAGTTCAGCGAGCTCGGCGCTGCGCGCCGTGGTGGCGGTGGCCGGGCGCGGGTCGGTGCCGTAGCGCAGCGGGTCGATCAGGCCGCGCTGGCCGGCCGGGGTGAGCTCATACAGCGCGGTCACCGAATGGCCGGCGCCGATCTCGCCGGCGTCGATCCTGTCGTTGTTGAAGTCCTCACGGCGCAGCATGCGGTTTTCGTAGCCGATGAGGCGGTATTCGCTGACCGCGGCCGGGTTGAATTCGACCTGGATCTTCACATCCTTGGCAATGGTGGCCAGGGTGCTGCTCATCTCATTCACCAGCACCTTGTGGCCCTCCATGAGGGTGTCGATGTAGGCATAGGCGCCGTTGCCGGCATCGGCCATCTGCTCCATGAGCTGTTCGTTGAAGTTGCCGGTGCCGAAGCCCAGCGTGGTGAGCTGCACGCCGGTGCTGCGCAGCTGCTCGACACGGGCCTTGAGCTGTTCGAAGTTGGTCTGGCCGACGTTGAAGTCGCCATCGGTAGCCAGCAGGATGCGGTTGATGCCGCCTTGCACGAAGCCGGCCTGCGCGGTCTGGTAGGCCAGCTCAATGCCGCTGGCGCCGGCGGTGCTGCCACCGGCCTGCAGCGCGTCGATGGCGGCGAGGATGGCGGCCTTGTCGCTGCCGGCGGTCGAGGGCAGGGCCACGCCGGCCGCGCCGGCATAGGTCACCAGGGCGATGCGGTCCTGCGGGCGCAGTTGCTGCACCAGCAGCTTGAGCGAGGACTTGAGCAGCGGCAGCTTGTTGGCCGCGCGCATCGACCCCGAAACATCGACGAGGAACACCAGATTGGCCGGCGGCAGGCGCTGTTTAGCCAGATCCTGCCCCTTGAGCGCGATGCGCATCAGCAGGCGCTCGGGGTTCCACGGCGCCTGCGCCAGCTCGGTGTGCACGGCGAAGGGGGTGTTGCCCGTGGGCGGCGCGTCGTCATAGGGGAAGTAGTTGATGCACTCCTCCACGCGCACCGCATCACGCGGCGGCAGGCGGCCCTGGTTGAGGAAGCGGCGCAGGTTCGACCAGCTCCCGGTATCCACGTCGACGCTGAAGGTCGACACCGGCGCCGTGGCGACCTGCCGCACCGGGTTGGTGTCGATCTGGCCATAGCGCTCGCGCTCGTGCGGGGCGAGATACGGCGGGGCTGCCGGGGCGGGCGCGATGCGCTGCGGTTGGGTCGCCATGACGCCGGCGGCGGCCGTCTTGCCGAGTGCGCGTTGGCGCGTCGCTGCGGCCGGCGCGGCGCTGTCGGCAAGCGCCTCGTGCTGCGCGGGGGGCGCGACGGCCGGTTGCGGTTGCGCGGCGCGCGCGTCTTCACGCCGCGTGTGGTCGGCAGGGTTGGAGGTGTTGCCGGCGCAGGCGCCGAGCAGCAGGCACAGCGAGAGGGGGGTGAGGCGGTGCATGGTCGTCATCCGTTCGTGAGGGAGATGAGTGTCAAACGAACGGGGAGCGGGTTTGGGGTTAAAGCGGGATGTAAGCGGGTGTGTCTTTGCGTTAGCCGCCGCTCAAGGCCTGCACGATCACCACCTCCTCCACGCCGTTGAGCGGGCGGTCGAGCGCGAATTGCTGGGTGCCGTCGATGAAGCAGCGCATGTGGCGGCGGATGCGGCCTTGCTCGTCGACGATGCGAAAGCGGATGCCGGGGAACTGGCGGTCGAGGTCGTCGAGCAGCGCGCCCAGCGTGGCGCCGCGGGCGTCGACCCGCGGGGCGTGGGTGTAGTCGTGCAGCGGCGAGGGGATCAGGACGCGCATTCAGGCGCGCGGGTAGCCGATGTGGATGGCGTAGATCTCCGGCAGGTGGCGGGCCAGGCAGGCCCACGATGTGCCTTCGTCGCGGCTCGCCCACACTTCGCCGCTGGTGGTGCCCAGATACAGGCCGGGGCTGCGCTCGGCGTCGGCGCACATGGCCTGACGCTTGACGGTCCACCACGCCTGTTCGGTGGGCAGGCCGGCATCCTGACGCTGCCACGTGGCGCCGCCGTCGCAGCTGCGGTAGGCCGCCGGTTTGCCGTCGGGGCTGGTGCGCGGCCACACCGTGTCGCCGTTCATCGGGAAGACCCACAGGGTGTCCGGGTCGTGCGGATGGAGGACCAGCGGGAAGCCGATGTCGCCGATCTCGGCCGGCATGTTCTCGCCGATGCGCTGCCAGCGGGTGGCGGGGCGGTCGAGGCGGTAGATGCCGCAGTGGTTCTGCTGGTAGAGGCGGTCGGGCAGGCCCGGGCACAGGCGCACGCAGTGCGGGTCGTGGAAGGTGGGCTGGTCGAGCGGGAAGCCCTCGACCACGGCGAGGCCGTCGAGCAGCGGGGTGAAGCTGCGCCCGCCGTCGGTGGATTCATGCACGCCGCCGCCCGACATGGCGATGTAGAGGTGCTGCGGGTCGCGCGGGTCGATCTGGATCGAGTGCAGCTTGGGGCCGTCGGGCGTGCCGTCCTGCTCGCTGCCCATCCACTCGCGGAATTGCGGATCGTCGTTGAGGCAGGAGAACGGGGACCAGGTGTCGCCGCCGTCGGTCGAGCGGAACAGGCCTTGCGGCGAGGTGCCGGCGTACCACACGCCGGGTTCGCTGGCCGGGCCGGGTTCGAGCCAGAAGCTGTGCTTGACGCTGCGCCCGCTGCCGTCTGCGCTGGCGGCGAACGCGGGCGGGGTGGCGGCCTCGTGCCAGTGCGCGCCCAGGTCGGTGGAGCGCATCAGCGTCGGGCCGAGGTGGCCGGTCGAGGCGGCGGCCAGCAGGGTGCGTCCGTCGCGCGGGTCGAGCACCAGGTCGTTGATGATCTGGCCAAGAAAGTGCGGGCCGTCGATGCGCCAGCGCTGGCGATCGGCGTCGCCGTGAAACAGCCAGGCCCCCTTGCGGGTGGCGACGAACAGCACGGGGTGGGCGGGGCGCATGCGGCTCTCCTGAAGGGGCGGGGCAGCGCCAGCTTACGCAGGCGCCGGTATTCAGGATAGATGCTGCGCGGCGGGCGTCAAACGCCGCACCGCGCCGCGCTTACAGCAAGACCCGCTCGATGCCGCCGGTGTTGGCGCGGGCCACGTATTCCGGCAGCCAGTTCTCGCCGAGCAGGTGGCGGGCGATCTCGACCACGATGTAGTCGGCCTCGATGCCGCCGCCGTCGTTGGCGTAGCGCGACAGCCCCTGCAGGCAACTCGGGCAGGAGGTGAGCACCTTGACCGGGGTGGCCGGGTCGCCCTCGCGCAGCGCGGCGGCGCCCTGTTCCATCTCTTCCTGCTTGCGGAAGCGCACCTGGGTGGAGATGTCCGGCCGGGCGACGGCGAGCGTGCCCGATTCGCCGCAGCAGCGGTCGTTGAGGTCGACCCGCGTGCCCATCAGTTCATTCGCCACCTTGATGCCCGAGTGGATCTTCATCGGGGTGTGGCAGGGCTCGTGGTACATGTACTTCTGGCCGGTGATGCCCTCCAGCTTGACGCCCTTTTCCATCAGGTATTCGTGGATGTCGATGAGGCGGCAGCCGGGGAAGATCTTGTCGAACTGATACTTCATCAACTGATCCATGCAGGTGCCGCAGGAGACGACCACGGTCTTGATGTCGAGGTAGTTGAGGGTGTTGGCGACGCGGTGGAACAGCACCCGGTTGTCGGTGGTGATCTTCTGGCCCTTGTCTTCCTCGCCGGCGGCGGTCTGCGGGTAGCCGCAGCACAGGTAGCCCGGCGGCAGCACGGTGGTGGCGCCGACGTGGTAGAGCATCGCCTGGGTGGCGAGCCCGACCTGGCTGAACAGGCGCTCGGAGCCGCAGCCGGGGAAGTAGAACACGGCCTCGGACTGATCCGCGCGCAGCTGCGGATTGCGGATCACCGGGATGACCTTGTCGTCCTCGATGTCCATCAGTGCGCGGCTGGTGCGCTTGGGCAGCTTGCCCGGCATCGGCTTGTTGATGAAGTGGATCACCTGCGCCTTGAGCGGCGCCTTGCGCAGCGTGGCCGGCGGCTGGGTGACCTGCTCCTGGATCAGGCCGAAGGACTTGGCGGTCTTGTGCGCCCAGCGCTGCGCCTTGTAGCCCCACTCGATCATGCCCTTGCGGATCAGCTTGATGGTGGCCGGGTCCTTGACGGTGAGGAAGGCCATCGCCGCCGCCTTGCCGGGGTTGAAGGACTTCTTGCCCTGATTGCGCAGCAGGTTCCTCATCTTGACCGACACGTCGCCGAAGTCGATGTCGACGGGGCAGGGCTTGAGGCATTTGTGGCAGATGGTGCAGTGGTCGGCCACGTCCTCGAACTCCGCCCAGTGCGCCAGCGACACGCCGCGGCGGGTCTGCTCTTCGTACAGGAAAGCTTCGACCAGCAGCGAGGTGGACAGAATCTTGTTGCGCGGGCTGTAGAGCAGGTTGGCGCGCGGCACGTGGGTGGAGCACACCGGCTTGCACTTGCCGCAGCGCAGGCAGTCCTTGATGTCGTTGGCGATTTCGCCGACATCGGTCTGCTCCATGATCAGCGACTCGTGCCCCATCAGCCCGAAGCTGGGGGTGTAGGCGCGGTCGAGGTTGGCGCCGCGCTGCAGCTTGCCGCGGTTGAAGCGCCCCTCGGGGTCGACCTGTTTCTTGTACTGCCAGTAGCTGCCCATCTCGGCATCGGTGAGGAAGTCGAGCTTGGTGATGCCGATGCCGTGCTCGCCGGAGATCACCCCGTCGAGTTTGCGGGCGATGGCCATGATGCGCTCGACCGTCTCGTTGGCCAGCTGCAGCATCGCGTAGTTGTCGGAGTTGACCGGGATGTTGGTGTGCACGTTGCCGTCGCCGGCGTGCATGTGCAGCGCCACGAACAGCCGCCCGCGCAGCACCTGCGCGTGGGTGGCGTCGACTTTCTCGCGCACCGGGCGGAACACGTCGCCCTCGAAAATCTTGATCAGCCGCGCGCGCAGCTCGGTCTTCCACGAGGTGCGCACCGAGTAATCCTGCAGGCGGTGGAACAGCACCGGATCGGTGGCGCTGTTGGTGAGCGCGTCGGCTGCGATCCCGAGCGCGTCGAACTGCGCCTCGGCCTCGGCCAGCGGGGTGTCGAGATGGTCGAGCAGCCACTGCCAGCGCGCGCGCACGCTGGTGACGTAGTCGAGCGCGGCCTGGCGGCGCTCGCCGATGATCTCGGCCGCGTCGATGTCGGCGTCCTGGGTGTGCAGCGGCAGTTCGCCGGACAGCGCCTCGGCGAGCGCATCGCACAGTTCGAGCTTGTTGCGCGTCGACAGCTCGATGTTGATGCGTTCGATCGCGTCGCAGTATTCGCCCATCCGCGGCAGCGGGATCACCACATCCTCGTTGATCTTGAAGGCGTTGGTGTGGCGCGAGATGGCGGCGGTGCGCGAGCGGTCGAGCCAGAACTTCTTGCGCTGCTCGTCGGACACCGCGATGAAGCCCTCCGAGCCGCGCGCGTTGGTCATGCGGATCACGTCGGAGGCGGCCTTCATCACCGCTTTTTCGTCATGGCCGACGATGTCGCCGACCAGCACCATCTTCGGCCGGCCGTGGCGCTTGGCCTTGGTGGTGTAGCCCACGGCCTTCACGTAGCGCTCGTCGAGGTGCTCCAGCCCGGCCAGCTGCACGCCCAGCGCGTGGCCTTCGCCGCCCGGCTTGAAGTAGTCGGTGATCTCGACGATCGCCGGCACCGCCTCGCGCACCTGGCCGAAGAACTCCAGGCACACCGTGCGCACCGCCGGCGGCATCTCGTGCAGCACCCAGCGCGCGGCCACGATGATGCCGTCGGTGCCTTCCTTCTGTACCCCGGGCACGCCGCCGAGGAACTTGTCGGTCACGTCCTTGCCCAGCCCGTCCTTGCGACAGGACGCGCCGGGCATGCTCAGCACCTCCTCGCCGAGCAGGCGGCTGCCCGCGGCGTCGAAGCGCTTGAGGCGAAAATGCACCGTGTCCTGCTCGTGGATCTTGCCGAAGTTGTGGTCGAGGCGTTCGACCTCCAGCCAGTTGCCGTCGGGCGTGACCATTTTCCACCACGCCAGATTGTCCAGCGCGGTGCCCCACAGCACCGCCTTCTTGCCGCCGGCGTTCATTGCCACGTTGCCGCCGATGCACGAGGCCGACGCCGAGGTCGGGTCCACCGCGAACACCCGCCCGGCCGCCGCCGCGGCTTCGGCCACGCGCGCGGTGACCACCCCCGCGCTGGTGCGGATGGTGGCGTAGGGGGTGTCCATCGGGCCGTTCCGGCCGGGCAGCACGGTTTCTTCCACCGCGCCGATGTCGATCAGCTTTTCGGTGTTGATGACCACCGATTTGGGGTCCAGCGGCACCGCACCGCCGGTGTAGCCGGTGCCGCCGCCGCGCGGGATGATGGTCAGCCCGAGCTCGATGCAGCCGCGCACCAGATGGCCGATCTCGGCTTCGGTGTCGGGGTAGAGCACCACGAAGGGGTACTCCACGCGCCAGTCGGTGGCGTCGGTCACGTGCGAGACGCGCGCGTGGCCGTCGAAGCAGATGTTGTCGCGGGCGGTGTGGCGCAACAGCACGCGGGTGACCTGGCGGCGCAGGTCGAGGGTCTCCTCGAACTGCAGCTCGAAGCGCGCGATGGCCTCGTTGGCGGCCATCACCAGCGTCTCGACCTTGGCGCTGCGTCCGGGGTCTTCGGCCTCGGATTCGACGCGCCGCTTGTCCACCTCGTTGAGCCGATGGCGCAGCGCGCCGACCAGCGCGTGGCGGCGGTCGCGGTTGGCGAGCAGGTCGTCCATCAGGTAGGGATTGCGCTGCACCACCCAGATGTCGCCGAGCACTTCGTACAGCATCCGCGCCGAGCGCCCCGTCACACGCTCGTCGCGCAGCGCGTCGAGTGCCTGCCAGCTCTCCTCGCCGAGCAGGCGAATGACGATCTCGCGATCGGAGAACGAAGTGTAGTTGTAGGGGATTTCGCGCAGGCGCTGGGTCATCGGCGGGGTCCGCAGAAACGATCGGGGAAACGCACCATTCTAGCGAACTGCGGTGCACCACGCAGCCCCGGCAAGACCCTGCCTGGAGCAAGGTTTTGCCGTCCGGCGCGCTGCCCGCTCAGCGCAACATGAAGGTTTCGTACTCCAGCCGGTCGAGGCGCCGGTCGAGCAGGAACAGGCCGGCGAGCAGCGTGACCAGCACCGCCGCGGCGTAGCCATAACCGTAGAACGCTGCGCCCAGCTGCAGCGACAGCAGCGTGAGCCCCAGGTTGGCGAGGCAGAACAGCACGCACAGGCGCAGCACCAGCGCGCGTTGGTCGAGATAGAAGAACACGTTGAGCAGCGCCAGCAGCCCCACCTGCAGGCTGGCGCCCAGGGTCTGCACCTGGAACAGGGGCAGGTACAGCGCCGGGATGCCCAGCGCGGCCAGCGCCGTCGGGCCGACGACGATCGCGGCGAGCAGGGCGAGGGTCTGGATCTTGGCGATTTCGGCAAAGCCCTGGCGGATCGACAACACCATCTCGTCGCGCATGCTCTCGATGGTCTCCAGGCTGCCGCCGTCGCGTACCGCGTCGTAGAAACGCGCGTGGTACTCGACGAAATCGGTCTCGATGCGCACCAGAAAAACTGCCATCCCGGGGATGATGAACAGGTAGGCCATGAACACCGGCAGGTCGTAGATCACCGACGCGCGCAGCGGCCCGATGACCGCCGCCGAGGTCTCCGGGTAGAGCCAGAACACCAGCTTGTCGATCCACACCGCGAGGTTGTAGAGCACGCCGATGGCGAACAGGCTGGGGTAGTGCCGGCGCGGGTGGAGAAAGTCGAAGCTGATCGCCTCGGCGGTGCTGAAGCTGCGCACGGTGAGCCACCACATGCCGACAAACAGCAGGAAGTGGCCGAGCACGAAGCCGCCGAGCAAGCCCTCCAGCGCCCACCCGCGCGCCAGCAGCGCCGCGCCGACGGTGACCCCGTAGCCGAGCGCGTACATCGCCACAATGGCGCGATAGCGCTTGAGGCCGGAGAGGAAAATGGTCAGCACCCAGATGCCGCACAACAGGGTGAAGCCGGCGATCATCTCCAGCCGGTAGAGCACGCTCTGGCCGGCAAAGGCGGTAAACGCCAGCAGCGTCGCCAGCGTGCCGGCGGCGAGCAGCACGATGCACAGCAGGCCGTGCAGATTGGGCAGCACGCAGGCCTCGTTCTTCTCGAACAGGCGGTCGGAGACATAGCGCGTGAACGCCAGTTGCGCCCCGCCGGTGAGGATCAGCGAGCTGGCGATGAGCCAGGTCACCGAGACCTGAAACGCCACCACCCCGCCGGTCGGCGTGCGCAGCGTCGAGGCCAGCAGGCCGACCGCCAGAATGCCGACGATCGACAGCACCCACGGGCCCGAGCCGATCACCCCGGCGTAGGCGTAGGCCTGCACCAGCCCGAGCAGGCTGTCCTTTTTCAGCAGCTTGCGCAGCTCGAATCCGATGCCAGCCATCTAGCGCGCGCCTCCGGCGTGACGGGTGGCGGTGTCGATGCGTTGCGCGCTCATGGATGAAGGATCCTGACCGGCAGCGGGTTCAGAGCGGTGTCGTACACCGTGCGGTAGCGCTGGAACATCAGCTTGTCGCTGTAGTATTTTTCAACCCGGGCCACGCCGGCATCGCGCGCGGCGCACCACGCGTCGGTGTCGCCGAGCAGCGCCAGCGACGCTTCGGCCAGCGCCTGCGGATCGGCGATGCCGACCACCCGGCCGGCAGCGCCCAGCGCGCGATCCTCGGGCGTGCCGCCTTCGATCAACTGGCGGCATGCGCCGACATCGGTGCTCACGCAGGGCACCCCCGCGGCGAAGCCTTCGAGCACCACCAGCGGCAGCGCTTCGGAGATCGAGCTGAGCACCACCAGCCCGATCTGCGGCAGCAGCTCGTCGACGCGTTGCATGCCCAGCAGCCTGACCGAGCCGCCCAGCCCGAGGCTGTCGATCAGGTTGCGGCACTCCTCGACGTAGGCCGGGTCCTCGTCGAGCGGGCCGGCGATCCAGCCCTCGGCGTGGGGCAGGCGATTGACCACGCTGCGCATCGCGCGGATGAAATTCTTCACGTCCTTGATCGGCACCACCCGGCCGATCAGGCACAGCACCGGCGGAGTCGCCACCGGGCGGCGGTCGCGCAGCGGCGCCAGACGTGCGATCGACACCCCGTTGGGAATGCTGCGGGTGCGCTCGGCGCGCGCGCCGTCGGCGATCTGGCGCGCGCGGTTGGCCTCGTACAGCGCGATGATCGGGTCGGCCGCCGCGTAGGTCAGGCGCCCCATCCACTCGAAGAAGCGGATCCACAGCTGGCGGAAATAGGACAGCTCAGTCGGGTCGCGCTGGAAGCTGTTGCGGTTGTCGCGAATCCACTCGCTCTGGAACAGGTCGATCTTGCGTTCCTTGGTGTAGATGCCGTGTTCGGTGAGGATCAGCGGACAACCCGTGGACTGCGCCAGCAGCGCGCCGAGGAAGCCCGCATAGCCGGTGGAGATGGTGTGATAGGCGCGCACTGGCAGCAGCGTGTCGGCAATGCGCGCGAGCTGCCACAGCGGCTGATGCATGATCCGCACGGTCCAGAAGTAATCGACGAAGCTCGGGTCGGTGCAGTGCGCGCGGTAGTGCTCGGTCACCATCTGCCAGGCCGCCTCGGCGTGGCGGAAGTCGCCGGCCGGAATCGCCCCGTCGGGCCGGATGTGCGCGCAGGCGGTCCGGAAGCCCTCAGCGACCTTCTCCGGGTGGTGGCGAAACGCGGCGTGCAGGGCGCGGATGTCGGCAAACGCGGCGGCGTCGCCGGTCCGGCCGCGCGGCGGGCTGGCCGGCGCGTCGGTGTCGGCGGCGTCGTGCAGGAAATGGGTTTCGAGATGCACCACGTTGGGCGGCAGGGCATAGCGCTGCTGCGGGTAGTCGGCTCGCCGGCTGCCGAGGAACACCAGCGCGAAACGCAGATGCGGGTGGGCCTGGATGATCTGGTGGGTCCACGACGACACCCCGCCCGACACGAACGGATAGGTGCCTTCGAGCAGCAGCGCGATGTCGGCCTGGTCGGCGCGCGGGTAGGTCGGCGTGGTGTTCATGCGCGGCGCCAGAAGTCGGCCACTTTCTCGACCCGCGTCATGCCGTGCCAGCTGGCAAGCGGCGCCAGCAGGGTGCGCACGGCGGCAAAATCGCGGCGCTGGAAGGCCAGCTCGGCCAGCAGCGGCAGCACCCGGTGGCTCGGCATGCCGGCCGCCAGCGCCGCCTCGAACGCGGTTTGCGCGCCCGCCGTGTCGCCCAGCGTGCTCAGAAACTGCCCGCTGCGCAGGCGCAGCCCGGCCGCCGCCGGATGCAGCGTGAGCGCCTCGCGCACGTGGCGCAGGCCCGCTTCGGCCGCGTGCTGGCGCAGATCGCCCTGCGCCAGCCCCTGATAGATCAGCTCCCAGTACAGACCGGCGAGGCGGGTGTGGGCGAGGGTTTGCGCGGTCGGCGTGCGTGCCGCGGCGAGGCGCTGGTGCTCGGCGTGGATCGCCGCATTGAGCGTTTTTTCCTTGCGTTCGAGCATGCCGTAGGCGAGCAGGCGCAAGTCCTCGCTGTCGTCGCCGAGCAAGGTGCGCAGCAGCGGGCTGGCGATGCGTCCGGGCACATGCTGCAGCGCAACCAGCGCTTTGAGGCGCTGCGGCGCGGGCACCCGCGGGTTGCGCAAAAAGCCGCTCACCCCGGCCTGATGAAAGCCGTCGCCGCTGCGCTGGTGCGGGTCGAGCGCCGGCAGCGCGAGCGTGCGCAGGCCGTCCGCGCCGCTGCCGGCATAGCGGTAGCGACCGAGCCACAAGCCGGTGGCGATGCCGGCAAAGCCGAGCACCGGCACGAACGCCGCCAGCGCGAACATCAGCACGGCGCTCGCGCGCGGTGCGTCGGCGGTGAGCTTCGGCATCACCTTGAGGCCGGTCCACGCGAGCAATGCGCTGGCCGCGGCGTGGGCGAGCATGAAGCGGGCGAGGGCCGCGCCGCTGCTGCCGGCGTCGGCCAGCGTGGCGAGTGCGACTCCCTCACACAGCAGGGCAGACAGGCCGCTGATCAGCGCTGACATGGCAATCCTCAAGCACGGTGGACAGGAGCGCGGCGGCCGGGGTGGCGTCGAGCGAATAGGTGTGGATGGCGATCCCGGCCTCGCCCGGCGGCGCTTCGAGGTGTTGCGTCAACCACGCGTCGAGGCGGTCCAGATAGCCGGTGATGGCAGCCGGGCCGGCCAGCGGCATTAGCACCAGCAAGGCCTCGCGCTCGCCGCGGCGGACGTGCCAGGTCACGTCGAGGGTGCGCTGCAGGCGGTGCCAGTGCAGTGGCAGATCGTCGAGCAGCGGGCGCGCGGTGTAGGTCAGCGCCACCAGCGCGCCAGGCAGGCCGCCGTCGCGGGCGATGTGCCACAGGCGCTGCAGTTCGAGCGCAAACGGATGCGGGCAGTCGGGCACCGCGGCCTGCACCGGGCGCACCAGCGCGGCCGCGCCGAGGCTGTCGGCGTAGTAACCGACGAGCAGGTTGAGCACCTGCAGGCTGTCGGTGTTGAGGGCGAAAAAGGGCATCGACTCGACCACCAGCACGCCGTGGTCGTGGCCGCGCAGGTCGCGCAGCCGGCTGACCACCAGATAGGCGCTGTGGTGATGTTCGGGCAGCGCGTCGCTGGCCACGTGGCACAGCCCGCCGTGCGCCGCCGCGGCGCGCACCAGCGGGTCGTCGGTGCGCAGCGCGAAGGGCGCGCCGAGGGTGGCGCTGGCTTCGCCGGCGGGCGTGCCGTCGGCGTTCAGCGCCAGCAGCGCGGCGCGCTCGATCTGGCAGAACTGGGCGAGCAGCTTGAGCAGCGCCTCGGCGCCGGGCAGCGGCGCAGCGGGCGCCGCGTCGGTGAGCGCGCGCAGGCTGGTGAGCGCGTCGCGCATCGACATCGGCTGGCTGATCAAGTCCTGCTCCAGGCGGTCGTGCGAGGCGCGCAGCAGATAGTGCTGGCGGGTCAGGTGGTCGAGGCGCTCGCCCAGATAGCGCGCGTTCGCCTCCGCGCGGCGCACCCGCGCGCGCCACAGCGAGGCAAACTCGCCACACACCATCACCAGCACCAGCGTGCCGAGAAAATACAGCTTCGGCGTGGCCGCGGTGACCGCGCCGCTGGCGACCAGCGCCAGCCAGCCGGCGAGCAGCGCGATGGTGCCGACCACCCCGGTCATCGGCCCGTAGCGCAGCGCCAGCAGCACCGGGCCGAGCAGCGGCCACGGGAAACTGGCCCACGCGAACAGCGGGTCCGGGGGCGAGATCCACCACCCCAGCGCGAGCAGCAGCAGCGGCAGCACCGCCGCTTCGGCCAGCGCGTGGGCGGGGAGGCGGCCCGGTGCGATCAGGTCGGCAAGTCGCATCGGCGGCTCAGCGCAGCACCGGTTCGAGCAGCGACTTGAGCAGTTTCTGCGCCACCCCGGCAAGCGACTCGCGCCCCCAGCCGGTGCGCGCGCCGACCCCGCTCCATACCGTGCTGCCGTCGTTCACGTCGATGATGTGCAGCGCCAGCCCGACCACCGGCTCGCCGTCCACGCCGACCTTGTAGCGCCACTCTTCCACCGAGCCGGTGAGCAGATAGCGCACCTGCGCGCCGCGCGCCCACGCCAGCGCGGCGTCCAGATCTGCGCCCGGCGCGGGGTCGAGCAGCGCGTCGGCGTCGGTCGCCGGCGGGCGCAGCACCTCGGCCACGCCCAGCGTGTGCAGCAGCGCGCGGCTCACCGCCTGTGCGCGCGCGCCGGCCATTGGCGTGGTGGTGGTGTTCTCCAGCGGCAGCACCGCCCAGCGGGCGCTGGCGTCGGCGTGGACGCCGCTCACCCGGTCGGTGACCGCACAGCCGCCGAGCAGGCCGGCAGCGAGCAACAGGGGCAGGAGAATGCGCGAAAGCAGGGGAGTCATGACAGCCTCGTGA
This sequence comes from Rhodocyclaceae bacterium, assembly GCA_020445945.1. GTDB lineage: Bacteria > Pseudomonadota > Gammaproteobacteria > Burkholderiales > Rhodocyclaceae > Nitrogeniibacter. The sequence continues at coordinate 13,962 of JAGRFQ010000099.1, forward strand.
AGTCAGAAAAACAGTTGATAGTTGAGAAACACGGCATCGCTGCGGCCGGCCTCGCCTTCGCCGCCCTGCTCGAACTGGACGCCGACATCGAGCTGATCGGCGCCGAACACCGCGCCGCCGATCCCCAGCGTCACCCCGTAGCCCGCGCCGCGACCGGTGACGTGGTTCAGATCGAGCGCCGCGTAGGGCACCAGCGCGCGCTGCACGCCGTGACGCTGGCGTGCGTTGACCTCCACCCGCAGCCCCTGGAACAGGTAGCTGTCGGGCAGCAGCGGCCCCAGACCGCCGGGCAGCAGTGCGTCGAGATGCGCGCGGGCGGCGGCCTCGCTGCCGACATCGGCGCGAAAGCGATAGCCGCCCAGATAGACCCCGGCCTCCACCTCCGGCGCGCCGGTGGTCAGCCGGTGCACGTAGTCGAGCTGCCAACGATCGGCGCGCCCGAGCGCCAGCCCGTGCTGGCTGGCGTAGCGGCTGTGCGCCCACTGCGCGCTGACGCGCTCGCGCGAACTCAGCCCGTAGGTGGCGCTGGCGAGGAGCTGATCCTTCATCCCGGCCACGCGCAGCGCGCTGCTCTCGGTGGCCGGCAGCTGCGCGCCGATCTCCACCGCCAGCGACCAGCGCCGGTCCAGCGGCGCGTCGTGGCCCAGCCACCACGGCGTGGTGTCGCCGAAGCCGAATTGCCGGCCGACGCCGAAACGGGTGACGCCGGCGTCGTGGGTCCACGTCAGCTCGACTGCGGCGTGGCGCGCATCGGCCGGATTGCTCAGCGGGCTGTTGCGCGGCGCACTGCGGCGGGTGCGGCCGAGGGTCAGCGTCAGCTTGAGGCGTGGCGCCACGCGCAGGCGCAACTGGGCGCTGTGCGCGTTTTCGTCGAGCGATCCGAGGTGCTGGGCCTGCGCGTCGAGGCGCAGCCGGTGCGCCTGATCGAGCAAGACCGCGCTCATCTGCAGGTGCACTTCGTCGTTGGCGTGCTGGTCGGTGGCGGCGTCGGCGAGGGTGCTGGCGGCGAGGTCGGGGCGGCCAAGGCGTTGCGCGATGTCGGCACGCTGGGTGGCGGGCAGGGCGGTGTCGTGGCGCGCCAGCAGTTCGGCCAGCATGGGAGCATCGTCGGCGGCCAGCGCCACCGCGGCTTCGGCCCACAGCGGGC
>JAGRFQ010000023.1:0-14260 GCA_020445945.1 Rhodocyclaceae bacterium
TGTCCTTGTTGTAGGCCAGCGGCTGACCTTTCATCAGGGTCAGCAGGGTGATCAGGCTGCCATTGACGCGGCCGGTCTTGCCGCGCACCAGTTCGGGCACGTCGGGGTTCTTCTTCTGCGGCATGATCGAGCTGCCGGTGCAGAAGCGGTCGGCCAGGTCGATGAAGCCCACGCGCGGGCTCATCCACAGGATCAGCTCTTCGGACAGGCGCGACAGATGCACCATCAGCAGCGACGCCGCCGCGCAGAATTCGATCGCGAAATCGCGGTCGGAGACGGCGTCGAGCGAGTTCTCGCACACTTCGTCGAAACCCAGTTCGCGGGCCACGAATTCGCGGTCGATGGGGTAGGACGTACCGGCCAGCGCGGCGGCGCCCAGCGGCAGGCGGTTGACCCGTTTGCGGCAGTCGGCAAAGCGTTCGGCGTCGCGGCGGGCCATCTCGCAATAGGCCATCAGGTGGTGGCCGAAGGTCACCGGCTGGGCGACCTGCAGATGGGTGAAGCCGGGCAGCGCGGTGTCGGCGTGTTGCTCGGCCAGGTCGAGCAGCGCGCGCTGGAAGTCGGCGAGCAGGGCCAGCGTCTGGTCGATTGCGTCGCGCAGCCACAGGCGGATGTCGGTAGCCACCTGGTCATTGCGGCTGCGCCCGGTGTGCAGGCGTTTGCCGGCGTCGCCGATCAGCGCGGTGAGGGCTTTTTCGATGTTCAGGTGAACGTCTTCGTCCTGCAGCGACCAGGCAAATTCGCCGGCGGCGATCTGCTCGCCGATCTGCGTCAGACCGCGTTCGATGTCGGCCAGATCCTGCGCGCTGATGATGCCCTGCCGGGCGAGCATGCTGGCGTGCGCCCGCGAGCCGCGGATGTCTTGCTGCGCCATGCGCTGGTCGAAAAACACCGAGGCGGTGTAGCGCATGACGAGGTCGGACACCGGCTCCGAAAAGCGGCCGGACCACGCCTTGCTGTTGTCATCCCGGTCGATTTGCTGATCTGCCATAATGAAATGAATGCTGAATGAAGAGTGACGGAGCGGGGCGCGAGGCGCGCTCGCTCGCGTGTTCGGCGCCAACCATCGGATGTGAGCCCATGGCTGTGCAGTCCCCCGGAAAGAGGCAGAGTATAAGTCAAAAGCCCCACGCCCTCGCCACCCCCGGTGCCTTGCCCCACTTTCGAAATATCGGCGTGATCCTGCGCGTGGTGGTGGTGGTCAATCTATTGGCCGCGCTGACGGTGCTGGTTCGGGTCGAGGCCCCGGACACGTTGGCGCGTGCCGTCATCGACGCTGCGGGTCTGCTCGAGTTGCCCTTGTTCATCGTCGTGCTGCTGCTCTACCTGCTGCAGCCGGTGCTCGACAAGCTGAGTCCGTCACGGCTGTGGGGGGTGGTCGGTGCGCTGGCGACGGGCGTCGCGTTGGTGACCTATCCGATGCTTGGCGTGCCGGGCGGGCTGGCGATGTGGCGCTGGCTGGGCTGGGCGTGGCTGGCGACGCTGGGGGTGATGGCCTATTTTGATTATCGAGGGCGCTTGTATTCCCCCGCGCTCACCGAGGCGCGACTGCATGCGCTGACTGCCCGGATTCGGCCGCATTTTCTGTTCAACAGTCTCAATGGCGTGCTGGGCGTCATGCGCGAGGATCCCAGGCGCGCCGAGCTGGCACTCGAAGAGCTGGCCGAGATGTTCCGGGTGCTGATGAAGGAGCACAAGGAGTTGGTGCCGCTGGACGATGAGATCGCGCTGTGCAAACGCTATCTCGATCTCGAACGCCTGCGCCTCGGCGAGCGCATACAGGTCGGCTGGGATCTCGAGTTTGCGCCCATCGGTGCGCTGGTGCCGCCGCTGTTGCTTCAACCTTTGCTCGAGAATGCCGTATATCACGGTATTGAGCCGTCGCTGCTGCCCGGGGATATTTCGGTGCGGGTGGCGCGTCGTAGCGGAGAAGTGATCATCGAAGTGAGCAATCCGATTATCGACACCCCGCGCAGCCAGCGCGGCAATCGCATGGCACAGGCCAACATCCGCGAACGGCTGGCCTTGTTTTTCGACCTCGAGGCCGATATGTCCATCGATCGGCGCGGCGGACGCTACAGCGTGCGCATCCGTCTGCCTTACCGGAGGGTGAAGTCATGACCCAGGCCGAGCTCAGAGTCATGGTTGTTGACGACGAAGCGCCCGCGCGCGCGCGTCTGCGCGATCTGCTCGGCGACGTGCGCCGCGACAACCCCAACCGCATCGTCGGCTTTGCCGCCAATGGCGAAGAGGCCTTGCGTCTGGTAGCCGTCGAGCCGGTCGACGTGGTGCTCGCCGATATCCGCATGCCGGGTCTGGACGGCGTTGCGCTGGCCGAGCGGCTGCATGCGCTGGATGCCGCGCCGGTGATCATCTTCACGACCGCCTATGAAGAATACGCGGTGCAGGCCTTCGACCTCGCGGTGGCCGACTATCTGGTCAAGCCGGTGCGCGCAAGCCGGCTCGCCGAGGCGCTCGACAAGGCGCGCAAACTGCTCCACGCCACCACCGCCAGCCCCGATCTCAAGCCGCTCTCGGTGACCGAGCGCGGACGCATCCTGCTGGTGCCGATCGAGAGCGTGCTCTACTTGCGCGCCGAGCAGAAATACGTCACTGCGCGCACTGTCGAGCGCGAATACCTGCTCGACGATTCGCTGGTGCACCTCGATGAGGCCTATCCGGGGCGCTTCATCCGCATTCACCGCAACTGTCTGGTCACCCGCGATGCGATCGCCGGCGTCGAGCGCGAAGCCAACGAAGGCGAGGGGCGCTGGCTGATCGTGCTCAAGGGCTTCGACGAACAGCTGCCGATCAGCCGCCGTCAGTGGCCGCAGGTCAAGGACACGCTGGGCCTGTAGGCGCTGCCGTTCAGGCCATGTGCATGGCGTCGGAGGCGCGGCGGCCCCGGCGCCCGCGCCGCTCGTCGCCCCCGCGCACCATGTAGGTATGGGTTTGCGGGCTGTACGGATTGCGGCGGTCGCCGCGGCGACGGTCGTTGAAATGCGTGAACGTGCACCGGCACCGCGCCGAGGTGCAGCTGGGCAGTGGCAGGGGCGGCGCCTCGGCGGACAGGAACCGGTTGCCCTTGATCGTTTGCGCGGTCGGGCAGGCATCCTTGCCCGGCGTGACCGACACGCAGTGATACGGGCTTGCCCCCACGCGCCCGTCGGTTTCCGGGTCATCGTTGTCGCGCCGCATCCACCACCATGCGGCTACGGCCAGCACGGCCAGCATCAGCGCGATTCCTTCCATCGGCATGATCCATCTCCTCGAAAGGATGATGTTTCAGTATGACGCCCGCGATAGGGGGTTTGTTTCCATTCGAAACAATTCATGCGGGGTTTTGTTTCGATATGTAAGCGCAACCTAGCCGCTGTTGCGCAGACCCGCGGCGATACCGTTGATGGAAATGTGAATCCCTTGCCGGATGCGTTCGTCCTCCGCGCCGTTGCGATGGCGATGGAGCAGCTCGACCTGCACGTGATTGAGCGGGTCGAGATACGGAAAGCGGTTGCGGATCGAGCGCTTGAGCAGCGGGTTGGCATCAAGCAATTCGGCCTGCCCGGTGATGCGCAGCAAGGCCTCGACGGTGGTCGCGTGCTCGGCGCAGATGCGCGGGAAGATCGCCTCGCGCAAGGCGTCGTCCTTCACCAGCGCGGCGTAGCGGCTGGCAATCGCCAGATCGCTCTTGGCCAGCACCATGTCCATGTTCGACAGCACGGTCGAGAAGAAGGACCACGACTGCGCCATCTCCTGCAGCAGGGCTAGACCATCCTCGGGGCGTTCGGCCAGAAACGCCTTCACCGCCGAGCCGAAGCCGTACCAGCCCGGCAGCATCAGCCGGCACTGCGCCCAGCTGAACACCCACGGAATGGCGCGCAGGTCTTCAATCGCGGTGCTCTTCTTGCGCGAGGCGGGGCGCGAGCCGATGTTGAGCGCGGCGATTTCGGTGATGACCGTCGACGCCCAGAAATACGCCTCGAAGCCCGGTGTTTCGTAGACCAGACTGCGATAGGCGCGCAGCGCGTGGTCGGACAGCGCCTGCATCGCGTCCATGAACTCGGCGCGCGGCGCCGGCGCGGTGTCGGCGCGCAGCGTGGCCTGCAGCGTGGCCGCGACCAGCACCTCCAGATTGCGCCGGCCGACCTCCGGGTTGCCGTACTTGGCGCCGATCACCTCGCCCTGCTCGGTGAGCCGGATCTGGCCCTGCACCGCGCCGCCCGGCTGGGCCAGGATCGCCTGATAGCTCGGCCCGCCGCCGCGCCCCACCGAGCCGCCGCGGCCATGGAACAGGCGCAGGCGCACGCCGTGGCGGGCGAACACCGCGACCAGCTCCACCTCGGCCTTGTACAGCTCCCAGCCGGAGGTGAGGAAGCCGCCGTCCTTGTTGCTGTCGGAGTAGCCGAGCATCACCTCCTGCGTCTGCCCCCGCGACGCGAGCAGCGCCATGTACGGCGCCAGCGCGAACAGCGCGTCCATGGTGCGGCCGCTGGCCTGCAGGTCGCCGATGGTTTCGAACAGCGGGATGATGTTCATCGCCAGCGTGTGCGTGCGCGGGTCGAGCAGGCCGCCTTCCTTGAGCAGCAGTGCCACTTCGAGGATGTCGGATACGCCGTCGGTCTTGGAGATGATGTAGTTGGGCAGCGCGGCGGGGCCGTAGCGGCGGTGCGCCGCCCGTGCCGCGGCGACGATCGCCAGCTCGCTTTCAGTCTCGTCGCTGTAGGCGATGTGCGGCGAGCGCAGCGGCCGGGCGGTGGCCAGCTCGCCGAGCAGCAGCGCGATGCGCGCGTCCTCGTCGAGCGCCGCGTAGTCCGCCTCGACCCCGGCCACGGCCAGCAGCTCGCCCACCACCCGGGCGTGGACGTCCGAGTTCTGGCGCAGGTCGATTGGTGCGAGATGGAAACCGAACACGCGCACCGCGTGGCGCAGCCGGCGCAGCCGGCCGCGTGCCAGCGGCAGCGAGCCGTTGGCCGACAGCGAGGCGTGGATGATGTCCAGATCCGCCCCCAGCGCGGCGGCGTCGGCGTAGGCGGGCGCGTCCATGCCCGGCGCGCGGGCCGGCGATTTGCCCAGCAGCGCGCGGTAGCTCGCCGCCAGCCGGGCGTAGACCCCCGACAGCGCGCGGCGATAGGGCTCGTCGGCGCGGTGGGCCGAGGTGTCGGTGGCCTGGTCGGCCAGGGCGTGCAACGCGTCCGAGGCCGAAACCAGCCGGTCGGCCAGCGACAGCTCGGCGCCCAGCGTGTTGATTTCTTCCAGATAGAAACCGAGCGCGGTGGCTGCCTGCATCGCCAGCGTGCGTTCGAGCACCGCCGCGGTGACGAAGGGGTTGCCGTCGCGGTCGCCGCCGATCCAGCTGCCGATGCGCAGAAAGGCCGGCAGCTCGCGCGCCGGGCGGCCGCTGTCGTGCGCCGCCAGTGTGTCTTCGACGCGCGCGTAGAGCCGCGGCAGCTCGCGCAGGAAGGTGGTGTCGTAGTACGACAGCCCGTTGGCCACCTCGTCGATCACCGACAGCTTGGCGGTGCGCAGCATGCGCGTCTGCCACAGGGTGAGCACCGCGCGGCGCAGCGCCGCGTCCGACTCCTCCGCCTCTTCCGGCGTCAGCGCCATCCGGTCGCGGGTGTCGAGCAGCGCCGCGATGTCGTTCTGGCAATTGAGAATGCTCTTGCGCTGGACTTCGGTCGGGTGGGCGGTCAGCACCGGGCCGATCAGCGCGGTGTCGAAGAAGGCGCTCAGGTCGTCCACGCTGGCGCCGTCGTCGAAAATGCGCTCGATGGCATGCGCCAGATTGCCCTCGCGCGGCGCCGAGCCGGCCAGCAGATGGGCGCGGCTGCGGCGGATGTGGTGCTGGTCCTCGGCGATGTTGGCCAGGTGCGAGAAGTAGCTGAAGGCGCGCACCACGTCGATGGTCTGGTCGCGCGACAGGGCGTCCAGCGTGGATTCAAGCCCGCGGCGGGCGTCTTCGTCGTCGTCGCGCCGGAAGCGCACCGACAACTGACGGATCGATTCGACCAGCCCGAAGGTGGCATCGCCGCGCTGGTCGCGCACGGTGTCGCCGAGCAGGCGGCCGAGCAGGCGGATGTCTTCGCTCAGCGGGAGGTCTTTGTCGTGGTCCATGAGTTTCGTCCTGTCGGGTTTCGCGCCGCAAGGCATGAGTGGTGCGGCATGAAGAAAGGCTTATCCTGAAGCAAAAAACGCGCTTGGACCCCATGCTAGAATCGCCGGCGAACTTGGCGCTATCGGTACGAACCCTGATGCTGCTGTGCAATATCCGCGCTGTCGCCAGAGCGTTCTCGATCGTCATCATCCCATTCAAATCAAAGTGAGCCCGCCCCTGTGAGTCCGTCCCCGTCTGCCGTGACGCCGCCCGAGCGCCTCGTCATCGCCACCCGTGAAAGCCGCCTCGCGCTGTGGCAGGCCGAGCACGTCAAGGCGCGTCTCGAAGCGCTGTACCCCGCCTGCGATGTCCAGTTGCTGGGCATGACCACCCGCGGCGACCAGATTCTCGACCGCCCGCTGGCCAAGATCGGCGGCAANNGCAAGGGCCTGTTCGTCAAGGAGCTCGAAACCGCCTTGCTCGACCGCCGCGCCGACATCGCCGTGCACTCGATGAAAGACGTGCCGATGGAGATGGTCGACCCCTTCGCGCTGGTCACCATCTCGGCGCGCGAAGTGCCCCTCGACGCCTTCGTCTCCAACAAATACGACAGCCTCGACGACATGCCGCCGGGGGCCATCGTCGGCACCTCCAGCCTGCGCCGCGAGTCGCAGCTGCACGCCCTGTATCCGTCGCTGGGCGTCACCAGCCTGCGCGGCAACCTCGACACCCGCCTGCGCAAGCTCGACGAAGGGCAATACGACGCGATCATCCTCGCCGCCGCTGGGCTGATGCGCCTGGGCCTGAGCGAGCGGATTCGCGCCACGCTGCCGGCGGAGACCTCGCTGCCCGCCGCCGGGCAGGGCGCGCTGGGCATCGAAGCCCTGTCTGATCGCCCCGAAGTGGCCGCCTGGATGGCGCCGCTCAACGACGTCGCCACCGCCGCCTGCGTGCGCGCCGAGCGCGCCGTGGCGCGCGCGCTGGCCGGCAGTTGCGAAGTGCCGCTGGGCGCCTACGCCGTGGCCGAAGGCGATCAATTGTGGCTGCGCGGCTTTGTCGCCCGCCCGGACGGCACCGAAATCGTGCGTGCCGAGCGGCGCGGCCCGCTGGCCGAGGCCGAAGCGCTCGGGCAGGCACTGGCCGACGAGCTGCGGGCCGGCGGCGCGGCCGAGATCCTCGCCTCGCTCTGAGGCATGGTCGCCACCGCGTCGGCGTTGAAGGGACGCTGCATCGTCATCACCCGGCCGGCCTCCCAGGCGGCCAGCCTGAGCGAGGCCATCGCCGCGCGCGGCGGGCAGCCCGAATGCATTCCGGTGATGACCATCGAGGCGGTCCCGGTGAGTACCGGGTTCGCCGCGCTGATCGACGCCCTCGATCAGTTCGATCTCGCATTCTTCGTCAGTCCCAACGCGGTCAACCACGGCCTCGCCGCGGTGCGTGCGCGGCGCGACTGGCCCGCGCAACTGCGCGTGGCCACGGTCGGCAAGGGCAGCGAGCGCGCCTTGCAGGCCAACGGCTTCTCCGAGGTGATTGCGCCGAGCGCCGGCTTTGACAGCGAATCGGTCCTCGCCTTGCCGGCATTTGCCCGCGCAGCCGTTGCCGGCAAGCGAATCATCATTTTTCGTGGCAACGGCGGACGCGATCTGCTCGGTGATACACTCGTGCAACGCGGCGCGTCGGTCAGCTATGCTGCGTGCTATGCCAGACGCGTGCCGGACGCAGGCGCGGAGCGACTGCTGGCGGTGGCGCACCGGGCGCATGCCCTGGTGCTGACCAGCAGCGAAGGGGTTGGCAATCTGGTGTCGATGCTCGGTTCGCGCATCGACATTCTGCTTGCCATCCCCGTCATCGTGTCGCACTCTCGCATTGGTGCGCGAGCGCGTGCAGCGGGCTTCCAGACCGTCATCGAGACGGGCGCCGGTGATGCCGGCTTGATCGAGGGACTGGAGCACTTTTTCAGCAGATGAGTTCTCGGCAGATGACCAAAGACAACGACATGAGCGAAGAAAAACCCGCCGTCACCCGAGTTGAGACGGAGACCACTTCCGACGATGCCGCCAGCGCGGCGCCCGAACCCTCCGGAAACGAGACCCCGCCCGAAGTGGCTGACGAGGCGCCCAGGCGTGGCGGCAAGCTGGTTGCCGCGCTGCTGGTGCTGTGCCTGATCGGGATTGGCGTGCTTGGCTGGCAATGGTGGGAGATGCGCAGCGTGCTGGCCAAGACCCAGGACGAGATGACCCGCCGCCTCGGTGCCGGCGACGACATGGCCCGCGAGGCACGCGCCGCCGCGCGCCATGCGCAGGATTCACTCGACTCGGTGCAAGGCAAGGTCAGCCTGCTCGAAGCCAAGGCCAGCGAGGCCGCCGGGCAGGCGGCCGCGCTCGATTCGCTGTACCAGGAGTTCTCGCGCACGCGCGACGAACGTGCCATGGCCGAGATCGAGCAGGCGGTAACGATCGCCGGCCAGCAACTGCAGCTTGCGGGCAACGTCGAGGCCGCGCTGATCGCGCTGCAGTCGGCGGAGGCGCGTCTGGTCGCGCTCGGCGACGGGCGTCTGGCCACCTTGCGGCGCAGTCTCGGGCGCGACATCGAGCGCCTCAAGGCCGCGCCACGGGTCGATTATTCGGGCATCACGCTCAAGCTCGAAATGCTGCTCGAGGCGGTCGATGAACTGCCGCTGGGCTTCGCCAACGAAACGCACGCCAACCCGGCCCCCGAGAAGCTCGCCAAGGGCGACCCGCTGGCCGACCCGCTGGGCTACGCCAAGGCCTTCGCGATGGATGTGTGGGCCGAAGTGCGCGCCATGGTCCGCGTCGAGCGCCTCGATGCGGCCGCGGAGCCGGTGCTGCTGTCGCCGTCGCAAAGCACCTATCTGCGCGAAAACCTCAAGATTCGCCTGCTCACCGCGCGGCTGGCCTTGCTCGGGCGCGATCCGCGCACTTTCGAAGCCGACATGAAGCAGGCTGCCGGGTGGATCGAACGCTACTTCAACGTCAACGACAGCCGCGTTGCGGCCGCCTTGTCCACGCTCAAGGCCTTGCAGGGAACCCCGATCGCGCCCAAGCAGCCCGCGCTGACCGAAACCATGTCCATGCTCAAGACGATGCAGGGTCGTCCGGGGGCCGCTCCGAGCGAGGCGCCCCCCGCGGCAGAGCATCCGCCGGCCGATGCGCCCGCGCCGGCAACCGAAGCGCCAGCCACGGAATCGCCGGCCACGGAATCGCCGGCCACGGAATCGCCGCAGACCGCGGACACGCATGCGTCTGCAGCGCCGCGCGAGCCGGCCAGTGAGCCGGCCGCCGAAGCGGCGTCTCCGCCCGCAGCGGCGCACGCCGCGGCCGATGCCCACGCTGCGCCACCAGCTGCCACCGCGCCGGCGCATGACGACGCGCCGGCCGATCACGCAGCGCCGGCCCATGCGCCGGCATCGGAGTAAGCGCCATGCGTGGATTGCTCTGGCTGATTGTCCTGTTCGCACTGGCTGTCGGGGTGGCGATGCTCGCCGACGTCAATGATGGCTACGCCTTGCTGGTGCTGCCGCCATACCGGGCGCAGGTGTCGCTCAATTTTCTGGTTCTCGCGCTGCTGGCGATCCTGATCGGCGGCTACTTTCTGTTGCGGCTCATCTCGCACACCCTGCGCCTGCCGCGGCAGGTGGTGGCCTACCGCGACCGGCGGCGCAAGGACAAGGTGGCCGGCGCCTTGCGCGAGGCGACCCGATTCCAGCTCGAAGGGCGCTACGCCCAGGCACTCAAGCAGGCCAAGAAAGCCTGGGGCGCGGGTGACGACAGCGGCGTGTCGGCCTTGCTCGCGGCGCGTGCCGCGCACGCCATGCTCGACGACAAACGCTATCGCGAGTGGATCTCCCGCGCGGTCGAGCACGACGACAGCCTGCGCGCCGCGCGCTTGATGACCGAAGCCGAGATGGCGGTCGATGGGCGGCGTTTCGACGAAGCCGCCGAGCGGATCAGCGAGGTCAAGAGCAACGACAACCGCCCGATCGCCTCGCTGCGCCTGGCCCTCAAGGTCGCGCACGCGCAGGAGCGCTGGGAGGAAGTGGTGCGCATTGCGCGCCAGTTGCGCAAGCATCGCGCGCTGACCGATGGCCAGGCCGAACCGATGGTGCGCCGGGCGCATCTGGCCGCACTGCGCGAGCGCGACGGCGATGGCGCGGCGATGGCCGAATACTGGCGCGTGATTCCGGCCGACGAGCAGGGCGATCGGTGGCTGATCGACAATGCGGTGCCCTTGCTGGTGGCCAATGGCCAGGGTGCGGTGGTGCGCCGGGTGGTGGAGCGGGCGCTCGATGCGCAGTGGGACAGCACGCTGGCGCGGCTGTACGGCGACTGCGGTGGCGACGATCCGCTGGCCTGTCTGTCGCGCGGCGAAAAATGGCTCAAAGACCACCCGGACGACCGCGCGCTGATGTACGCCCTCGGTCGGCTGTGCATGCAGACCGAACTGTGGGGCAAGGCGCAGGGCTATCTGGAGGCCTCGGTCACCACGGCGCCTACCGTGGATGCCCATCTCGCGCTGGCGCAACTGGCCGAGAAGCTGGACAAGCCGCAGGATGCGCAGGCGCATTTCCGCCGTGCGGCGCAGCTGACCGGTGCGTCGAAAGCCATGCCGGCTTTGCCGCAGCCGGAAAACGAGGAAGTCTGAGGCGCGCGTCTTGCGGGCTGGCAGGGCGTGCCGGCCGCGCGCACCAACCCGCCTAAACCCAGTCGCGCGGCGGCAGGAATTCCTCGTACAGACGCGCTTCCGGCGAGCCCGCTTCGGGGTGCCAGTCGTAGCGCCAGCTGACCCGCGGCGGCATCGACATCAGGATCGATTCGGTACGCCCGCCCGACTGCAGCCCGAACAGCGTGCCGCGGTCGAACACCAGGTTGAACTCCACGTAGCGCCCGCGCCGATAGGCCTGGAAGTCGCGTTCGCGCTCGCCGTAGGCGAGGTCGCGGCGGCGTTCGAGCAGCGGCGCGTAGGCCGGCACGAAGGCCTCGCCGACCGCGCGGGTGAGCGCAAAGCAGCGCTCGAAGCCGCCGGCGTTGAGGTCGTCGAAGAACACCCCGCCCACGCCGCGTGCTTCGTTGCGGTGCTTGAGGTGGAAGTAGCGGTCGCACCACGCCTTGTAGTCGGCATGGACCTTGTCGCCAAAGGGGGCGAGGGCGTTCTTGCAGGTGCGGTGGAAGTGGACCACGTCCTCTTCGAAGGGGTAGTAGGGGGTCAGGTCCATGCCGCCGCCGAACCACCACACCGGATCGGCGCCGGCCTTGCTGGCGATGAAGAAGCGCACGTTCATGTGCGCGGTCGGGCAGTAGGGGTTGCGCGGGTGCAGGACCAGCGACACGCCCATTGCCTCGAAGCTGCGCCCGGCCAGCTCGGGCCGGCTGGCGGTGGCCGAGGCAGGCAGGCCGTCGCCCTTCACGTGCGAGAAGTTCACGCCGCCGCGCTCGAATAGCGCGCCTTCTTCGATCACCCGGGTCAGCCCGCCACCGCCTTGCTCGCGCGTCCAGCGGTCTTCGCGGAAGGGGTTGCCGTCGAGCGCTTCGAGGCGGCCGACGATGCGCGCCTGCAGATCGGTGAGCCAGGCCTTGACGCCGTCGATGTGCTGATCCGCCATGGGCCGCTCAGCGCTTGACGGCGCGATGGCCGATGTCGCGGCGGTATTGCTTGCCGGCGAACTGGATGCGGTCGGCGATGTCGTAGGCGCGGGTCTGGGCGGTGCGCACGTTGTCGCTCAGCGCGGTGACGCACAGCACCCGGCCGCCGCTGGTGAGCACCTGATCGCCGCGCTGCACGGTGCCGGCGTGGAACACGTGGGCGTCGTCGCTCTCGGCGGGCAGGCCGGTGATCGCGTCGCCCTTGCGCGGGCTGGCCGGATAGCCTTCGGCGGCGAGCACCACGCCCAGCGCGATGCGCCGGTCCCATTCCGCTTCGGCGGTGTCGAGCGCGCCCTTGAGCGCGGCGTCGATCAGCTCGACCAGGTCGGACTTGAGGCGCATCAGGATCGGCTGGGTTTCCGGGTCGCCCATGCGGCAGTTGAACTCGACCACGCGCGGATTGCCGGCGGCGTCGATCATCAGCCCGGCGTAGAGAAAGCCGGTGTAGGGGGTGCCCTCGGCGATCATCCCGGCCAGCGTGGGGTGAATGATCTCGCGCATGATCTTGGCGTGGATCTGCGGTGTGACCACCGGTGCCGGCGAATAGGCGCCCATGCCGCCGGTGTTGGGGCCGGCGTCGCCGTCCTTGAGGCGTTTGTGGTCCTGACTGGTGGCCAGCGCGAGGGCGTTCTTGCCGTCGGCGAGGACGATGAAGCTGGCTTCCTCGCCCGCCATGAATTCCTCGATCACCACCCGCGCGCCGGCTGCGCCCATGCCGGCCTCAAGCAGCATCATGTCGATTGCGGCGTGCGCTTCGTCGAGCGTCATCGCCACCACCACGCCCTTGCCGGCGGCGAGGCCGTCGGCCTTGATGACGATCGGCGCGCCCTGTGTGTCGATGTAGGCGTGCGCCGCGTCGGCGTCGGTGAAGGTGGCGTAGGCCGCGGTGGGGATGTGGTGGCGGACCAGAAACTGCTTGCAGAAATCCTTCGACGCTTCGAGCTGCGCGGCTTTCTGGGTCGGCCCGAAGACCGCCAGCTCGGCCGCGCGGAAGGCGTCGACCACGCCGTCGGCCAGCGGCGCCTCGGGGCCGACTACGGTCATCCCGATGTCTTCCTGGCGCGCGAAGGCGATCAGTTCGTCGGTGCCGGTGAGGGGCACGTTCTCGACCAGCGGCTCGTTGGCGGTGCCGGCGTTGCCGGGGGCGACGAAAACCTTGGTGACGCGCGGCGAGCGAGCCATTTTCCACGCCAGCGCATGTTCGCGACCACCGCCGCCGATAACGAGTACTTTCATGTTGCGTGTGTTTCCTGTGGGCCGGTGCGCGGCGCGCGCCGGCGATCTGCAATCAGTGACGGAAGTGACGGAAGCCGGTAAAGACCATCGCCAGGCCGTGCTCGTTGGCGGCGGCGATGACTTCCTCGTCGCGCATCGAGCCGCCCGGCTGGATCACCGCCGTGGCGCCGGCTTCGGCGAGCACGTCGAGCCCGTCGCGGAAGGGGAAGAAGGCGTCGGAGGCGACCACCGTGCCGGCAATCGCCAGACCGGCGTTCTCGGCCTTGATCTTGGCGATGCGCGCCGAATCGACGCGGCTCATCTGGCCGGCGCCGACGCCCACCGTGGCGCCGTCCTTGCAATACACGATGGCATTCGATTTGACGTACTTGGCGACGCGCCAGGCGAACAGCAGGTCGCCCATCTCCTGTTCGGTGGGCGCGCGCCGGGTGACCACCTTGAGCGCGTCGCGGGAGATGCGCGCCACGTCGGCGCCTTGCACCAGCAGGCCGCCGCCGACGCGTTTGTAGTCGAGCGTGCCTTCGGCGCTGCCCAGCAGACAGGTGAGGACGCGGACGTTCTTCTTGGCCGCCAGCAGGGCCAGTGCTTCGTCGGTGTAGGCCGGGGCGATGAGCACTTCGAGGAACTGCGCGCTGACCGCTTCGGCCGCCGCCGCGTCGACCGCGCTGTTGAAGGCGATGATGCCGCCGAAAGCGGAGGTCGGATCGGTGGCGAAGGCTTTTTTGTACGCGGCCAGCGGGCTCGCGCCCAGCGCCACGCCACAGGGGTTGGCGTGCTTGACGATCACGCAGGCGGCGCCCGGCGTGTCGCGGTCAAAGGCCTTGACGCACTCCCACGCGGCGTCGGCGTCGGCGATGTTGTTGTACGACAGCTCCTTGCCCTGCAACTGCACGTAGCCCGAGATGCCGCCCGGCGACGCGTCCGGCTCGCGGTAGAAGGCCGCGCTCTGGTGCGGGTTCTCGCCGTAGCGCAGATCCTGCACCTTGTCGAAGGCGAGCTGGAAGCGCTCGGGGTAGGCCTGCCGGCTGCCGTCTTCGGTCAGCGCGGTGAGGTAGTTGGAGATCGCGCTGTCGTAACGCGCGGTGTGGGTGAAGGCCTTGACCGCCAGCGCGAAGCGGGTGCGATAGCTCAGCGCCCCGGCGTTGCGGGCGAGCTCCTCGGCAATCGCCGGGTAGTCGGCCGGGTCGGTCACCACGCCGACGCCGCCGGCCGCGTTGCCGTGGTTCTTGGCCGCCGCGCGGACCATGGTCGGGCCGCCGATGTCGATGTT
>JAGRFQ010000023.1:14271-20565 GCA_020445945.1 Rhodocyclaceae bacterium
TCGAGCGAACAGTCCGGCCTGGCGATGGTTTGCGCAAACGGATAGAGGTTGACCACCACCAGATCGATGCGGCTGATCCCGGCCCCGGCGATGGTGTCCATGTGCTCGGCCAGATCGCGGCGCGCGAGGATGCCGCCGTGCACCGTCGGGTGCAGCGTCTTGACGCGGCCGTCGAGCATTTCGGGGAAGCCGGTGTGCTCGGAGACATCGGTCACCGGCAGGCCGGCGTCGCGCAGCATTTTGGCGGTGCCGCCGGTCGACAGCAGCTTGACTCCGAGGTCGTGGAGTTGGCGGGCAAAGGCCTCGATGCCGGTTTTATCGGAGACGCTGATCAGGGCTTGGGTGGTTTGCATGGGTCGGAGGGGCGCCGTGGGGCGATTGATTTAGAGAAGGTCGTATTCGGTGAGCTTGCGGCGCAAGGTGTTGCGATTGATGCCCAGCATCTGCGCGGCGACGGTCTGGTTGCCGGCGGTGTGCTGGAGTACGAATTCGAGCATCGGGCGCTCGGCACTGCGGATGACGAGTTCGTGCAGCGCGGCGGGTGTCTCGCCGTCGAGGTCTTTGAAATATTGCTCAAGGGTGCGCGTGACGGCGCAGGAGATTTCGTTTTTTTGGCTCATGCGGCCAGTTCCTCGAAGCACGACGCTTGTGTCTGCAGCGTGACGCCCAGGCGGTCGAGCTGGGCGAAAAAATGGTCGACGGCGGCCAGTTGCCCGTCGACTTCCTCTTGCTGATTCATGGCCTGGCGGAAGGCCTGCGCGCCGGCCAGTCCCTTGGTGTACCAGGCGATGTGCTTGCGCGCGATGCGCACCCCGGACCATTCGCCGTAGAAAGCGTAGAGGTCGGCGAGGTGGGCGCGGCAGATGGCGCGGATCTCGCTCACGGCGGGCGGCGGCAGCGTCTCGCCGGTGGCGAGGAAGTGTTCGATCTCGCGAAAGATCCACGGCCGGCCCTGCGCGGCGCGGCCGATCATCACCCCGTCGGCGCCGGTGTGGCGCAGCACCGCGGCGGCCTTTTCGGGCGAGTCGATGTCGCCGTTGGCGATCACCGGAATCGCGACCGCCTGCTTGACCGCGGCGATGGTGTCGTACTCCGCGTGGCCCATGTATTTGTCGGCGCGGGTGCGGCCGTGAATCGCCAGCGCGCGGATGCCGGCCTCTTCGGCGATGCGCGCCAGCCGCGGCGCGTTGCGCTGGTCGCGGTCCCAGCCGGTGCGCATCTTGAGCGTGACCGGGGTGTCGGGCACGGCGTTAACCACGGCCGACAGAATCTCGCGCACCAGCGCCTCGTCGCGCATCAGCGCCGAGCCGGCGGCCTTGTTGCACACCTTCTTGGCCGGGCAGCCCATGTTGATGTCGATGATCTGTGCGCCGTTGTCGCGATTGTGGCGTGCCGCCTCGGCCATCATGGCCGGCTCGGCGCCGGCGATCTGCACCGAGATGGGCTCGGTTTCGCCGCAGTGGTCGGTGCGTCGGCGGGTCTTCTCGGTGGCGTAGAGCAAGGTGTTCGAGGCCACCATCTCCGACACCGCGAGGCCGGCGCCCATGCGCTTGCACAACTGGCGGAACGGGCGGTCGGTCACCCCGGCCATGGGTGCGACGAACAGGTTGTTGCGCAGGACGAAGCCGGCAAATTCCATGGCGGAGGCGGTGAGGGCGGAAAAGCGACCATTCTAACCGATCGGGCACGGTCCACGAAGCGCCAATTCGTAACGCCGGCCTGAGTGGGGACGGCTTTTTGTGGCGGCGTCTCAGGGCCAGGCGCGGGCGCCGAACATCATCCGTTTGGCCAGGAAGTGGCGCAGCGGCGGGGCCAGATCCAGCGCCAGCAGGCCGAGGCCGCGGGCAGCGCGCAGCGGCGGCAGATCGTTGCTGAAGACGCGCACCAACGTGTCGGTAAAACCGGCGGTGCCGGCACGGTCCACGCGCCGCTCGCGCAGGTAGCCGGCGAGCACCGCGGCGTCGCCGGGGTCGGCAGCGTCGCGCAGCCGGCCGGCCAGCGCCCACACGTCGCGCAATGCCAGGTTGAAGCCTTGACCGGCCACCGGGTGCAGCGTCTGTGCCGCATTGCCGAGCCACACCAGACGCTCGCCGACGGGGTCACGGCGCATGCGCAGCTGCAGCGGGAAGCGCGCCCGGCCGCTGGCCGCGACCAAGGCCAGACGATGTCCGAAGGCGGTCTGCAGCGCGGCCAGATAGGCCGCGTCGTCGAGCGCCAGCAGCGCCTCGGCGCGCGCCGGCGTGGCGGTGTGCACCACCGCAAAATCGGTGCCGCAGGGCAGCAGCGCGACCGGGCCGCCGGGGGTGAAGCGCTCGTAGGCGGTGTGGCCGTGGGGGGCAGCCGGAGTGGCCATGCAGATGACCGCGTGCTGGTGGTAGTCGCGCACGCGGATGGCCGGATCGTCGGCGCGCATGCCGCCTTCGGCGCAGGCCACCAGCGGGCAGTCGAGCAGTTCGGTGGCGCCCTCGCGCACCAGCCGCACGCGGCCGGCGAGGGATTCGTCGGGATGCGCCTCGCAGCCGTCGATGAGCGCGATGCCTGCGGCGGCGATGGCGTCGTCCAGCGCGCTGGCCAGATCGCCGGCGCGCACCACGTGGCCGAGGCCGTCGACGCCGTAGTCGCCCTCATCCACCTGGGTGCGGCCGAAGCCGCCTTGCTGCGAGACGTGGATGTGGCGGATCGGCGTGGCCGGCAGGTGCGACCACACGCCGAGGCGTTCGAGCGTCAGCCGGGTGCCGTGCGACAGCGCCAGCACGCGCGGGTCGCGCCGCGCCGCGCCGCGTTCGCGCGCATCGACCAGTGTCACGCGATGGGCGCTGTCCTTGAGGGCGAGGGCCAGCGCCATGCCGACCGGGCCGGCGCCGACGATGAGGATGTCTGGGGTTTTCATCGCTCAGGCTCCGCGCATCAGCGCTTCGATGTCGTCGATGGTTTTGGGGGTGTCGGCGCTGAGCAGTTCGCAGCCGGCGGCGGTCACCAGCGCGTCGTCCTCGATGCGCACGCCGATGTTCCACAGCGCTTCGGGCACGTCGTCGGCGGGGCGGATGTAGCAGCCCGGTTCGACGGTCAGCGTCATCCCCTCGCGCAGCGGACGCCACGCGCCGGCGAGCTTGTAGTCGCCCGCGTCGTGCACGTCCAGCCCCAGCCAGTGGCCGGTGCGGTGCATGTAGAAACGCGTGTAGGCGGCCGATTCGAGCACCCCGTCGAGGCTGCCGCTGAGCAGGCCGAGGTCGATCATGCCCTGCGCCAGCACCGCCACCGCGGCGTCGTGCGGGGCGTTCCACGCGGCGCCGGGGCGGGTCGCGGCGATGGCGGCGGACTGGGCGTCGAGCACCAGTTGGTAGACGTCGCGCTGCGGCCCGCTGAAGCGGCCGTTGACCGGGAAGCTGCGGGTGATGTCCGAGGCGTAGCCGTCGAGCTCGCAGCCGGCGTCGATCAGCAGCAGGTCGCCGTCGCGCATCACGCAGTCGTTGCTGACGTAGTGCAGCACGCAGGCATTGGCGCCGCTGGCGACGATCGACGGGTAGGCCGGCGATTGCGCGCCGGCGCGGCGAAACTGGTGCAGCAGCTCGGCCTCGACCATGTATTCGTGCTGGCCGGGGCGGGCGGTGCGCATGGCCTGGCGGTGGGCCTCGCCGGAGATCGCCGCGGCGCGGCGCATGGTGGCCACTTCGTGGCTGTCCTTGATGAGGCGCATCTCGTCGATCAGGCGGTGCAGGTCGGTGATGGACGCCGGCGCCGCGATGCCGGTGCGCACCTGCTCGCGCACCCGGTTGAGGGCGTCGACCACGCGGCGATCCCAGGCGCTGTCGTGGCCGAGGGTGAAGAAGATCGCGGGCTGGTCGGCAAGCAGGGGGGCGAGGCGGCCGTCGAACTCGTCGATCGGCCACGCTTCGTCGACGCCAAAATGCGTGCAGGCCGCTTCGGGGCCGTAGCGGAAGCCCTCCCAGATCTCGCGTTCGAGGTTTTTCTCGCGGCAGAACAGCACGCTGCGCGGGGTCTCGCCGGCGATCAGCAGCAGCACCGCGTCGGGCTCGGTGAAGCCGGTCAGGTAGTAGAAGTAGCTGTCGGCGCGAAACGGGAAATGGGTGTCGCGGTTGCGCGTCATCTCGCGCGCGGTGGGCACGATGGCGATGCCGCCGCCGGCCGCGGTCATGGTTTCCAGCAGGCGCTGGCGGCGGTTGTGGAAAACGGCGAAGTCGGTGCTCAAGCAGAGTCTCCGGAGGCAGCGGTCCGAGTCAGCAGGCGGTCGAGCGCGGCAAGGCGTTCGGGGGTGCCGATGTCCATCCACAGGCCGTCAAAGCGCCGGGCGCTGACCCGGTCGGCGGCCATCGCGTGGCGCAGCAGCGGGCCGAGCGGTGCCGGCGTGCCGGGCGGCAGGTCGACGAACATGGCGGGATGATAAACGCCCAGGCCGGAAAAGGTGAGCCGGTCGTCGGCCGCCTCGCGCGCGCGGCCGGCGTCGAGCGCGAAGTCGCCACCGGGGTGATGCGCCGGATTGGCCACCAGCACCAGATGGGCGAGGTCGCCGTCGGCGCGCAGCGTGGCCGCCGGGGCGTGCAGGGTGGCGAGGTCGAGCGCGCAGAACACGTCGCCGTTGATGACCGCGAAGGGCGCCTCGCCGAGCAGCGGCAGCGCCTGGCGGATGCCGCCGGCGGTCTCCAGCGCGGTGGCTTCGGGCGAGTAGGCGATGCGCAGGCCGAAGGCGCGGCCGTCGCCCAGCGCGGCTTCGATCTGCGCGCCCAGATGGGCGTGGTTGATGACCACCTCGCCAAAGCCGGCCGCCGCCAGACGCCGCAGGTGGTGCACGATCAGCGGCGCGCCGCCGGCCGCCAGCAGCGGTTTGGGGCAGGTGTCGGTGAGCGGGCGCATGCGCTCGCCACGACCGGCGGCGAGGATCATCGCTTTCATCGCCGTGCGCGCCTCAGAAGGTGAAGCCGGTCTGCGTTTCGACCGGGTCGCAGCGGTCGAGCAGCTTGCGCAGCGGGCGCAGTTCGCCGTAGCGCTCGCAGGCCTTGCGCAGGTAGTTCATCACCCGTGGCATGTCGTCCACGTAGCCGGCCTTGCCGTCGCGGTGGCACAGCCGGGCGAAGATGCCGAGCACCTTGAGGTGGCGCTGCACGCCCATCCATTCGAAGTCGCGGTGGAAGGCGGCGAAGTCGGCCGGCACCGGCAGGCCGAGGTGGCGCGCGGCGTCCCAGTAGCGGGCCAGCATGTCGAGCACGAAGGCTTCGTCCCAGTCGATGTAGGCGTCCTTGAACAGCGACACCAGGTCGTAGGTGATCGGGCCGTAGAGCGCGTCCTGGAAGTCGAGCACGCCGGCGCCGCGGTCGGTGACCATCAGGTTGCGGCTGTGGAAGTCGCGATGCACGAAGACCTGCGGCTCGGCCAGATTGACCGCCGCGATGCGCTCGAAAATGGCGTCGAGCTGGCTGCGCTCCGCGTCGCTCAGGGTGATGTGCCTGTGGCGCGCCAGATACCAGTCGGGGAACAGCGCCATCTCGGTCATCAGCCGGGCGTGGTCGTAGGGCGGCAGCACGTCGGGGCGGCTGGCCTGCTGGATGCAGATCAGCGCGCCGAGCGCGTCGGCATACAGCGCGTGGGCGCTGTCGGCGTCGAGCGCGGCGAGGTAGGTGGTGTCGCCGAGGTCGGTGAGCAGCAGAAAGCCTGCGTCGAGGTCGCTGTCGAGCACCTGCGGGACCTGCGCGCCGGCGTCGCCGAACAGTTGCGCGACGGCGATGAAGGGGCGCACGTCTTCCTTGTCCGGCGGGGCATCCATGGCGATGCGGGTGTCGCGCTCGCCCTCGATGCGGACGCGGAAGTAGCGCCGGAAGCTGGNNCTGGCGTCGGCCGAGGCCGGGGCGAGGTCGATGCGGCGGCCGGGGAAACGGCCCTCAAGCCATGCCTGGAGTTGCGCGAGTCTTTGCACGGTGGCCTTTCAATGTTCGTGTAAAATCGCCAACTTTACCAAAGACCACCGTCGGGCCGTTGATTCCAGCGTCAGCCCGTGTGCCATTCACGACCGGAGAAAACGCGTTGTCGCACGTCGAGCGCTGGACCCTGAAAGCCATCCCCTACCTGCTGGCGGCGCTGCCGGCAGTGGCCGGGGCCGCCAGCGGGTTGCCCGTGCTGCAGGTGTCGCCGGATCTGATCGGCGCGCCGCGTGCGCCGGCGCCGCGCACGCCAGTGGCGGATGCGCCCGTACCCGCGCCAACACCGACCCCGACCCCTGCGTCAACACCGATCCCCGCCGGCGCGCCCGCTTCGGCCCGCCCCCCCGTGGCCACCCAACCG
>JAGRFQ010000100.1:0-8701 GCA_020445945.1 Rhodocyclaceae bacterium
CGGAACATGATCTCGCCCATGGTTTCGCCATCGGCCGGCACCGCCGTCATGCTCACCGGGTCGAGCACGGTGATCGCTTCCTGCATGTGGTTGCGCACCCCCTGACGCCCGTTGCGCTCGGCGCGGCGGTCGATCGGCAGCGCGTCCCATTCCGGGTGCTTGGCGCACACCGAGGCCGGGCCGTAGGTTTCGGTCAGGCCATACACATGGGTAATGTCGAAGCCCATGCGCTCGGCGCCCTCGATGATCGCGGCCGGAGGCGCAGCGCCGGCGATCAGGCCGCTGATCTTGTGGTCGATGCCTTCGCGCAGTTTTTCGGGGGCATTGATCAACATGCCATAGACGATCGGCGCGCCGCACATGTGGCTGACCTTGTAACGGCGGATCAGCTCGAAGATCAGCGCCGGATCGACCTTGCGCAGGCAGACGTTGACGCCCGCGTTGGCCGCCATCGTCCAGGGGAAGCACCAGCCGTTGCAGTGGAACATCGGCAGCGTCCACAAATAGACCGAGTGCGCCGGCATGCCCCAGCTGATGATGTTGGAGGCGGCGTTCAGATAGGCGCCGCGGTGGTGATAGACCACCCCCTTCGGGTTGCCGGTGGTGCCGGAGGTGTAGTTCAAGGCAATGGCGTCCCACTCGTCTTCGGGCAGCTGCCACGCAAATTCGGCGCTGCCTTCGGCGATGAAGGCTTCATACTCGATCTCGCCGACGCAGGTGGTGCCGGGGTATTCGGGATCGAGCGCGTCGATCACCAGCGGCTTGGGGCCGTCGAGCAGCGCCAGCGCGGCGCCCACGACCTCGGCAAACTCGGGATCGGTGATCAGCACCTTGGCCTCGCCGTGGGCGAGCATGAAGGCGATGGCCTCGGCGTCGAGGCGGGTGTTGAGCGTGTTCAGCACCGCGCCGATCATCGGCACACCGAAATGCGCTTCGAACATCGCCGGCACATTCGACAGCATCACCGCCACGGTGTCGCCGCGGCCGATGCCCTTCGCCGTCAGCGCACTGGCCAACTGGCGACAGCGGTCGTAGGTTTGCGACCAGGTGAAGGTGCGCGCGCCGTGAATCACGCTGGTACGCTGCGGATAGACACTGGCGCTGCGCTCGATGAAGCTCAGCGGCGACAGCGCGACATAATTGGCGGAATTCTTCTCCAGCCCCTGCAGATAGGGATTGCTCGACACCTTTCGACTCCTCGTAACCAGATGGTTGGACCGGGCACCGGACACGGCCGGCACACCTCCGCTCAGCGGCGGATTGGTCACGCAGAGTGGCAACAAAAGTTGTCGAAACTTTCTGCAAAATGTACTGAATCTTGTCTGCCGCAACATCGGCCGGCCAAGCCCCTAGAATTGCAGCCATCGCTGCACCGACCGGACCTTGCATCGCCATGACCGAGCGCCCGTCCCCGCCCAACCCCGCCGCCTTGCCGATCAGCGACCAGCGCTACCGCGAAATGGTCTCGGCCGCGCTCGACCACATCAACGACGGGGTCACCGTGTTCGACCACACGCTGCGCCTGGTCACCTGCAACCGCAGCTTCCTGCGCCTGCTCGATTTCCCCGACCACCTCGGCACCCCCGGCACGCCCTTCGAAGCCTTCATCCGCTACAACGCCGAGCGCGGCGAATACGGCCCGGGCGACATCGACGCGCAGGTGGCCGAGCGCGTCGCCGACGCGGCCGGCTTTTCGCGCCACGAGACCGAGCGCCGCCGCCCCGACGGCACGCTGCTGCTGATCCGCGGTTTTCCGCTGCCGCACAACGGCTTCATCACGCTGTACTCCGACATCACCGAGGCCGAGCGCCAGCGCCGCCAGATCGACCAGCACCAGAGCGAGCTCGAAGCGCACATCGCGGCGCGCACCGAGGAGCTCACCGCGGCCAACGCCGAGCTGCGCGGCGCGCTCGAAAACAACCAGAAGATCGCCACCCGCCTGCGCAACAGCGAGGCGCGGCTGCGCAACAGCGAGGCGCGGCTGCGCCTGATCACCGACACCATTCCGGCCCACATCGCCTACTTCGACCACACCTGGACCTACCGCTACGCCAACAAGCGCTACGCCGAGTGGTTTGGCTGGACCAGCGAGGGGATGACCGACAAGCCGATCCGCGAAGTCATCGGCGAGACGCTGTTCACCCGCGTCGAGGCCGACGTGCGCGCCGCGCTGGCCGGCGAGGAGGCAACCTACGAATACGCCCTCGACGGCGCCGACGGGGCGCGCATGTTCGCGCGCAGCACGCTGCTGCCGGACATCTCGCCCGACGGCACGATAATCGGCTGCTTCGTCCACTCGGTCGACATCACCGAGCAGCGGCGCACCCAGAACGCCCTCGCCCAGGCGCAGAAAATGGAAGCCATCGGCCAGCTCACCGGCGGGCTGGCGCACGACTTCAACAACATGCTGACGGTGATCATGGGCAACCTCACCGGCCTGCGCGAGGCCCTGCCCGAAGCGCCCGAGATGACCGAGTTCGTCGAGCCGGCGATGGGTGCGGCGGAGGGCGGCGCGGAGCTCATCAAGCGCCTGCTGACCTTCTCGCGCCAACAGCCAATCGAGCCCTGCGCGGTCGAAGTCAACGCGCTGGTGCTCGACATGGCGCGCCTGATCCGCCGCTCGGTGCCGCGCGCGATTACCGTGTCGACCACCTCGCGCGACGACGATCTGGTCGCCCAGGTCGACCCGCACCAACTGCAGAGCGCGCTGCTCAATCTGGCGCTCAACGCCCGCGACGCGATGCCCAACGGCGGCCAGCTCGGCATCGAGACCTCGCTCGAACGCATCGAAGGCACCGCCGCCAGCGACCTCGAAGTGCCGCCCGGCGACTACATCCAGATTGCCGTCACCGACAACGGCACGGGCATGGACGGCGCAATTCTGGCGCGCGTCTTCGAGCCCTTCTTCACCACCAAGAATTTCGGCATCGGCAGCGGGCTGGGGCTGTCGATGGTGTATGGCTTCATCAAGCAATCGAGCGGCGGCGTGCGCATCCGCAGCCGTCAGGCGGTGGGCACCACGGTGGCGCTGCTGGTGCCGCGGGTCGCGCCCGCGGGCACGGATGCCACCGACGGCGCCGCGCGGGCCGCGCCCCCCGTCGCGCTCTCCAACACCCTGGTCTTGCTGGTCGAGGACGACGCCGAGGTACGCAAGATCGTGCGCAAGCAACTCGCCGCGCTGGGCTGCGCGGTGCTCGAAGCCGAAAACGGCCACGAGGCAGCCGACATGATCGAAAACGTTCCCGCCATCGGCGCCGTGCTCACCGACGTGGTGATGCCCGGCGGCATGGACGGCCGTGCGCTGGCGCGCTTCGTGCGCCGCCTGCGCCCCGAGCTGCCGCTGGTGCTGATGAGCGGCTATGCGGCGCAACACCCCGGCCAGCACGAGGACCGCGACACCTTTGTGCTCGCCAAACCCTTTACCCGCGAGGCACTCGCCGACGCCTTGCGCAGCGCAATGCATCACTAGGACAACCGGCCCGCCCTCCCGCGCGGGGGCATGGCACGGCGCACCACAAGCGCCGACCGGGCACAGAAGAAGGAGGAGCACATGACCGATACCAAGCGGCCGCTGATCTACGTGGTTGAGGACGATGTGCGCGTCGCCCAGCTCATCGAACGCACGCTGCTCAAGTTCGATTTCCGTTGCAAGCTGTTCTTCAGCGGTGGCGACTTTCTGCGTCAGCTGCGCATCCAGCCACCGCACATCACCATCCTCGACCTCGGCCTGCCGGACATGGACGCACTGCATGTGGTCAGCCAGCTGCGTACCAACTACGGCTTCGGCCTGCTCATCGTCACCGCGCGCGTCGACACCCACGACCGCGTGCTGGGGCTCGAACTGGGCGCCGACGACTACGTCACCAAACCCTTCGAGCCGCGCGAACTCATCGCCCGCGTGCGCAGCGTGTACCGGCGCTACCAGACCAGCACCGCGCCGGCGACGCTGGGCGCCGTCAAGCGCGCCCGCTTTGCCAACTGGCGCTTCGATCTGGGCACCTTCACGCTGGTCAGCCCGGACGGCGTCGAGAGCACGCTCAGCCAGGCCGAGGCGCAACTGCTCACGCTCCTGCTCGAACACCCCAACCAGATCCTGTCGCGCGACCAGCTCCTCGACGGGCGCGACGTCTCCGCGCTCGACCGCAGCATCGACCTGCGCATCTCGCGCCTGCGCCGCCGGCTCGAAGAAGACCCGCAGCACGCCCGGATCATCAAGACCGTGTACGGCGCCGGCTACATGCTCGCCGCCACGGTGGTGTGGGACACCTGATCAGGCCGCCGCCAGCCGCCACAGCGAGGTCACCTCGGCCGCGCGCGCCGCATGCAGCGGATCGCTGGCGTCGCGCGCCCGGGGATGCACCGGGCGGGTGTCGAGGCGCTCGAGCACGCGCAGCCCGGCCGCCGCGATCCAGCCGCTGAGCGCATCGCGCGTGCGCAGGCCGAGGTGCTCGGCCAGATCCGACAGCACCAGCCAGCCCTCCCCGCCGGGGCTTAGATGCGCCGCCAGCCCGTCGAGAAACGCACGCAGCATGCGGCTGTCCGGATCGTAGATCGCCCGCTCCAGCGGCGTGCCCGGCCGCCCCGGCAGCCAGGGCGGATTGCACACCACCAGCGGCGCACGCAGCGGCGCGAACAGATCGCAGTCGGCCACCTCGATCTGCCCGCCCAGCCCCAGCCGATCGATGTTGTCGCGCGCGCACGCCAGCGCCGCCGGCTCGACATCGGTCGCCACCACCCGCGCCACGCCGCGCCGCGCCAGCACCGCTGCGAGCACGCCCGAGCCGGTGCCCACGTCGACCGCCAGCGCGGTGTCGGCGGGCAGCGGCGCACGCGCGACCAGCTCGACATACTCGCCACGCACCGGCGAAAACACGCCGTAGTGCGGATGAATCCGCGCCCCCAGCGCCGCCACCGCGACCCCCTTGAGACGCCACTGATGCGCGCCCACCACGCCGAGCAACTCGCGCAGCGACACCACGCAGGCGCCGCCCTGTGCACCCCACGCCGCCGTGCAGGCGGTCGCCACCTCGGGCGCGCGACGTAGCCCCAGCGCGTACTGCGCGTCGAGCGCCACCAGCAGCATGCCGAGCGTGCGCGCACGCTGCGCCTGCGCCTGCCGGTAGAGGTGAAAGCGCGTCGGCGCATCGGCCCCGGCGGGCGGCTTGCGCGGCTTGCGGTCGATCCGCCGGGCGATGGCCGAGAGCAACTGGCGCGCGTTCTGAAAGTCGCCCCGCCACAGCAGCGCGGTGCCTTCGCAAGCGAGCCGCCAGGCCGTGTCGGCCGGCGTGGTGTCATCGGCGATCACCACCCGTTTGGGCGGCGCGTGGCCGGCGGCGGAGCGCCACGCGGCGGTATGCGTGGCATCGTTTTCGGTCCACTGGAGGCTTGGCAGATCAGACACGGATTTCCTTTGAGGCAGCGTCCACCGGGGCATGCGCGCGGGCCGCTCATGGCGCAACGCACCGGCGCGTCGGGCTTGCCATTGTAAGCCGCCCCGGCAGGCATCGCCGCCACGTGACCCCGACGCCGAGCACACATCTTGTTTCAATCTTGTTCGCGCCGTGCCCGCGGCGCATCCGCTCATGCTGCATGCGTAGCGGCACGCGTCGAAATGAAAAATTGCGTGTCCTATCTGCAGGATTCGACTGCCTTTTCGCGTGCGCGCAAGGGCGCATCGAAAAAACGCCATTGTCATTTCCATGAACCAGGTCACTCGACGCGAACGCACTATTTACGACGAATTCCAGCGCGTCGCGGTTGAATACGGATGGCATTGTTTCTAGATTGATAGAACGTCAAGCAACAGGGCTTGCCGTGCCGGTCAGGTGGCCATCCGCACCGCGCCCGGCGCGCGGGCCCGGTCATCGAGGGGTGCACCGACACCACCGTTCAGCACGCAGCAAGCAATTCGGGAACGCCCCGCCGCGCGTCCGCACACCCGGCGCACCGGCGGACATCTCTGAAACGAGGAGCCACGATCATGCCGTCTGCCTTGTCTTACCCCGGTGTCTATATCGAGGAGGTGCCCAGCGGTGTACGCACCATCACCGGGGTCGCCACCTCCATCACCGCCTTCATCGGACGCGCGCTGCGCGGACCGGTCAACACCCCGGTGCGGGTGCAGAGCTTCGCCGAATATTCGCGCCTGTTCGGCGGCCTGTGGCAGCCCAGCACGCTGAGCTACGCAGCGCACCAGTTCTTCCAGCACGGCGGCAGCGACGCGCTGATCGTGCGGGTGTTCAACGGCACGGTGTCGACCAGCACCGCCACCCTCACCCTGGCCACCGCCGGCGGCTCGCTGGTGCTCGAGGCGGCCAGCCCCGGCACCTGGGGCAGCGCCTTGCGCGCGACGGTCGATCACGTGACCCGCGATCCGGCCGACACCCTGCTGTTCAACCTGCTGGTCGAGGAGCTCGACCGCCCCGGCGGCACCCGCGCGATCGCCTCGGAGCAATTCCGCAACGTGTCGGTGGACCCGGCCAGCCCGCGCTTCGTGAACACCGTGCTGAACGAGCAGTCCGCCCTGGTCAATGTGCGCACCGCCGCGCCGGTCACCGAGAGCCCGAACAACGCCACGGTGTCGGTCGCCAACCCCGACGGCACCGCCACCGCGGCCGGTTCGCTGGGCTCGGACGGCAACCCCATCGCCGATGCGCAGATCACCGGCGACCAGAACGCCCGCACCGGCATCTTCGCGCTGGAGTCGGCCGACCTCTTCAACCTGTTGTGCATCCCGCCGCGCACCCCCACCAACGACCTCGCCAACGCCACCTGGGCGGCGGCTGCGGCCTACTGCCAGACCCGGCGCGCGGTGCTCATCGTCGACGCACCGGCGGCCTGGACATCCAACCCGGCCACCGCCATCGCCACCGCCGTGGCCGGCGTGAACACCCTGCGCGGCGCCATCGGCAACGACGCGGCCATCAACGCCGCCGCCTACTTCCCGCGCCTGCGCATGCCCGACCCGCTGTCCGAGAACCGCCTGGCCGACTTCGCCCCCTGCGGCGCGGTGGCCGGCATCATCTCGCGCACCGATGTGCAGCGCGGGGTGTGGAAGGCCCCGGCGGGGCTGGCCGCCAGCTTCTCCGGCGCGCAGGGCCTGACCTACACCATGACCGACCCGCAGAACGGCCAGCTCAACCCCATCGGCCTCAACTGCCTGCGCAGCTTCCCGGTCACCGGCCATCTGGTGTGGGGCGCACGCACCCTGGCCGGCGCCGACTTGCTGGCCTCCGAGTGGAAATACCTGCCGGTGCGCCGCCTCGCGCTGTTCCTCGAGGAAAGCCTGTTCCGCGGCACCCAGTGGGTGGTCTTCGAGCCCAACGACGAACCGCTGTGGGCGCAGATCCGGCTCAACATCGGCGCCTTCATGCAGACCCTGTTCCGCCAGGGCGCCTTCCAGGGCAGCAGCCCGCGCGAGGCCTACTTCGTCAAGTGCGACCGCGAGACCACCACCCAGAACGACATCGACCGAGGCGTGGTGAACATCCTCGTCGGCTTCGCGCCGCTCAAGCCGGCCGAGTTTGTGGTTCTGAAAATCCAGCAGATGGCCGGTCAGATCGAGGCCTGATCAAGGAGAACGCAGATGGCACAGTTCAGCGTCAACACGCAGCGCTTCGACCCGTACAAGAACTTCAAATTCCGGGTCAAGTGGGACGGCCGCTACGTGGCCGGCATCAGCAAGGTGGGCGCGCTCAAGCGCTCCACGGAACTGGTCGAGCACCGCGAAGGGGGTGATCCGAGCACCTCGCGCAAGTCGCCCGGGCGCACCAAGTTCGAGGCCATCACGCTGGAGCGTGGCGTCACCCACGACGTCGAGTTCGAGCAGTGGGCCAACAAGGTGTGGAACTTCGGCTCTGGCCTGGGCGCCGAGGTCTCGCTCAAGGACTTCCGCAAGGACCTCATCATCGAGGTCTACAACGAAGCCGGCCAGCTCGTGCTGGCCTACAAGGTGTATCGCTGCTGGGTGTCCGAATATCAGGCCCTGCCCGACCTCGATGCCAACGCCAACGCCGTCGCCATCCAGACCCTCAAGCTGGAGAACGAAGGCTGGGAGCGCGACTACGACGTGACCGAGCCGACCGAGCCGAGCTTCACCGAACCGGCCTGAGACCATGCTCGGCATCCGCCCGGAACGCCTCCTGTCGGTCTGGGAGCAGGGCACACGACGCCATCCGATCGATCGCGCCGTGCTGCTCCACGCCCTCGCCGCGCCCGAGTGGCCGGTCGACCAGTTGGCCGACGCGCCGCTGGGGGTGCGCAACGCCGCGTTAATGGCGCTGCGCCGTGCCCATTTCGGCGGCCAATTGCCGGCCTGGGTCGACTGCCCGGCCTGCGGCGAGCGCATGGAGTTCACGCTCGATGCGGCCGACCTGCCGCCGATGCCGGCCGAGGGGGACGCGCCGATTGTCGTCGACGGCCACCGCTTCCACCACCCGAGCAGCCGCCACCTCGCCGCGCTGGCCGACACCCCCGACCCCGGCGCGGCCGCGCAGGCGTTGCTGCGCCACTGCGCCGAGGACAGCGCGGCGCTGCCCGACGATGCCGCAGCCCTGGCCGCGCTGCTGGCTGCCGCCGAAGACGCCCTCGAAGCCGCCGACCCCTGGGCCGACCTCGCGCTGGCCATCGCCTGCCCCGCCTGCGCGCACGAAGCCGAGGTGAGCTTCGACATCGCCGGCTACCTGTGGGAAGAGCTCGACAG
>JAGRFQ010000100.1:8866-9112 GCA_020445945.1 Rhodocyclaceae bacterium
CCACCGTGCACGCCATGGCCCGCCTGCCCTTCCACGCGCCGCCCGCGCCGGTGAGCGCAGACGAGGGCGGCACCCCGATGCCACTGGCGCATGCGCCGGCGCCGGCACCGACGCCCACAGCCCCTTCCGTCGCGACCATGGCGACCAGGGAACCGAGCAGGCAGGAGAAGATGACGATCCGCACGTGACTGCCGTCGAGGGAG
This sequence comes from Rhodocyclaceae bacterium, assembly GCA_020445945.1. Lineage (GTDB taxonomy): Bacteria > Pseudomonadota > Gammaproteobacteria > Burkholderiales > Rhodocyclaceae > Nitrogeniibacter. Next base: position 9,070 of record JAGRFQ010000100.1, read on the forward strand.
TCCGGGATGGTCACGGTCACCGCGTGGACGAAGCCCTCCCAGG
>JAGRFQ010000024.1 GCA_020445945.1 Rhodocyclaceae bacterium
GCGCGGACACTTCGGTACCGGCCAACGTGTAGCGGTAGATGTTGTCGACGAAGAACAGGATGTCGCGGCCATCGTCACGGAAGCGCTCGGCCATGGTCAGGCCGGTCAGTGCCACGCGCAGACGGTTGCCCGGGGNNCGTTCATCTGGCCGAACACCATGGCCACCTTGTCGAGCACGTTGGAGTCCTTCATCTCGTGGTAGAAGTCGTTACCCTCACGAGTACGCTCACCCACGCCAGCGAACACCGACAGACCGGAGTGCTGCTTGGCGATGTTGTTGATCAGCTCCATCATGTTCACGGTCTTGCCCACACCGGCGCCACCGAACAGACCGACCTTGCCGCCCTTGGCGAACGGGCAGATCAGGTCGATAACCTTGATGCCGGTTTCGAGCAGTTCCACGGACGGGGACAGTTCGTCGAACTTCGGTGCGGTCTGGTGAATTGCGCGCAACTCGTCGCTCGCAATCGGACCCGCTTCGTCGATCGGGCGACCCAGCACGTCCATGATGCGACCCAGCGTACCCTCACCAACCGGGACCGAAATCGGTGCACCGGTGCCGGCAACCGCCATGCCACGACGCAGGCCGTCGGACGAACCGAGGGCAATCGTGCGCGCCACGCCATCACCGAGAAGCTGCTGGACCTCGAAGGTGAGGCCATTTTCCGCGAAGGAACTTTCGGCATCCTGAAGCTTCAGCGCCTCATACACCTTGGGCATCTCGTTGCGCGGGAACTGAATATCCACCACCGCGCCGATACACTGAACGATCGTACCAGTACTCATCGTTTTTCCTTAAATCAATAATCCGTTAGACCGCCGCTGCGCCGCCGACGATTTCCGACAACTCTTTGGTAATCGCCGCTTGACGGGTCTTGTTGTAGACCAGTTGCAACTCGCCAATCACGTTCTTCGCGTTGTCCGACGCGGCCTTCATTGCGACCATGCGCGCACTTTGTTCCGACGCCATGTTCTCGGCCACTGCCTGATACACAAGCGCTTCGACATAGCGCACCAGGAGTTCGTCGATCACGACCTGGGGGTCCGGCTCGTAGAGGTAATCCCATGAACCTTCGGGCGCACCGAGCTGGTCGCCGGTCAGCGGCAGCAACTGTTCGACCTGCGGCTCCTGCTTCATCGTGTTGATGAAGCGGGTATAGGCCAGATAGACCGCATCGAGCTCGCCATTCTGGAACGCATCGAGCATGACCTTGACCGGCCCGATCAGCTGCTCCAGATGCGGCGTATCGCCGAGCTGAACGGCATGCGACGATACTTTTACGCCCATGCGCTGCATGAACCCGTATCCCTTGTTGCCGATGCAGGTTGCGCTGATGCTGGTGGCGCCTTGACTCTCCCACTCCTTCATCGAAGCGACCGTCATCCGCAGCACGTTGGTGTTCAAGCCGCCGCACAGCCCCTTGTCGGTGGTCACCACGATGACGCCAATCCGCTTGGCGTCATCTTTGGTCACCAGGAACGGGTGCTGATACTCGGTGATGTTTGCCTGAGACAGGTGTGCAGCGAGTCGACGAATCTTTTCGGCGTACGGACGGGCGGCACGCATGCGTTCCTGCGCTTTGCGCATTTTCGATGCGGCCACCATTTCCATGGCCTTGGTGATCTTGCGAGTGTTCTGGACACTCTTGATCTTCGTACGGATTTCCTTACCGCTTGCCATATTCCGTCTCCGTACGCGTTATCAGGCCCAGCTCTTCTTGAACTCTTCGATCGCCGACACCAGCGTTTTCTCGTCGTCGCCGTCGAGATTCAAGGTGCTTTCGATCTTGTCGATCAATGCCGAGTGCTTGGTCTTAACAAACTGGTGCAAAGCCGTTTCACACGCCAGCACGCGAGATACGTCGACATCGTCGAAATAACCGTTGTTGGACGCGTACAGCGTCAGCGCCATGGTCGACACCGACATCGGTGAATACTGGGGCTGCTTCATCAGTTCGGTCACCAGACGGCCGCGCTCCAACTGCTTGCGTGTCGCTTCATCGAGGTCGGATGCAAACTGCGCAAACGCCGCCAGTTCGCGATACTGCGCCAGAGAAAGACGCACACCGCCACCGAGCTTCTTGATGACTTTGGTCTGGGCCGCACCACCGACACGCGACACCGAAATACCGGCGTTGATGGCGGGGCGAATACCGGCGTTGAACAGATCGGTCTCAAGGAAAATCTGGCCGTCGGTAATGGAAATCACGTTGGTCGGCACGAAGGCGGACACGTCACCCGCTTGCGTTTCGATCACCGGCAGCGCGGTCAATGAGCCGGTCTTGCCCTTGACTTCACCGTTGGTGAACTTTTCGACGTATTCCTCGTTGACACGCGCAGCACGCTCGAGCAGGCGGGAGTGCAGGTAGAACACGTCACCGGGGTAGGCTTCACGGCCCGGCGGACGGCGCAGCAGCAGGGACACCTGGCGGTAGGCCCACGCTTGCTTAGTCAGATCGTCATAAACGATCAGCGCGTCCTGACCACGGTCGCGGAAGTACTCGCCCATGGTGCAGCCGGCGTAAGCCGACAGGTACTGCATGGCGGCCGATTCGGAAGCGGTCGCGGCAACGACGATGGTGTATTCCATCGCGCCGTTCTCTTCCAGCTTGCGCACCACGTTGGCAACGGTCGAGGCTTTCTGACCGATGGCAACATAGACGCAGAACATGTTCTGGCCTTTCTGGTTGATGATGGCATCCACCGCAACCGCTGTTTTGCCGGTTTGGCGGTCGCCGATGATCAGTTCGCGCTGACCCCGGCCGATCGGCACCATGGCATCGACTGACTTGAGGCCGGTCTGCACCGGCTGAGACACCGACTTGCGGTCGATCACGCCCGGCGCGACTTTCTCGATCTTGTCAGTCAGCGCTGCGTTGATCGGGCCCTTGCCGTCGATCGGCTGGCCGAGACCATTTACCACACGCCCGATGAGCTCCGGCCCGACGGGCACTTCGAGAATACGTCCGGTCGCCTTGACGGTGTCGCCTTCGATGATGTGCTCGTATTCGCCAAGCACCACCGCGCCAACAGAGTCGCGCTCGAGGTTGAGCGCCAGACCAAAGGTGTTGCCGGGAAATTCAAGCATTTCACCCTGCATCACGTCGGCCAGACCGTGAATGCGGCAGATACCGTCGGTAACGGAAACAACCGTACCTTCGTTGCGCGCGCTTGCGGCCAGCTGCAGGTCCTGAATCCGGCTCTTGATCAGATCACTGATTTCAGAGGGGTTGAGTTGCATTCCAATGCTCCTAATTCTTAAGCGCGGCGGCCATGTTCGCGAGTTTGCCGCGGACCGAGGCATCGATGACATCATCGCCGACAGCAACCACAACGCCACCAATCAGCGCGGGATCTACCGTCACGGACACATTCAGCTTGGCCTTGAATTTGGCCTCAAGCTCCTGCGTCAGCTTTTTCAGCGTTGCACCATCAAGCGGGAAAGCAGACACGATGTCCGCATCCAGCACGCCTTCGTGTTCGTTCTTGCGTACAACGAACAGGTCACGGATCTCGGGAAGCACCGACAGACGTTCGTTCTCTGCGAGGACGCGAACAAAGTTCTGCTGCGTCTCGTCGAGCTTGCCACCAACGATGCCCGAAAACAGCTCAACGAGGCTGTCGACTCCGAGCGTCGGGTTGGTGATGCAGGCTTTCATCTGCGGATCGGCAGCAACAGCTGCCATACGATCCAGTGCTTCCGACCAGGGCCCCAGCGCACCAGCCCCCTCCGCCAGCTTGAAAGCGGCTTCTGCGTAGGGGCGCGCGATGGTGACGTTTTCGGCCATGACTTATTGAAGTTCCTGTTTCAGATTGGCCAGCAGATCGGCATGGGCTTTGGCGTCGACTTCCTTGCGCAGAATTTTCTCTGCACCGGCCACGGCCAGATTGGCGACCTGATCGCGCAGGGCTTCTTTGGCACGTTCGGCTGCGGTGGCGGCTTCGGCCTCTGCAGCTTCACGTGCTTGAGCGATGATGCGGGCAGCTTCGGCGCGGGCCTCATCGACGAGTTGGGATGCCTGCTTTTCAGCAGAGGCACGCACATCACCCGCAGATTCACGGGCCTTGCGCATTTCCTCGACAACCTTCTTCTCGGCGTGAGCCAGATCAGCCTTGGCTTTGTCCGCAGCCGCCAGCCCGTTCGCGACCTTCTCGGCACGCTCGTCCAGTGCCTTCACAATGGGCGGCCACACGAATTTCATCGTGAAGACGACCAGGATGAAGAACACAACGAGCTGAGCTATCAGGGTAGCGTTCAGATTCACGTTGCGATGTCCTTATGGTTCGTTATCAGAAAAGAACGGACCCGAGGATCAGAGCTGGAACGGGTTGGCGAACGCAAACATCATGGCGATACCAACACCGATCAGGAATGCAGCATCGATCAGACCGGCCAGCAGGAACATCTTGGTTTGCAGGGCGTTCATCAGTTCCGGTTGGCGGGCCGAGGCTTCCAGATACTTGCTACCCATGATACCGATACCGATACATGCACCAATTGCACCCAGACCGATGATCAGGCCAGCGGCCAGCGCAACAAAACCCAGAACGTGTTCCATGACAACTCCTTGAGGTAAAAAATTGGTTTGCTTCGAAACCGGGTTAAAAAATAGCTTTTAGTGACTTTCGTGCGCCTGACCGATATACACCAGCGCAAGCATCATGAAGATGAATGCCTGCAAGGTGATGATCAGGATGTGGAAGATCGCCCAGATCGAACCGGCAATCACGTGGCCCACAAAGCCGAACACCGTTGCCGTACCGCCAAGCAACGCGATCAGCATAAACACCAGCTCGCCAGCATACATATTGCCGAACAGTCGCATGCCGTGTGACACGGTCTTGGCCAGGAACTCAATCATCTGCATGAGGAAGTTCACCGGATAGAGCAGCGGATGGCTGCCGAAAGGAGCGGTAAAGAGTTCGTGAATCCAGCCGCTCGCGCCCTTGATCTTGACGTTGTAGTAGAGGCACACCAGCAATACGCCGATTGCCATACCAAGGGATCCATTCAGATCGGCGGTCGCCACGACACGCATGTAGTGGATGCCGAACATTTCGCCGATGCGCGGCAGCAGATCGACCGGCAGCAAGTCCATCGCGTTCATAAGGAAAATCCACACGAACACGGTCAAAGCCAGAGGCGCGACGAACTTGCGCGACTCGGCGCTATGAACAATGCCTTTCGCCTGGTCGGCCACCATCTCAACGAGCAGCTCGACAGCCGCCTGGAAGCGCCCTGGCACACCAGACGTGGCCTTGGAGGCAGCACGCCACAGGAAATACAGACCGAGCGCCCCGATCAGCACTGAATAGAACAAGGTGTCGATATTGATAATCGACCAGTCAATGACATTTTCCTGCGCGTGACCCGAAGTGTTGAGCTGGGTCAGGTGGTGGACAATGTATTCGGATGCGGTGGGAGCGTGCCCTGTAGCCATGATTAAGTCTTCACCCAAAATGCAAAAAGATTCGCTTTGAGTGCCAGCACCATGCCGATCAGCAGCGCCCCCCAGTGGAGGCCTTCAATCGTCATGGCAGCCAGCGCCAATAATCCCACTATCGCGGCGACCTTGATAAATTCGCCAACGAAGAATGCGGCCGGGTAAGAGGCAGGAGCACGGCCACCGGTAGCGGCCAGCTTCAAGGCAAAGAGAGCGTTCGGCAGCACGCAAGCCAGACCTCCGGCCGCGGCGGAATATGCCCCCTGAACCCCGAACAGAGCTGCTGCCAGCGCCGCGCCAAACAGCGTCGCGATCAGCTGAAACAAGACAGCTTTGAACATCCCATCCCTTACGCGTTCCAACCCGCCCGAAGGCAGTGGACCGCAAAAAATTCCGGCAATACTAGGGGTTAACCACAGCAAAGTCAAACTTTGCTGCACCGCAACATTCATATTGACGTAACGTCAACCCGATGTGCAGATTAACCCAATCTCGCCAGCAAAGCATCAAGTTGATCAAGACTGCTGAAGCCGACACTCAAGGTGCCCGCCCCCTTGCGATTGGCCTTGACCTTGACGGTTGCCCCGAGGGCATCGGACAAGGCCTCTTCAATTCGCTGCAGATCACGGTCTGGCGCGGGCTTGGCGCGCAGGCTTCGTGGCTTCAGTTCATGATGCACCAACCGCTCGACCTCGCGCACTGACAAGCCCCGTCCGGCGGCACGATTGGCAAGCTGCACCTGACCGGCGCCATCGAGCGGCAACAGCGCGCGCGCATGACCCATGTCGATATCGCCGGCCATGAGCAGCTCCTGCACCGGCGGCGCGAGCTGCAGCAGGCGCAGCAGATTGGTGGCCGCCGGGCGCGATCGTCCGACGGCGTCGGCGGCTTGCTGGTGGGTCATGTCGAACTCGTCGACCAGCCGCTGAATCCCGGCCGCCTCTTCAAGCGGGTTGAGGTTTTCGCGCTGAATGTTTTCGATCAGCGACATGGCCAGCGCGGCCTCGTCAGGGATTTCCCGCACCAGACACGGCACCTGATCCAGCCCGGCGATCTGGCTCGCCCGCCAGCGTCGCTCGCCGGCGATGATTTCGTAGCGGTCCTCGCTCACCGGGCGCACCAGCACCGGCTGCATCACGCCCTGCGCCTTGATCGACGCCGCGAGTTCCTCCAGCGAGCCGGGATCCATCCGCGTGCGCGGCTGATACTTCCCGGGCTGGAGCGCATCCACCAGCAGCGTCTGCAACTCGCCCTTGTCGGCGTCGTCCAGATTCGCCGCGAGCAGCGCGTCGAGTCCGCGACCGAGTCCTTTGAGTTTGGGAGGTGCCATAGCCTTACCGAATTCCCCGTGTCACAGCGTCTTGACGCGCTGGATCATTTCCTTTGCAAAAGCCACGTAGGCTTGAGCCCCCTTGGCGCTGGCGTCGTAGATCACGCCTGGCAAGCCGTGGCTGGGCGCCTCGGCGAGGCGCACGTTGCGCGGCACGACGGCCTTGAACACCTTGTCGCCGAAGTGATCCTCCAGCTGCGCCGACACCTGCTGCTGGAGCGTCATGCGCGGATCGAACATGACGCGCAGCAGGCCGATGATTTTGAGATCGCGGTTGAGGTTGGCATGCACCTTCTTGATCGTGTTGACCAGATCGGACAGCCCCTCCAGCGCGTAGTACTCGCACTGCATCGGAATGATCACGCCGTGCGCCGAACACAGCCCGTTGAGCGTCAGCAGCGACAGCGAGGGCGGGCAGTCGATGAGCACGAAGTCGTACTCATCGGCCACCCCGGCCAGTGCTTTCTTGAGGCGCTTTTCGCGGTCATCGATCTCTACCATCTCGACTTCCGCACCGGCCAGATCGCGGTTCGCCGGCAGCACGTCGTAGTTGCCCGACGGCGAGCGCACGCGCACCGCGGCCAGATCCGCCAGCCCGACCAGCACGTGATACACCGAGCGCGTCAGCGCGCGCTTGTCGACCCCGCTGCCGCCGGTGGCATTGCCCTGCGGGTCGAGATCGACGAGCAGCACACGCTGCTTTCGCGCCGCCAGCGCAGCGGCCAGATTCACGCAGGTGGTGGTTTTTCCAACGCCGCCCTTCTGGTTGGCAACACAAAAAATTCGGGCCATCAGGCGTTTCCGTTTCGTTCGATGATGATCAGATGACGGTGCGCGTCGACGTCCGGCACGGCCAGTTGCACCGCCTCCACCACCGCAAAACCGGCGGGCAGGCGGGCAATCTCCTCGTGAGGATATACCCCTTTCATGGCGTACAAACGCCCCCCCGGCGCGAGCAGGTGGGCGCTCAGGCGCACAAAATCGGCCAGCTCCGCGAAGGCACGCGAAATGATGCCGTCAAAGCCGGTCTCGCGGCGCACCTCCTCGACCCGCGCGCACAGGGGTTCGAAGTTTTTCAGCTGCAACTCGATCCTCGCCTGCTGCTGAAAACTGGCCTTCTTGTTCACCGTCTCGATCGAGGTCACCGCCAGATCGGCCCGCGCAATCGCCAGCGGAATTCCCGGCAGACCGCCGCCCGAACCGATGTCCGCGAGGTGTTTCACGCCGCTCAGATGCGGCAGCACGGTGAGCGAATCGAGCAGATGGTGGCTCATGATCTGGCCGCCATCGCGGATCGCGGTCAGGTTGTACACCTTGTTCCACTTGCTCAGCAGCGCCGCGTAGGCAACCAGCTTTTCGCGTGCCGCCTCGGGCAGATCAATCCCCATTTCGGCCAGCCCGCGCGCCAGGCTTGCGATATCGCTCATGCCGACCTCTGATCGTCGGCCAGCGTGCGCGCACCGGCGCGGCGCTTCAGATGCACCAGCAACAGCGAGATCGCCGCCGGGGTCACGCCCTGAATCCGCCCCGCCTGACCAATCGTCTGCGGGCGGTGCTCGGCCAGCTTCTGCTGCACTTCCTTGGACAGCCCGCGCACCTGCGCGTAATCGAGATCCAGCGGCAGCGCGGTGGACTCCGCCTGCGCCGCGCGCGCCACCTCCTCCTGCTGACGCGTGATGTAGCCCTGATATTGCGCCGCAATCTCGAGCTGCTCGACCACACTCGGGTCGGCCTCCGGCACCTCGGGCGCGCCCGGCAGCGACATCAGCGCGGCATAGCCCACGCCCGGCCGGCGGAGCAGATCGAAGAAGCTGTACTCACGCTCCAGCGCCTTGCCCACCACCCGCTCGGCGGCCTCGGCCGGCACCCGGTCCGGCTGCGCCCAGGTGGCCTTGAGGCGCGCCGTTTCGCGCTCGATGGCCTCACTTTTGGCGCAGAACGCAGCCCAGCGCACATCGTCCACCAGCCCCAGTTCGCGCCCCTTTTCGGTCAGCCGCAGGTCGGCGTTGTCCTCACGCAGACTCAGGCGGAATTCGGCGCGCGAGGTAAACATGCGGTACGGCTCGGCCACCCCGCGGGTGATCAGGTCGTCGACCAGCACGCCCAGATACGCCTCGTCGCGGCGCGGACACCACGCCTCGCGCTGCTGCACCTGCAGCGCCGCGTTGGCGCCGGCAAGCAGACCCTGCGCGGCCGCCTCTTCGTAGCCGGTGGTGCCGTTGATCTGGCCGGCAAAAAACAGTCCCGCAAACGTTTTGGTTTCGAGTGAGCTCTTGAGATTGCGCGGATCGAAGTAGTCGTATTCGATGGCATAGCCGGGGCGCAGGATGTGCGCGTTCTCCATGCCCGCAATGCTGCGCACCACCTGCAGCTGCACGTCGAAGGGCAGCGAGGTGGAGATCCCGTTGGGATAGATCTCGTGTGTCTCCAGCCCTTCCGGCTCGAGGAAAATGTTGTGGCTGTCCTTGTCCGCGAAGCGGTGGATCTTGTCTTCGATCGACGGGCAGTAACGCGGCCCGACACCTTCGATCACGCCCGAATACATCGGCGAGCGGTCGAGGTTGTTGCGAATGATCTCGTGGGTGCGCGCATTGGTGTGGGTGATCCAGCACGGCAACTGCGCCGGGTGCTGCGCCACCGAGCCGAGAAAGCTGAACACCGGCACCGGGTCATCGCCGGGCTGCACCGTCATCGCCGAAAAATCGACCGTGCGCCCGTCGATGCGCGGCGGCGTGCCGGTCTTCAGGCGGCCCTGCGGCAGCTTGAGCTCCTTGAGCCGCTGGCCCAGCGAAATCGACGGCTGATCGCCGGCGCGCCCGCCCGCGTGATGGGTCAGGCCGACATGGATCAGCCCGTTCAGAAAAGTGCCCGCGGTGAGCACCACGGCCGGCGCCTCGAAGCGAATGCCGAGCTGCGTGACCACCCCGGTGACCCGCTCGCCGGCCACGGTGATGTCGTCGACCGCCTGCTGGAACAAGGTGAGATTGGGCTGGTTCTCCAGCCGGCGGCGGATCGCCGCCTTGTACAGCACCCGGTCGGCCTGGGCGCGGGTGGCGCGCACCGCCGGCCCCTTGGAGGCGTTGAGGATGCGGAACTGGATGCCGCCCTCGTCGGTGGCCGCGGCCATCGCGCCGCCCAGCGCGTCGACCTCCTTGACCAGATGCCCCTTGCCGATGCCGCCAATCGACGGATTGCAGCTCATCTGCCCCAGCGTCTCGATGCTGTGGGTCAGCAGCAAGGTGCGCACGCCCATGCGCGCCGCGGCCAGCGCGGCCTCGGTGCCGGCGTGACCGCCGCCAACAACAATGACATCGAAACGGGTGGGATGAAGCATGCAGCGCCCTGCCTGGAAAACGGATTGTGCGAAGCGGCGAATTCTACCGCTTCCGCCCCCGCAAGACCAGCACCGCACACCGATGTTCCACGTTTTTTTCTTATCGAAACATGGTCTTATACCAACCAAACCACAGCAGCCCGGCCCCAGCGCGCCAAGCCGCCAAGCGCCGGCGATCTAACCTGGATCAAGAATTCGCGCCATCGTCCTCGCGCCGCTGCCGGCACGGGTCGATAATCAGAGCATCATCCGTCACGGCACCGCTGCCATGCACGCCGCCACGCTCCCCCTCCCAACGACGCCAGCCGACCACCGCATCCCCGGCAACACCGGCATATGGGTCGGCATCTACTGCGAACTGACCGAGTTCGCACTGATGTTTCTGGTCTACTTCGTCGCCCGCGCACACCACCCCGAGGCCTTTCACACCGGCCCGCAACAGCTCTCCACCGCCGCCGGGGTGGCCAACACGCTGATCATGCTCACCAGCAGCTACTTCGTCGCCCGCGCGCTGTTCGCCATGCGCCACGATCACACACGCCGCTGCCTGCGCTGGATGGTGCTGGCCTTCGCGACCGGCATCGGCTATCCGGTAGTGAAGTATTTCGAACTGCGCTGGAACATCGCGCACGGGCTGTCCGGCAACGGCGAAGTGTTCCAGATGGCCTACTACTACCTCACCTTCAACCACCTGGTGCACGTCGGCTGGGGCCTGCTCGGGATGCTGTGGGTGATGGCCCGCGCCGCGACGGGCGCCTACTCGTCGAAAGACTACGCCGGGCTGGAGGCCTTTGCCTGCTACTGGCACGCCACCGACCTGATCTGGCTGATGATCTTTCCGCTGCTCTACGTCCTGCAATGAGGCCCGCCAATGACATCCACCCCACGCACCCTCACCCTCGCCTGGCTTGGCCTCGTCGTGCTCACGCTGGCGGGCGCGCTGCTCGGAGAGCGCAGCACGCCGGGCATCTGGACCACGCTTGTCATCGCCGCGGTAATGGCGATCAAGGGCCGGCTGGTGATCGACCATTTTCTCGAACTGGGCAACGCCCACATCCGCATCCGCCGGCTGGTGCGGCTCTACGCCTGCGTGCTGCCCGCGCTGGCGGTGATCACCGCCCTGTTCGGACCGCACATCGCCCGCCTCACCACCTTGTAGACGCAAAAAGGCGGACCGCAGTCCGCCATTGGCCGGCCTCCGGGCCGATTACTTCAGCACCGCCAGCGCCGCAGCGTAATCCGGCTCGTCGGCAATTTCGGGCACCAGCTGCGCGTGAATCACCTTGTCGGCCGCATCGAGCACCACCACCGCACGCGCGGTCAGCCCGGCCAGCGGACCATCGGCCAGCGCCACGCCGTAGTCGCGCGCAAAGTTCGGGCTGCGGAAGGTCGACAGCGTCTTGACGTCGGCCAGCCCCTCGGTTTCGCAGAAACGCTTGGCCGCGAAAGGCAGGTCGGCGGACACCACCAGCACCACCGTGTTGGCCAGGCTGGAGGCCTCGGCGTTGAACTTGCGCGTCGAGGTCGCGCAGGTCGGGGTATCCAGGCTCGGCACGATATTGAGCACCTTGCGCTTGCCGGCAAAGGCGGCCAGGCCCACATCCTGCAGATCGGCGCCGGTCAGCGAAAAGGCCGGGGCGCTGTCGCCGACCGCGGGCAGCGCGCCCAGCACAGCGGCGGGCTTGCCACCGAGGGTAACGGTTGTCATATGAAATCTCCTGTCAGAAGGGTTGGGGGGCGAATGCGCCACTTGTGCCGCAGCGTCGCTTCCAGTGTGGCACAGGCGGTTGCAATTGACACCCTGCTGGGTCGATCATGCCAGCGTCACACCACCTGATGAATCCCATGCGCCCGACCCCCCGCCTGACCACCCTTTTGCTCCTTACCGCCCTGTCCGCCAGCGCCCACGCCGCCCCCCCCCTGCCCGCCCTCGGCGCGCACAGCGAGGCGATCACCGTCTCCGGCATCTCCTCCGGCGGCTACATGGCGGTGCAGTTTCACGTCGCCCACTCCAGCACGGTTGACGGCGCCGGGGTGCTCGCCGGCGGACCCTACGAATGCGCCGAGGGCAGCACCTGGCGCGCGCTCAACAACTGCATGGCGCCGGATGCGAGTTACCCGGTACCCGACGCCGGGGCCACCGTCGCGCGCATCGACGATGACGCCGCCGGCGGCCGCATCGACCCGCCCGCCGGCCTCGCCGCCGACCGCGTGTGGCTGCTCTCGGGCGACGCCGACACCACCGTCGGCCGCCCGGTGGTCGACGCCCTCGCCGCGCTGTACCAGCGCTGGATCGACCCGAGCCGCATCGCCTACCTGAAAGTGCCCGGCGCCGGCCACGCGATGCTCTCGGTCGACGACCCGCAGGCCAACGCCTGTGCCACCTCGGAGCCCCCGTTCATCAACGATTGCGGCGTCGACGCGGCCGGCGCGCTGCTCGCCCACCTGCTCGGCCCGCTGCAAGCCAAGGCCGCCCAGGCCGCTGGCGCGCTGATCGAATTCGACCAGCGTCCCTTCGCCGACGCTGCCGGCGCGCTCGGCCTCGCCGGCAGCGGCTACGCCTACGTCCCCACCGCCTGCCGCAGCGGCGGCTGCAGGGTGCACGTGGCCTTTCACGGCTGCCGCCAGAGTCACGACCAGATCGGCACGCGCTTCATCAACGGCGCCGGCTACAACCGCTGGGCGGAGTCCAACCAGCTGATCGTGCTCTACCCGCAAACCCTCCCGCGCTACGGCTGGACCTGGGACGGCTGGTGGCCGCGCTGGGTGTTCAACCCCAAGGCGTGCTGGGACTGGTGGGGCTACGAGAACGCGGACTACGCCACCCGCGACGGGGTGCAGATCAAGGCCGTCAAGGCGATGGTCGACCAGCTCGGCCGCCCGCCGGCGCCGTAAGCCAGCCACCGGCGCGCACCGTCAGCGCGCCGCCGTCGGCCTGCAGGAACCGGATCGGCAGCGACAGCGGCCGCGTACCGCCGTTTTTCTGCACCACGAAATGCAGATGCGGCCCGCTGGAATAGCCGCTGTTGCCCGATTTGCCCAGTTCGTCGCCCGCCCGCACCCGCTTGCCCGGCGCGATCGCGCTCGAAAAACTGTCGAGGTGGGCATACACCGCCCAGGTGCCGTCGTCGTGATACACGCGCACATAGTTGGCGCGCATCAGCAGATCGCGCGACGGCCCGCCGTCGCCGAAGTAGCGCACGTTATCCACCACCCAGCCATCGCGCGCCGCCAGCACCGGCGTGCCGACCGGCATCACGATGTCGATCGCCTCGCGCGCATCGGGCGTGACATGTGTCGTCAAGCGCCCGCCCGGCGCCTGGGTCACCCGAAAGCGCTGGCCGGCGGCGAAGGGCACGCGATAGCGCACCGCGGGGGAATGCACCGCGCGCGGATCGCCGAGTGACTCGCGCACCCGCCAGCCGATGCGCCGCTCGCCCGGCTGCGTGCTGACCGTCAAACGCGCCAGCGTGGTCGAGCTGCGCGGCGCCACCACCGCGCGCAGCAAACTGCCGCGATCGCTGCGCACACCGCGGCTCAGTTCCAGCGTAACCTCCAGCGACATCGCAGCGACACCGCCATTGCGCGCCACCAGCAGCCGGTCGCGCCCCTGCACCTGCAGCTCGACCCGCACCCGCGGCACACTCTGCGCCAGCGCCGCAACACTCACGAAAACCGAAATCAGCCCGAGCAGGCACAACACAGCGCGACGCAGCATGACACTCCCGGCAAGCACAGGAAAAGCGCCGGCACGTGCCGACGCCTTCCGATTTTCGCCGACTTCGGCGTGCCGGCAAACCCGCCGCCATCAGCGCCCGCCGGGGCGGCGCAACTGCTGATGCGCCTCGAACTCCGCCGCGCTGATTGCCCCGTCGCCGTCGCTGTCTATGTCGGCAAACGACGGCGCGTCGGCCAGGCCCCGCATCATCGCGCCCTGAGCGGCCCGCCCGGTGACCCGCGCGGTGCGCGCCTCGTCGAACTCGTCGGCGCTGATCTGCCCGTCGCCGTTCAGATCGTAATCGGCAAACCCCGGCATGTTGCGCCCCATCCCCGCCCCCGGCCCCATGCCCGGTCCGCGCTGCCCGGCCTGCAGCTCCGCCGGGCTCAAGGTGCCATCGCGGTCGACATCCAGCGCCTCGAAGCTGGGCGCCGTTGCGGCCCCGTACATCGGCATGCCGGCCGCCGCCTGGGCGGCCTGACGCGCCGCGCGAAAGGCCGCGAATTCGGCCGGCGTCACCACCCCGTCGGCGTTGCTGTCATAGGCCGAAAACGGCGCCGGGCCGCGCATCGGCGCGGGCTGCGCGGCCACCCCGGCGCTCAGCGCGGCGGCCAACAGTGCAAGAGAGAAAGTTTTGATCAGGACGCCCATGATTGACCTCCATCGCGTCGGTTCCGGATCGGCCACGCCAGACCCGGTGCGCGGCGACACCCGCGGGCGCCACCCCGCTGGAATCATCATCGCGCCGTCATGAACGCGTGGATTGCGCTGCATCAACGCCGCGGGGCGTGCCGACAGACGGCGACGCGGGGCTCAGGGGTTGAGCTGGCGGTACAGCGCGGTCGCCACCGCGAGCAACTGCTCGCGCGGCAGCGCGCCGGACACGGCATAGCCGGTGCCGCCATCGACCCAGT
>JAGRFQ010000025.1:0-31682 GCA_020445945.1 Rhodocyclaceae bacterium
ACGTGCTACTTTCTCGTCCGTGGTCTTACAGTTTTACTCCTGGGGCATGGACAGGTAGGGGTACCCGTCTATTAACCCAGTCAGTGACCGTATGACCACCCCCTTGGTGGGCAACTGTCAGGTGAATACCGTATCAGTACATGTGGCGCACTGAAAAACAATCCTCGGCGGGCCGGTTTAGTTGTTTACATAATACAAATTATCGCGGTTATGGAAAAACTGGATGTTCTGAATTGGCGCGCACGGAATCCGTTATGTATATTGCAGTGGCATTTCACGCAATTCCACATGCAATGACTGACAAGCAGGATGCATCGAGAACTTACCGCAGCATCAGCGTTTGGCAAATTGGAACGTGAGGAAGGCCGCCTATCTTGGCATCCTCTGGTTGATCATTTAGCCGATGTCGCATCCGTGTTCGAGGCTTTGTGCGCCTGCAGAAGCGTTCTCCGCGCACTGGAAGCTGCCGCTGGCCGAGTGCTTGACGAACAAGACATCGCACGGCTTGCGGCCATTGCCTTCCTGCATGATCTGGGCAAGGCAAACGCCGGCTTCCAGGCCAAGCGCTGGCTCGACGAGGAGCGGCCGCGCGGCAGGCTGACCGCTGGACATGGCACCGAGGCGATAGCGTTGCTCGAGGCGAGCAACGACAACGAAGAAGCAGAATCGCTGCTGCTGCGCTTGCCCATCCTGGAAATGTGCGATTGGGGCCACCTCGATACCCTGGACGGCCTGTTGCGTGCCAGCATTGCGCACCACGGTCGCCCGATCACGAATGTCCCCGACTGGTTCAACGCACGGACCCATTGGATCGCGCACGATGGCTACGATCCGGCTGAACAGTTGACTTGCATCGGCGCGGCCCTCAAGCGCTTTCTGCCTGGCGCCTTCCTGGAGGGTGGTCAGCCTCTGCCAGACGCCCCGCGTTTCGCACACTATTTCGCCGGGCTGGTGCAGTTGGCCGACTGGTTGGGTTCGGACACGCGCTACTTCCCTTTCTCGGAATGCGGCGAGGATCGCCTTGCCCGGAGCCGTGAGTGCGCGCAAAAAGCGGTGCGCGCAATCGGATTGGATGCCGAACCGTGCCGACGGGCGCTCCAGCACACACCCGCGTGTTTCACTGACGTGTTCGACGCCGACGCAGCCTACTCCTCACAGCTCGCAATGGCCGACGACCGCTTGGGGCCGGTCGTCGTGCTCGAAGTCGAGACCGGCAGCGGCAAGACCGAAGCCGCACTGTGGCGCTATTTCCACCTGTTTTCCCGAGGCGACGTCGACAGCCTCTACTTCGCGCTTCCGACCCGGGTTGCCGCCACGCAGGCCTACCGACGCGTCTGCGATGCGCTCACCCGTGCCTGGCCCTCGGGCGCCCCGCTCGCGGTGCGGGCCCTGGCCGGATACGCGGCCGCCGACGGCGCAACGGCACGGCCCTTGCCCGACTTCAAGGTGCTGTGGAGCGACGAGCCCTCCGACGCGAAAGCCGGCCGCCGCTGGGCGGCGGAGAGTTCGAAGCGTTTCCTCGCTGCCCCTGTCGCCGTCGGCACGGTCGACCAGGCCCTGCTCGGCACCCTGCAAGTCAAGCACGCCCACCTGCGCCACGCGCTGGCCGCACGATCACTGCTGGTGATCGACGAGGTGCATGCTTCGGACGCCTACATGGGCGTCCTGATCGAACAGTTGATCGCATCGCAGGTGGCGCTGGGCGGGCATGTGCTGCTGCTGTCCGCGACACTTGGGGCGGCCGCCCGTGCGCGCTACCTCGCCGCCGGCACGCGCAAGGCGCCGCCGCTTCCGGCGCTCGCCCAAGCGAGTGCGCTGCCATACCCGGCGATCAGCGACACCACGGCTTTGCGGCCCACTAGCGGGGCGCAGCGCGAGAAGTCCGTCGCGTGGCATTGCGAGGACGCCATCGACAATCCCCAGCGCATTGCTACCCTCGCGCTCGACGCCGCCGCACAGGGCGCCCGCGTGCTGGTGATTCGCAACACCGTGCCGGCCGCCGTCGCCACGCTGGCGGCGCTGGAAGAGGCCGCACCCGATCGCGGCTGGCTGTTCCGCCAAGGAGGTGCGATCACGCTGCACCACAGCCGCTTTTCGCGCGAAGACCGGCCACTGCTCGATGCAGCCGTCGAAACCCAACTCGGCAAGGGGCGCCCCAATGGGCCGCTGATCGTCGTCGGAACGCAGACGCTGGAGCAAAGTCTGGATCTCGACGCCGATTTCCTGATCACCGATCTGTGCCCGGTGGACGTGCTGCTGCAGCGCATCGGCCGCTTGCACCGCCACCTGCGCCCCCCCGACGCGAGGCCGCCCGCATTTCGCGAGGCGCGCGTCGTCGTGTTGACGCCCCCGGGCGGCGATCTCGCCCCGTGCCTGGCGCGCCCGCAGCACGGGCTCGGCCGCTTCCGCGACGGCGGCGGGGTGTATGCCGATGTACGCATCCTCGAAGCCACGCGCAGGCTGATTGCGACCGAACCCCGCATCCACATTCCCGCCGACAACAGGCGGCTGGTCGAATCCGCCACGCACCCGGAGGCGGTGCACGCGCTCGAAACGCTGGGCGAGGCCTGGGCAATTCACGGAGGGCAAATCGACGGGGATACCGGAGCCCGCCGCACCAGCGCCAAGCTCGGCCTACTGCCGCTGGACACCGCATTCGCCGAACTCGGCTTTCCGAAGGACGTGAAACTCGCCACCCGCCTCGGCGCCGCCGACCGCGTCGTGACCTTCGATCCGCCGCTACCCGGCCCGTTTGGCAATCTCGTGCGCGAACTGCCGATTCGGCACCACCTGCTGCCGGCCGGACTCGCGCTTGAGGCTGAGCCCGAAGACGTGGCGCCCGAGCCCGGCGGCTTCGTCTTTCGCCTGGGTGAGACCCACTATCGCTACACCCGTGTTGGACTCGAACGACTCTCACAAGCCGCAACCCCGGAGTAACGCATGGACAGCCCCCGCCTGAACCTGCTCGACGAACCCCTGATCCGTATCCGTGACGCGGAAGGCACGCTGCAGCGGCTGTCGCTACCGGCACTTTTTGTCCAGCTCGGCCGCGACGCCGTGCGTGACTACCCCGCGCTGCGCCCCCACCAGCGCCACCCGTGGCACGCCCTTCTGGTGCAACTGGCCGCGCTCGCCCTGCACGAGGCGGGCGAGACAGCACCATGGGATAACGCGGCCGACTGGCGCGCCGCGCTGCTCGCACTCACGCCCGATCACCCCGACGGCTGCGCCTTCAGCCTGCTCGCACCGCACGACCAGCCTGCGTTCCTGCAAGCGCCGGTACCGGGCGGCAGTCTTGAAGGCTGGAAGGAGATCACCGCCCCCGACGCTCTAGACATGTTGGTCACATCGAAAAACCACGATCTGAAGGGTGAGCGAATGCGGCGGGCGAAGGTGGACGACTGGGTATTCGCCATCTGCGCGTTGCAAACCGAGGGCGCTTATACCAAGGCAGGTCCAACAGAGTTCTACTTTGGAAGCGTGCGCATGTCAGGACTTCAAGGAAGTCGACCGCATGTTGGCGTTATGCCAAACGGAGGCCCGGGCAGGCGGTGGATTCGTGACGTTCGTATTGGGCTCCTAGGCCGAGAGACGATTTCCGATACCTATGGGATGGATGGCTTTGGCACTAAACTCACATGGACCGTCCCGTGGACAGGAAAATCGCCTGGCCTGCCAGTCGGTGAGCTAGATCCCATGTTCGTCGAGATATGCCGGTTGGTTAGGCTGACCGCTGACGCTGAGACGTCATCGCTCCGCGCACTCCGGAGGGGAAGTGAAGCTCAACGTGTTGCAGGAAAAGACTTGAGGGGATGCGTTGGAGACCTTTGGACGCCACTTGACAGAAAATACAGCGCGGAACGACCCTCGGCCTTCCAGATTGGGAAGAGCGGAGTGTCATACAGCACCGTCGCAGAGCTGTTGTATCCACAGACCGAGGCACGGTTCATCCCATGCCCAGCGCAGAAGATTCAACCGAGCGATGGCGACGCTGGTGTAGATGTTCTTTTCGGCGGAATTGCGAGAGGACAAAAGGGAGTATCAGCCGGTCTTCAGTATCGAAAGGTTATTGTTCCGGCGAGAGCGGTTGGCATGCTACGCCGAGGCCAACTCTCACCTCTGAGCCAGGCATCCAAGGAGCGGGTAAACGCTATAGGCAAGATGAAACGCGAAGTTCTTTGGCCTGCGCTTACACACCTATTTGACACTGGCAAGTCTCGCGAAAAGAACGAGAAGACGCCAGATAGCGTTAAGGATCGCGCAAACACCTTTTGTTCAATGTTCGAACTCGCCGAGGACGCCCGCTTCTTCGACGATCTCAACCGGGAAATCGAGACCGACGATCCCCGCGCCGAACGACTTGCCTGGCAGATCAGCCTCGCCAAGCGCGCCGAGGCGGTACTGCGTAGCGCCTTCGCAATCGGCCCGCAATGCGGCGAGCGGCGTTACCGCGCCCGTTCGCGCGCGTTGTCCTACTTTCACGGCGCCCTGCGCGGCGACAAGCACTTCCCCGCACTCGCCCACCACCTTCGCACTCAGCCGGCGGCAGAGGAGGCCGCGTCATGACCGAACAAGACCCGAAATCGCCCGCTTCCCCGCTCGCACGCCTGGCGCAGGTCATCGCGCGGGCGCAGCGTTTTCATGGCGACGCGGCGGCCCTGGACAAGGGCGAACAGGCCGCGCTGGCACGCCTCGACCCCGACGCCCCACGCCCGCATCAGGTCGGCGCCCTGGCCCGCGCACTGGTGCTCGCCGGGATTACTGCCGACGACTGGCAGCCCGAGACGTGGCAGCGCTGGGCCTTGATCGCGCATGGCATGGCGCTCGCCGGCCACGACGGAACCTCTCGCCTTGGGAAACAACTTGCGGGACACGGAGATCCCAAGCGTGCCGTCTCAGAGAGTCGCGTCACGCGGTTTCTCACCGCGCGCGGCGACGCCTTTCGCCAACAAATCCCGAGGTTGCTGCGCCTGATGGCGAGCCGCGGCATCGCCCCGAACTGGCTCGACTTCGGGGCACTCATCCTCGCCACGGACCGCGACGAGGCGCGCGCCGAGACGCTGCGCCTGCGCATCGCCGGCGGCTACTACGCCGCCGCCCACCGCTGAACCGAATCCACCCAATCGACTTCGCCAAGGACAACATCATGAGTCTCCCGCGCTTCATCCAGATCCACACCCTGCACACCTACCCGGCCGCCCTGATCAACCGCGACGACGCCGGTCTCGCCAAGCGCCTGCCTTACGGCGGTGCGGTGCGCACACGCATCTCCTCGCAATGCCTCAAGCGTCACTGGCGCGTGGCCGAGGACGCCTTTTCGCTGGCACGGCTGGGCGCACCGATGGCGACGCGCACGCGTTACGTAGCAGAACTGATCCGCCAGCGCCTCGTTGAGCAACAGATCGACGAAGCGCGGGCCTTCGCGACCGCCGAAGCCCTGCTCCAAGCCCTGTTCGGCGACAAGGCCGACAAGAAGAAGGAAGGTGCAAAGGCACTGCAGACCGGCCAGGCGGTGCTTTTCGGCAACGAAGAAATTGCCTACCTGACCCGCCGGTGCCGCGAAATTGCGAGCGATATCGCCGAACCGGCCGAACTGAAGGCCGCCGTCGCAAAGTTCCTCAAGGACGAGAAGAAGAACATTGAGACAATGAAGCTCGGCAGCGGCCTGGAATCGGCGCTGTTTGGACGCATGGTCACCTCCGACGCGCTCGCCAACCGGGATGCGTCGATTTCGGTCGCCCACGCCTTCACGGTGCACGAGGCGCAGGTCGAGAACGACTACTTCACCGTGGTCGACGACTTCGCCCAGGAGGAAGACGGCGCCGGCTCGGCCGGCATCTTCGATACCGAGCTTGCCTCGGGCCTCTATTACGGCTACGTGGTCGTCGACGTGCCGCAACTCGTTGCCAACCTCGAAGGAATTGAAGTGAAGGACGTTTTTGCCGGCGGCACGGAAGCCGCCACGCGCGAGCTAGCCAGCAAGGTCGCGCAACACCTGCTGCACCTGATCGCCACCGTGAGCCCCGGCGCCAAGCGTGGCTCCACCGCCCCGTACGATTGGGCCAAGTTCGCGCTGGTCGAGGCCGGCGACTGGCAGCCGCGCAGCCTCGCCGCGGCCTTCCACGACCCGCTGCCGCTCAAGGGCGACGCGCCGATTCGCGCCCGCGCCGCCGGCAAGCTGGCGAGTGAGATCGCCGCCTTCGACGCAGCCTACGGCATGCCCACCGCGCGCCGTTTCCTCTCGCTGGACGAGATCGCGGTGCCGGCGGCGGAACGCGCGACGCTTACGCAACTGGGCGAGTGGGTCGCGCAAATCGTCCGCGACGGCGCGTGCTGAGATGGCAAGGCACCTGTTGCTGCGCCTCGAAGGCCCGCTGATGGCCTTCGGCGGCGAGACCATCGACAACCTCGGCGTGATCCGCGACTTTCCCGCGCAGTCGATGCTGACCGGGCTGATCGCCAACGCGCTCGGCTGGCGGCGCGAGGATGCCGCCGAGCACGACCGGCTGCAGGCTCGGCTGGTGTTCGGCGCGAGGCTGGATCGTGCAGGCACGCGCCTCACGGATTTTCAGACCGCCGAACTGCGCAAGGACGACAAGGGCTGGACAACGGGCGGCGAGCCGGAGGGCCGTGCTGGCGGTGACAAGTCCTACAAGGGCCAGCACCTGCGTTACCGTGACTACCATGCCGACGCGGCGATGCTCATCGCGCTGCGCCTCGAACCAGCCGATGAATCTCCGACCCTCGAAGACGTCGCCGACGCCCTGCAACGCCCAGCGCGTCCGCTGTTCCTCGGCCGCAAGCCCTGCCTGCCTACTGCACCGCTGTTCGCGGGCTGGTGCGATGCACCGGATGTCCTGACCGCTTTGCGGGAGGCCGCCCCGCTGGCCGTCAACACGCGCCCGCGCGTGCTTTGGCCGGCCGGTGAGGGTGCCTTGCGCGGCAGCCGGCAAATTGATGTATGCGACGAACGCAACTGGACCAGCGGCGTTCACGGAGGCTGGCGGCCTGTTTGCGAAGGCGTCTTGTCGCAGGAGGCTGACGCATGAACCTGACCCTGCTGCAATGCCACCCGGACCCGCGCCGCTTGGCCACCTGGGCCACGCGCTTCGGTCTGACCGCAGGCGGCGACGACCTCGGCTACGCGCTGCACACCCTGCTCGCGGCCGCCTTCGGCGAGGCCGCACCCAAGCCCTTCCGACACTTCGGCGATGTCCGCGGACTACTGGCGTATTCCGCGCACGACCCCGACGCCCTGCAACTGGCCGCCCAGACGGCCGCGCCCGACGTATACGCCACATTGGGGCTGGAGCGCTTCGCGACGCGCAGTTTTCCGACCGAATGGGCCTCGGATCGGCGCGTGGGCTTCGAAGTGCGCGTGCGCCCGGTGCTGCGCACCCGCGAGGGCCGCGAGCGCGACATCTTCCAGATCGCGGCCGAGAAGTCGGGCGCCGACGAATTCGACCAAACGCGCGAAGCGGTATACGGAGAATGGCTGACGCACGAGCTGGCGCGTGGCGATGCCGCACACATCGAGCGCGTGCAACTCGACGGTTTTCGCCTGACGGCAAGCCTGCGCAAGGGCAACGCCGCGGGCGGCAAGCGCCCTGCGCAGCGCGTGGCCGGCCCCGACGCAGTCTTTTCCGGCGAACTCAGC
Source organism: Rhodocyclaceae bacterium (assembly GCA_020445945.1). Classification (GTDB taxonomy): domain Bacteria; phylum Pseudomonadota; class Gammaproteobacteria; order Burkholderiales; family Rhodocyclaceae; genus Nitrogeniibacter. The sequence goes on from JAGRFQ010000025.1 coordinate 7,658, forward strand.
GTGCGCGATCCGGCCGGCTTCGCAGCCTTGCTCGCGCGCGGCCTCGGTCGCCATCGTGCCTTCGGTTTCGGCATGCTGCTGCTGCGTCCTCCTGCCACATGCTGAAGGGCCGCCTGGGCCTGGAGAGGGCCCGCATCCCCCACGCGGACCGCCACGGCCTCCTGTGGCTGGAGCGCGGCGAGCTGTGCGTGATCGACGGCTGCCTGCACTTCATGGCCGGCAAGGACAGCCTCACGCCCTATGTCGACCAAATCCCGCACCAGGCCGTTTCGATGATCCTGCTCGGCCCCGGCAGCAGCGTCACCCACGATGCGCTGCGCCTGCTCGCGCGCCACGGCACGCTGATGGCGGCGGTCGGCATGGACGGCGTGCGCAGCTACACCGCCCCGCCATTGCTGCCCGACCGGTCGGACGTTGCGCGCCGACAAGCGGAACTGTGGGGCAGCCCGCGCCGGCGCATCGCGGTGGCCCGCCGCATGTACGCCCTGCGCCTGGGAGAGATTCTGCCGCACCGCGATCTGGACACGTTGCGCGGCATCGAAGGCTCGCGCGTGAAAACGCTGTACCGGCTCACCGCCGAGCGCTACGGCATTCCCTGGAAAGGTCGTCGCTACGACCGGGCCGCCCCCGATGCGGCAGATACCCCCAACCAGGCCATCAATCATGCGGCGACCGCAGTACAGGCAGCGGCCGCCATCGCCGTGCAGTCGCTCGCGGCGATTCCGCAACTCGGCTTCATCCACGAAGACTCGGGCCAGTCCTTCGTTCTCGACATCGCCGACCTGTTCCGCGATTCGATCACGCTGCCGATCGCGTTCGGGGCGGCACGCAAGGCGCTCGACGGCGCGTCCGACTCCATCGACCGCCTGGTGAGACGCGAAGCTGCCACCGTCTTTCGCAAACAGTCGGTGATTCCTTCGATGATCGACAGTATCAAGACCGTCTTGCGCATGGAGGAAGCCGATGCCACTGGCAGTGATAGTGACGCGTGACGTCGCCGACCGCTTCCGCGGTTTTCTCGCCTCCGTAATGCTGGAGGTTGCGCCCACTGTCTATGTCTCGCCGCGCATGAGCAAGGGTGTGCGGGAGCGTACTTGGAAGGTTCTCGCAGACTGGCACGACGCCGAGCCGCGCGGCAGCGTCGTGCTCATCTGGCGCGACAACAACGAAACGGGTGGAGTCGGACTCGCCCACCTCGGCGACCCACCAAAGGAGTTGGTCGAGATGGACGGCATGTGGGTGGCACGAGCTAGACGACAAGCCCGTAATCTTTAACAATTCGAAAGATGGATTTACGAGTTTCCCTTTTGGAGTCATGGGCTTGACTCCAAGAGGTTCCCCCGCGTCCGCGGGGATAGGCCCCGTCGGCGAAGATGCGCATCTAGCTGCATAAAGGTTCCCCCGCGTCCGCGGGGATAGGCCCACCTGTATAATCACCGTACTGCGGAATATTCCGGTTCCCCCGCGTCCGCGGGGATAGGCCCTTGCATTTGGACTCGTTCTTTTTCTTTGTTCCGGTTCCCCCGCGTCCGCGGGGATAGGCCCGTACCACCAATAAGCGACGCTGCCGCCGGAATGGTTCCCCCGCGTCCGCGGGGATAGGCCCGACGAAAAGACCGTGCAGAACGGGACTTGTTTGGTTCCCCCGCGTCCGCGGGGATAGGCCCGGCGTATCAACGTGCTGTTGCGGATTTGAAGGGGTTCCCCCGCGTCCGCGGGGATAGGCCCTTCGCTCTATGGATATCACGCGCGGTCGTGTTGGTTCCCCCGCGTCCGCGGGGATAGGCCCAAAGTAGCTATCTTTATGGGCTTGCGTTTGTCGGTTCCCCCGCGTCCGCGGGGATAGGCCCTGAAGGTCGCCCGCCACGAAGTCCGCCGCCTCGGTTCCCCCGCGTCCGCGGGGATAGGCCCGCGACCTACGCGCTGGCTGACGTGACGATGGCGGTTCCCCCGCGTCCGCGGGGATAGGCCCTCGGATTCCGCTGCTTTTTCGAGCTGCCCGACGGTTCCCCCGCGTCCGCGGGGATAGGCCCGCAGGGACACTTGATGTCATGGAGTGCTCAGAGGTTCCCCCGCGTCCGCGGGGATAGGCCCTCATTGCAGCCATCTCCTCGATTCAATAGCCAGGTTCCCCCGCGTCCGCGGGGATAGGCCCCATGAGATCAATGGGTTCGTGGCACTCGTCCTGGTTCCCCCGCGTCCGCGGGGATAGGCCCACACTGATCGTTCGGGACTACTACCCGCGACAGGTTCCCCCGCGTCCGCGGGGATAGGCCCCTGATCATGCTCACTGCCTCGGCCGAATGGCGGGTTCCCCCGCGTCCGCGGGGATAGGCCCGACGCGGTATGGGCGGCCAACACGGTGAAGGCGGTTCCCCCGCGTCCGCGGGGATAGGCCGTAGAGCACCGTCGATGTCTATGTCGTACGATGGGTTCCCCCGCGTCCGCGGGGATAGGCCCAAAGGCCTGTAGTCCGCCGCCGGGAACTGGCTGGTTCCCCCGCGTCCGCGGGGATAGGCCCCTGATCCACGCGCGCAACCGAGAGCTCGTGACGGTTCCCCCGCGTCCGCGGGGATAGGCCCTGATGCTCCATTTTGTGACCGGCCTACCTGGCGGTTCCCCCGCGTCCGCGGGGATAGGCCCTCGCCGACTTCGACGAGGCCCTGGAGTCGCTCGGTTCCCCCGCGTCCGCGGGGATAGGCCGTACCGTCGCACTTGGGAGGACGAAGGTTACCGGGTTCCCCCGCGTCCGCGGGGATAGGCCCCAAACCGCCGTGCGCGCCAGTCACCGCAGCACGGTTCCCCCGCGTCCGCGGGGATAGGCCCAACCTCAGTGCAACCGCGCGCCTTCGCGATTTGGTTCCCCCGCGTCCGCGGGGATAGGCCCTCGTGCAGGCTTATCTGGATTGCCGACGCACAGGTTCCCCCGCGTCCGCGGGGATAGGCCCTTGTCGAAGCCGGCGCGGGTTCCTTTGGGGCCGGTTCCCCCGCGTCCGCGGGGATAGGCCCCAAGCTCAGGAATCCCAAGTGGCTTGTCATTCTGGTTCCCCCGCGTCCGCGGGGATAGGCCCAAAAATCCACAGCAGCAGGCTCACCACCTTGTGGTTCCCCCGCGTCCGCGGGGATAGGCCCTGCACTGCGAGCTTGACGCGACCCATTGGCGAGGTTCCCCCGCGTCCGCGGGGATAGGCCCCTCATCATAGACGGGAGCGGTGTAGGCAAGCCGGTTCCCCCGCGTCCGCGGGGATAGGCCCACGGCTTATCGCTGAATTTGTCGGCCCGGTCAGGTTCCCCCGCGTCCGCGGGGATAGGCCCCCCCCGGAGACCCCACCATGGCCCGCACCGCCGGTTCCCCCGCGTCCGCGGGGATAGGCCGTCAATACAAACAGGCTCGACAGCCAGTTCCCGGGTTCCCCCGCGTCCGCGGGGATAGGCCCGCACATCGAGAAGAAGCCCGCGCGCTGGTCGAGGTTCCCCCGCGTCCGCGGGGATAGGCCCCGTCGATGCGCAGTTCTACCGCGTGGAAGACAGGTTCCCCCGCGTCCGCGGGGATAGGCCCTGGGTTTCCTTGGCCCGGCCGCGGCTCGGGTAGGTTCCCCCGCGTCCGCGGGGATAGGCCCAGGCCGCCGACGAGCGCAAGCAGGAAGACGCCGGTTCCCCCGCGTCCGCGGGGATAGGCCCATTGCCGCGCTTATTGAGGCGGCCGGCGGGAAGGTTCCCCCGCGTCCGCGGGGATAGGCCCTGACCTCCAGCGGCGTGGCGTCGGGGATGGTGGGTTCCCCCGCGTCCGCGGGGATAGGCCCTTGCGGCCCTTTCCTTCGAGGTACAGCCATGAGGTTCCCCCGCGTCCGCGGGGATAGGCCCCCAGTGTCGCAAGAGCCGGAAAAAGTGCCATCGGTTCCCCCGCGTCCGCGGGGATAGGCCCCGTCCCGGCGAGATTAATGGGGTTTTCGTCTGGGTTCCCCCGCGTCCGCGGGGATAGGCCCAAGTTGCACGCGGTCGAGGGCTGAGCATGTACGGTTCCCCCGCGTCCGCGGGGATAGGCCCGCCGACCAAGCGTGTTTGTATACCGGCCTTCAGGTTCCCCCGCGTCCGCGGGGATAGGCCCTCCTTTTTTTCGCCGAGCAAATGCGTATTCTCGGTTCCCCCGCGTCCGCGGGGATAGGCCCCGGCGCAAGTACGTTCGACGTGTTTGCCGTCGGGTTCCCCCGCGTCCGCGGGGATAGGCCCTCGGCCAAGTCGTCGAACCTTGTACCGTCGTAGGTTCCCCCGCGTCCGCGGGGATAGGCCCTGATGCTCCATTTTGTGACCGGCCTACCTGGTGGTTCCCCCGCGTCCGCGGGGATAGGCCCATTGATTGACGCCAGCGCCGTCTCTGCCGTGGGGTTCCCCCGCGTCCGCGGGGATAGGCCCCGATGATGTCCGCAGCGCTGTCGTAGGCCAGCGGTTCCCCCGCGTCCGCGGGGATAGGCCCAGATAGGGCGAGATCGCCGGGCGCGCGGCGATGGTTCCCCCGCGTCCGCGGGGATAGGCCCGGGCCGCGCTTCGATCTGGTGCGGTGATGGCGGGTTCCCCCGCGTCCGCGGGGATAGGCCCTATCACCCGACGTGGAAATTGAACTACGTGCCGGTTCCCCCGCGTCCGCGGGGATAGGCCCTACTGCAAGATCGGCGACGGCTGCGAGTGGCTGGTTCCCCCGCGTCCGCGGGGATAGGCCCATTGCCCATAGTTTGTCGTTCATCTCTAGCCTGGTTCCCCCGCGTCCGCGGGGATAGGCCCGAGTAGTCCAAGCGCTTGGCCGTTGGCTTCGAGGTTCCCCCGCGTCCGCGGGGATAGGCCCACTTCCTCGCAGTACGGAGTGAATGTCCAGCTGGTTCCCCCGCGTCCGCGGGGATAGGCCCAGATGGAACGTCGTTCATCACGGCGCGCACAAGGTTCCCCCGCGTCCGCGGGGATAGGCCCTACCGGCGTCAGGACATCGAGTAAGGCATTGGGGTTCCCCCGCGTCCGCGGGGATAGGCCCCACTGCGGTGCCACCGTTGACGTGGCGCACGAGGTTCCCCCGCGTCCGCGGGGATAGGCCCAAAGGAAAGATGCAATGCGAGTGCTTGTAGCGGGTTCCCCCGCGTCCGCGGGGATAGGCCCTTGGCAAGGCATTGATGAAGGTTCGTGCAGTCGGTTCCCCCGCGTCCGCGGGGATAGGCCCACAGACGCGACAGATGACGACGTGTACTACGAGGTTCCCCCGCGTCCGCGGGGATAGGCCCCGACCCGGAAGACGGCCGACGCGTCCGTGTCCGGTTCCCCCGCGTCCGCGGGGATAGGCCCCCGAGCCATCTTTGACGCAAATAGAGTCCGGGGGTTCCCCCGCGTCCGCGGGGATAGGCCCCATGAACAGCGCCGGATGCTCACCTGGGCCTAGGTTCCCCCGCGTCCGCGGGGATAGGCCCAAGGGCAAGGCTTACCACAAAGGGCCACAGCTGGTTCCCCCGCGTCCGCGGGGATAGGCCCCGGCCCACTGATATAGATCGGCGCTCATCTCCGGTTCCCCCGCGTCCGCGGGGATAGGCCCCCGAAATGGGATGGCTCGACGCCGCGCGATGCGGTTCCCCCGCGTCCGCGGGGATAGGCCCTCACGTCTCGATAGCTACTCTCGCCTTTTGTCGGTTCCCCCGCGTCCGCGGGGATAGGCCCGAACAAGGAGGTTCGCCTGTTCGCCGGAAGCCGGTTCCCCCGCGTCCGCGGGGATAGGCCCACGGTGTCGGTGCCCGGTTTTGAGTCCGGGTCGGTTCCCCCGCGTCCGCGGGGATAGGCCCTACCCGAGCAACGCGTGGCCTGCGGACGGCCTGGTTCCCCCGCGTCCGCGGGGATAGGCCCTGTACGCGGGGGGTGGCGGTGTCGTACTTGCGGTTCCCCCGCGTCCGCGGGGATAGGCCCGGTCGGGGATGGAATTCGATTGTTACACCTACATATCCTGGCTGGATCATTTCCAATCGTTTCCGGGGTATTACGTCACCTCAACGCTGTCGGACACGTGCAAAGCTCATTCGATCAACACTCGAATCGACTTCGGTCGCGCGCCCTGTGGCCCCTGGCGTGCATCAATCAACTCGGCGATGTCGGTGTTGCCGTTCTCCAGCGCCCAGCTGCGCGCGCTGCGACCCTGGTCGTTGGTCAGCGTGGCGTCGGCGCCTGCTGCGAGCAGCCGTTTGACGACGTCGATGTGGCCATTGCGGGCGGCAAACATCAGTGCGGTCGATTGGTTGGGGGCGCGCAAGTCGAGGCTGGCGCCGCGCGCGAGCAGCATGTCGACGATGGCAGTGTGGCCTTCGAAGGCGGCGTACATCAGCGGCGTCCATCCGGGCGTGTTGATTGGGGCGCCGGCGGCAAGCAGGCGTTCGACGATGGGTTGATAGCCCTTGAGTGCGGCCATCAGGATCGGACTGTCGCCGGCCGGGTTGGCCGTGCTGATCAACGCCCGCTTGTTGAGCAGCATGTCAACAGTGTCGAGGTGCCCTTCCCGCGCGGCGAGCAGCAGCAAGGTGTTGCCGGTGGCGTCCACGGTGTCGACCAGCAGGCCGCGGTCGATCAGCCGCGCGAGGGTCGCGGTGTCGCCTTGGATCGCGGCGCTGAGCGCATCGTCGTAGGCGCCAGAAAACGCGGGCGCACTGATTGAGAGGGCAACCGCCAATATAAATATTTTTAAACTATTCATATAGTTATATCTGAACATTAAACAATCGCATGAAGTTTTGTGTGCTTGCCTCGGCAATCGTTTCGAGCGACATGCCACGCAGGGCTGCGATCTCTTCTGCGACATGTTTGACGAAACCGGGTTCATTCGTTTTTCCACGATGCGGCACCGGCGCCAGGTAGGGCGAGTCGGTCTCGATCAGCAGGCGATCGAGCGGTACCGTGCGGGCGACGGCCTTGAGCGCCTTGGCGTTCTTGAAGGTGACGATGCCCGAAAACGAGATGTAGAAACCAAGCTCGAGGGCGGCGTCGGCCACCGCCTGGGTTTCGGTAAAACAGTGCATGACCCCGCCGGGGGTGCCGGCGCCCTCCTCGCGCATCAGGCGCAAGGTGTCGGCGGCTGAATCGCGGGTGTGGATGATGAGTGGTTTGTTGCACTCGCGTGCGGCGCGGATATGCACGCGAAAACGTTCACGCTGCCACTCGGGCTGGTCTTTGTGCCAGTAGTAATCGAGCCCGGTCTCGCCAATCGCGACGACTTTGGGATCGGCGGCATGGGCGACCAGCGAGGCCACGTCGGGCTCGATGCAATCGGCGTTGTCGGGGTGCACGCCGACCGAGGCGTACAGATGCGGATGCGCGTGGGCCAGCGCGAGCACGTTCGGGAAGTCTTCCATCTTTACGCTGACGCACAGCGCGGCATCGACCGCGTTTTGCGCCATCGTCGCCAGGATTTCATCCTTGCGTTCAATGAGTTGCGGAAAATCGAGATGGCAGTGGCTGTCGACGAACATGGCGCTCAGAGGGTGTGGGTCGGGCGGTTTGAGCCCAGATGGCCGGCGAGGATGTTTTCGATGCGCCCGCGCAGCAGCTTGCTGGCGTCGTCGTCGGCAAACTGGATGCCGACGCCCTGCGTCTTGCCGCCCTGCGCGCCGGTGGGCGTGATCCACACCACCTTGCCGGCGACCGCGTGCTTGGCGGGGTCATCCATGATCTGCAGCAGCATGAAGACCTCGTCGCCGAGGGTGTACTCGCGGTTGGTCGGCACGAAGATGCCGCCGTGGCTGACAAACGGCATGTAGGCTGCGTACAGCGCCGATTTGGAGTTGATGTTCAGCGACAGGACGCCAGGGCGTCCGCCCGAAGCGGGTTTGTTCATGCCAACCTCCCGAGGGTGTGAAGCTAGCGCGGCGAGCGGGACGGCGCGAGCGCGCGCGCGTAGCGCAACAACATGTCTTCGAGCACCAGGCGCACGTTCAGCGGATGGCTGGCGGCGCGGTGGATCTGGACCAGGGCATTGTAGCAGTCAAGCATCGCGGCATTGCCGGCCGGCGCCGCCAGGCGCGTAAAGTCGGTCTGGCAATCGGGAAAGTAGCGCGCCTGGCCGCCGAGGCGCGTCGCGCTCAGATCCCACACCCAGCGCAGCATCCACTCGATGAGCCGCACCAAGGTGAAGCCCGCGGCACTCGTATCCTTGGCGCGCAGCCAGGCGTCCCAGTCGCCGGCGACCATCACCGCATCGCGGGGCGGCATCGACAACAGATCGGAGATAAAACGCTGCCGCAGGCGGGCGCCATCCATCTGCGCAAGCTGGGCGGCGGCCAGCGGCATATTGCCGCTGAGCGCGAGCAAGGCGTCGTCACCCGCCCCGCCGTGCTCGCGCAGCCAGGCGCGAGCGGCCGCCGGCTCGGGGCGTGGAAACGGCCAGTGCTGACAGCGGCTGCGAATGGTGGGCAGCAGCCGCCGCGGCATCGCCGAGACCAGCAAGAAGCGGGTCCCCTCGGGGGGCTCTTCAAGCAGCTTCAACAGCGCGTTGGCGGTGTTGCTGTTCATCGCTTCGGCAGGGTCGACGATCACCACGCGGGTGTCGGACTGATGTCCGGTCACCGCCAGCTGTTCGCGCAGCTGGCGCACCTGCTCGATCACGATCTGCGTCGACGGCTTGGTTTTGCCCGGAGCGGATTCCGGCTCGGCTTGGTCGGCGGCGGGGATGATGCGCAGCAGATCGGGGTGATTGTCCGACAGGCGCAGGCAACATTGGGCGCAGGTGCCACACGCAAAGCCGTGCTCGTCGGGACGGGAGCACAACAGGTGCGCGGCATAGGCCTCGGCGAAGTTGCGCTTACCCTGCCCGCGCGCACCGCTGAGCAACAGCGCATGGGCCGGTCGTGCCCGTGTTGCCACCAGACGCTGCCACGGGTCGCGCTGCCAGGGATGAATCATGGGGCGAAGCGGGCGCTGAGCGCGGCGTCGACCTGCGCGCCGATGGCCTCGGGGCTTTGCGCGGCGTCGATGACGCAGAAGCGGTCGCCGGCGCTGGCGGCACGCGCGAGATAGGCCGCGCGGACCTGGGTGAAGAATTCGAGCTGCTCGCGCTCGAAGCGGTCGGGCGCGGCGCCGGCCTTGGCGACACGGGCCGCCGCGATGGCCGGGTCGAGATCGAACAGGAAGGTCAGGTCGGGCTGGCGATGGGGGTGGACCCATTGCTCGAGATGTCGGCATTTATCGGCGTCGAGCCCGCGACCACCGACCTGATAGGCGTAGGTCGCGTCGGAGAAGCGGTCGGTGACGACCCACTTTCCGGCCGCCAGCGCGGGCTCGATGCACACCGCCAGATGCTCGCGCCGGGCGGCGAACATCAGCAGCGCCTCGGTTTCGAGGTGCATGGCGTCGTGCAGCAGCAGCACGCGCAGTTTTTCCCCCAGCGGCGTGCCGCCGGGCTCGCGAGTCTGCACAACCTCACGCCGGTGGCCGCGCAACCAGGCGCAGGCACGGGCAATCTGGGTGCTCTTGCCGGCGCCGTCGATACCTTCAAAGCTGATCAAACCGCCGCACGGGTCCGTGATTTTCATGAGTCGCCACTCCGCCGGGTCAGCTGAAAGCGGCGTACCGCGCGGTTGTGTTCGGCCAGATTGCGCGAAAACTCCGACGATCCGTCGCCGCGCGCGACGAAGTAGTAATAGTCGGACGCGGGCGGATTCAGTGCGGCTTCGATCGACGCCATGCTCGGCATCGAAATCGGCGTCGGCGGCAACCCGGGCCGGGTGTAGGTGTTGTAGGCCGTGTCGCGGTCGAGATCGCGGCGCCGCAGATTGCCGTCGAAACGCTCACCCATGCCGTAGATCACGGTCGGATCGGTTTGCAGCAGCATGCCGGTGCGCAGCCGGTTGGCAAACACGGAGGCGATCAGCGGGCGATCGGTGCCCTGCCCGGTCTCCTTCTCGATGATAGAGGCCAGGATCAGCGCCGCGTAGGCCGACTTGAGCGGCACGCCCTCGGCGCGCGCCGCCCATGCCTTTTCAAGCCGGTTGCGCATCTGCTCATAGGCGCTGCGCAGTACGTCGAGATCGGACGAACCCTTGTCGAAGCGGTAGGTATCGGGAAAGAACAGGCCTTCGGGGTGGGACTCGGTGGCGCCGATCTGGCGCAGCACCTCGGTGTCGCTCATCTCGGCGGTGTCGTGGGTGAGATCGGGGTGCGCGCCGAGCGCGGCGCGCATCTGGCGGAAGGTCCAGCCCTCGATGAAGGCGATCTCGCGCAGGATCACGTCGCCCTTGACCAGCTTGTTGATGAGCTGGCGCGGGCTCAGCCCGGATTCGACCGCATAGCTGCCGGCCTTGATGTGGTCGGCCTTGCCGCCCATCCTCGCCATCCAGTACAGCACGGCCGGATTGACATCGACACCGGCGTCGGCCATCAGCCGGCTGGCCTGGCGCATGGCCGCACCCCGCGGCACGGTGACCTCGACGCGGCCGTCGCGCACCGTCAGCGGCTGATCGGCATACCAGACCACCCACCCGGCAAGGGCGCCGAGGAGCACGATCGGGAGCATCAGGGCGGTGAGCAGAAATCGTTTCTTCATGTAGCCATGCCACGCCAAAACCAAATGAAAAGCGCGGCGGAACGATCCCGGCGCGCAGCGGACTTATAATATCCCAATCACGACTGCACATTCATCGCCATGACCCACTGGACCCCAATTCTCGCCGACACCCCGCTGACCCTCGCCGCCGACGCCACGGTGCTTGCCGCCGACGCCACGCGGGACGTTGCACAGGCGCGCGACGGCGCGGTGATGGTGCCGCTGACCCATCTGCGCAGCATCTCGGCGACCGGCGAGGATGCGGCCGGCTATCTCCACAACCTGCTGTCCAACGACGTCAAGAAGCTGCCCGACGACGCTGCCCAGTGGACCAGTTTCAACAGCCCCAAGGGGCGCATGCTGGCGAGCATGCTGCTATGGCATATCGACGGCGGTTATCGCCTCACGCTGGCAGCCGACGTGCACGCCGCGATGTTGCGCAAACTGTCGATGTTCGTGCTGCGCAGCAAGGTCAAGCTGGCCGATGGCGGGGCCACGCGCGCGCTGCTCGGGGTGTCGTGCCCAACCCTGTCGGACTGCCTCGGCGGCGCCAAGCTGCCCGTGCCCGCGGCGCCGATGAGAGCCGCCACCCGCGACGACGTCTGCGTGATCCGCCTCGACCCGACACGCGCCGTCATCGACGCGCCGGCCGACGCCATGGCTGCCATCTGGCAGGCGCTCGCGGCACGCGACGTCGCCCCCGCCGGGACCGCCGCGTGGCAGTGGCTCGACGTGCAGGCCGGCATCCCGCTGATTACCGAGCGCACGCAGGACGCCTTCGTCGCGCAAATGCTCAACTACGAACTGATCGGCGGCGTGAACTTCAAGAAGGGCTGCTATCCCGGGCAGGAGATCGTCGCCCGCACGCAGTATCTGGGCAAGCTCAAGAAGCGCATGTACCGCGTGCTCGCCCCGTCGAACACCGCCCCCGCGGTCGGCGACGAGCTCTATTCGCCCGCCTTCGACGATCAATCGGTCGGCAAGCTGGTCACCGTGGCGCCCTCGCCCACCGGTGGTTTCGAGGCCCTCGCGGTGATGCAGATGCAAGCCGCCGACAGCGGCCAACTGCACCTGGGCGCACCCGACGGCGCCCCGCTGCGCCTCGCCTCCTTGCCCTACGCGCTGGACGTGCCGGCCGCATCGTGATCGATGTCTACGTCTACTACAAGGTTGCCCCCGCGCACACCGCCGACGCACACCGCGCGGTCGCGCAGCTGCTGGCCAGCGTGGCCGCGGCGAGCGGCGTGCGCGGCACGCTCAGCATGCGCGTGGACGATCCGCTGACCTGGATGGAAAGCTATCCCGGCGTGACCGATGCAGCCGCCTTCGACGCGGCCCTGCAGGCCGCCGTCGAGGCCAGCGCGCTGGCGGACTGCCTGGCCGGCCCGCGCCACGTGGAGCGTTTTCGCGCATGTGCCTGATCGCCGTCGCGTGGCAGCAGCATCCGGATTTTCCACTGGTCGTGGCGGCCAATCGTGACGAGTTTTTCGCCCGTCCGGCGGCCCCGGCGATCTGGTGGCCGGATGAGCCCGACATCCTCGCCGGACGCGATCTGTCGGCTGGCGGCACGTGGCTGGGAGTCAGCCGCAGCGGGCGCTTTGCGGCGCTGACCAACTACCGCGACCCGGCCAACAATCGCGCCGATGCACGCACCCGCGGCGAGCTGGTGCTCGATACGCTGCGCAGCCGCACGCGCGCCGACGCACTGGGCGCCGCGGTGTGCGCCCGCCGCGCCGACTACAACCCCTTCAACCTGCTGATCCACGACGGCGACGCGCTGGCGATTGTGGAAAGCGCAGCCGGCAGCGCACGCACCTTGCCGCCGGGCATTCACGCGCTCTCCAACCATCTGCTCGATACGCCCTGGCCGAAGGTCAGGCACGCGCGGCAGGCCCTCGAAGCCGCGCTGGACACCCTCCCCGACCCCGCCGGTTTGCTCGCCGCGCTGCGCGACGACCGCCCCGCGCCCGATGCCGAGCTGCCATCCACCGGCATCTCGCATGAATGGGAACGACTGCTCTCGAGCTGCTTCATTCGCGCGCCCGGCTACGGCACGCGCTGCACTACCGCAGTGCTGATGGGGCGCGACGGGCAGTGCCATTTTGTCGAGCAGCGCTGGTCAGAGGCGGGAACGCCGGCCGGCCGGACCGATATCAGCTTTGCCCGCCAGGCACCGCACTGAGAACATCCCGGCGCATGGCCTGATGCGGCAGGCCGGCCTCCATGAATTCCGCGCCCTCGGGCACGAATCCATGCCGCAGGTAGAAGCCGACGGCCTGCGTTTGGGCGTTGAGCACCACGCTGTCGATGCCGCGCCGGCGCGCTTCGTCCACCAAGGCCGCCAACACCGCCGAGCCCAACCCACGACCGCGCGAATCGGCCCGCACCGCGAGGCGTCCGATGTGCCCGTCGGGCAGCAGACGGCCCGTCGCGATTGCCTCGCCGTCGTCGTCGACACACCACGCATGGCGCGACAGCGGGTCGAAGGCGTCGCGTTCCATCGCCAGCGGCACGCCCTGCTCCACCACGAACACCGCAATCCGCAACGGCATCACGCGCGCCTCGGCCCCGGTCCAGTCCCCGATCGCGACCTTCATTCGCGGATGTCCACCAAGGTGCCCGGCGCGACCAGCGCGAACAGCTCGATCACCTCGTCATTGCGCATCCGCACACAGCCGTGCGAGCGCGCCTCGCCCATCGGCTGGCTGTCGGGGGTGCCGTGAATGTAGATGTAGCGTGCCATGCTGTCGACCGTGCCGAGGCGATTGCAACCCGGCTCGGTGCCCGACAGCCACAGGATGCGCGACAAAATCCAGTCGCGCCCGGGCTGCGCCGCGGCCAGCGCCGGCGACCACACTTCGCCGGTCGGGCGGCGGCCGACAAAGACACTGCCGCGGGGTGCGCCGGCGCCGATCATCGCGCGGATGACATGCCGGCCGCGCGGCGTACACATCGAGTCTTTCTGCTCGCCGGGGCCGTTGAGCGCGGTAGACACGCGATAGCGGCGGATGCAGGCGCCGTCGTCGCCAAACAGCGCGAGTTGCTGAGCACCTAGGTCGACGACGATGTTCATGATGCGCGGGCCTTGGCTTGAGCACGGCGGTGGGCGAAAAAATCCGACAGCAGCGCGCCGCAGCGTGCGCCCAACAGGCCGCCTTCGACGCGGGTGTGGTGGTTCAGACGCGGCTCGCCGAAGAGGTCGAGCACGCTGCCGGCGACGCCGGTCTTCGGGTCCGGGGCGCCAAACACCACGCGCCGAATGCGCGCGTGCAGCATGGCCCCGGCACACATCATGCACGGCTCGAGGGTGACGTACAGATCGCAACCCGGCAGGCGGTAATTGCCGACGCGCTGCGCCGCGTCACGCAGCGCCAGAATTTCGGCATGGCCGCAGGGGTCGTGCCCGCCGATGGGCTGATTGAAGCCACGGCCGATGATTTGGCCATCGCGCACCACCACCGCGCCCACCGGCACCTCGCCCTGTGCGGCCGCCTGCTGTGCCAGATCGATCGCCGCTGTCATAAAATCAATATCCTGCATCGCTCAAGTTCCCGGTGCGCTGAGCCGCATTCTAATCGGAGCCTGTACAAGTTCGCAGCGGCGCGGTGTCACCGCCCGCTCACCGCCCCCGCAGACTACACTGCACTTGAGAGGCAAAACAGCCAAGGACACGCTTGACTGCTGATCGAAAGAATTCTCGTCGAATCGCAATGGTGCTGCCATGGCTGGTGTGGCTGGTCGCGCTCGCAACGGCGCCGCGGGCGTGGGCCCTGGTGGCGGCGCTGCTGCCGATTGGCGCCACCTGGCGGCACTTGCGCCAGCATGGTGCCGGCGCGCTCGATGATGTCTGCGTACCCGTGTGGCACGTCGCAACGGATGGCGATGCGCCGGTGTGGCAGGCGCGAAATCTGCTGGCGCGCGCATTGCCGGCGACGCTGTTCGAGACGCTCGACGTGGCGGCGTTGCGCACCGGGTGCGCGGGCCAAGCATTGATCGTCGAGGTTCCCGGCACGCCAACGCCGTGCTACCTCGAGCTGCGTCCGCTCACCAACACCCCGGGCCGGCACGGCGCCGGCCTGATTGCGGGCTTCGACATCAGCGCGCGGATCGCGCACGAAAAGCGCAACCAGCGGCTGCGCCACGATACCGAGGAGGCACTGTCCTGCGGCTTCCACATCCTTTACCGGATCGACTGCCGGCGGCGCGGTTTCGACTACGTGTCGCCAACGGGCTCCGACATGCTGGCCGCGCGCGTTGAGACACTCACCGCCGATGGCGGGCTGGATCTGGTGCATCGCCATATTCCCCCAAACGATCTGGCACGCATTCGCAGCGCGGTTGCGGCCCGAACCAACGCCACCGACCAGCAGGCGCACGATCTGGAGCTCGAATACCGCCTGCGCGGTGCCGACGGACGGGTACGCTGGCTGCGCGATTCAATGCGGATTTTCCGCGCAGATGACGGCACCTTGACCCACATTACCGGCGCAATCATGGAAGTTACCGACACCCGGATGGCCGCCGAACGCCTGCGCGTGACCCTGCACTCGATCGGCGATGCGGTGATTGCCACCGACGCGACCGGGCGCATCACGCTGTTCAATCCGCAGGCAGCCGCGCTGAGTGGGTGGTCCGAAGCCGAGGCGCTGGGCCGGTCCGCCGCCGAGGTAGTGGTCCTCCATCAATCTGCGCATCACACGCCGGTGCGCTGCCCGGTCGACCGGGTGCTCAACCAGCGCGACGCGATCGCCCTGCCCGACACCGTGAGCCTGCGCAACCGCCACGGCACGCTGATTCCGGTGGCCGAGCGCGCCTATCCGATCCTGGCCGACGACGGACGGGCCGCCGGCGCCGTGGTGGTGCTGCGCGACGAACGCGCCGCGCGCGAATCGCTGACCCGCCTGCACGAGAGCGAGGCGCGCTACCGCACGCTGGTGGAGAGCTCGCCGGTGGGCATCTTTCACTTCGACCACGACCTGCGCATCACCTTCATCAACAACCGCCTGGCCGAAATCGTCGACGCCAGCGCCGACGAGCTGATCGGCACCGACTTGCTGGCGATTGCCGACCAGTCGATGATGCCGGCGATCCGCGCCGCACTCGCCGGACAGCTCGGGCGCTACGAAGGCCCCTACCGCACGGCCTACTCGGCGCTGGACATCCGCATCGGCATCCGCACCGCACCGGTGCGCGACGCGGCCGGCAACGTCAAGGGCGGGGTCGGCATCGTGGAAGACAACACGGCCAAATACGAGGCCGAACGCAAACTGCGCGAGAGCGAAACCCGCTACGCACTGGCCATGCGCGGCACCAATGAGGGGCTGTGGGACTGGAATCCGCTGAACAAGGAGCTGTTCCTGTCGTCGCGCCTGATGGCCCTGCTCGGCGATCCGGCGGCGTCGATCCGCACCACCAGCGACGCCTGGCTGTCGCGCCTGCACCCCGAGGACCGCGACGCGTACTACACGCGCATGGTGTCGCACCTCAAGGGCGAGACCGAATACTTCGAGTTCGAATTCCGGATCGCCGATCACGACGGCGACTATCGCTGGTTCCGCTCCCGCGGCGTTGCCCAGCGCGACGATCAGGGCAAGGCCTACCGCATGGTCGGCTCGATCGGCGATATCACCGCGCGCATGCGCGCGCAGCTGGAGCTGAACAACGAGCTGGGCTTTTCGCGCACCCTTGTCGACAGCCTGCCGGTGGGTTTGTGCGTCGCCCGGCGGGACGGCTCGCTGACGCTTCTGAACCAGTTCTTCGGGCGCCTCACCGGGCTGCCAACACGCCAGCCGCACACCCTCTCCACCCACGACCTGATCGCTCCTGAAGACCACGCGCTGGTCGACCAGCGCATTGAGCGCGCCTTCTCGGAGGGCATCGCGTGGACCGAAACGCGTGTGCCGGCCGCCGACGGCACACTGGTGCCGGTGCACTTCCTGGCCCGCCGGGTCACGCTCTACGACACCGAGCAACTGCTGTGCATCGCCACCGACATCTCGGAGCGCAAGCAGGCGGAAATCAAGATGCGCGACCTCAACCGCGAACTGGAGCTGCGCGTCGAGGACCGCACTGCGCAACTTGCCGCCGCGGTGACCGAGCTCGAAGCCTTCAGCTATTCGGTGTCCCACGATTTGCGCTCACCGCTGCGCGCCATCGACGGCTACGCGCGGATCATCCGCGAGGACTATCACACCACCTTCACCGAGGACGCCCACCAACTGTTCGAGCGGATGCTCGCCGCGGTATCGCGCATGAGCGAACTGATCGACGATCTGCTCGAACTGTCGCGTGTATCACGCCGCCCGCTCGAACGCGCCCCGGTCGACCTCAGCAGCATGGCCGGCAACATCATCGCCGAATTGAAGCAACGTCACCCAGGGCGGGCGGTGGCGGCATCGATCGAACCCGGGATTCACGTCGTCGCAGACGCCAAGCTGCTGCGCATCGCGGTCGAGAACCTGCTCGGCAACGCATGGAAATTCACCGCCAAATGCACCTCGCCGCAGCTGCGTTTCAGCCGCCAGCAAGACGGCGACGAAACCGTGTTCTGCGTGGAAGACAACGGCGCCGGCTTCGACATGCGCTACAGCGACAAGCTGTTTGGCGCCTTTCAGCGCCTGCACACCGACCGCGACTTCGAAGGAACCGGCATCGGACTGGCCACCGTCGCACGCATCATCCAGCGCCATGGCGGCCGGGTGTGGGCCAATAGCGAGATCGACCAGGGCGCGTGCTTCTTCTTCACCCTCGGCGACGGCACCAGCTGAGCCGCCGCGCGTTCAGCCAAATCCGGGACCGCCGCGCCCACGCTTCCAGCTCGCAAACAGCAGGCTCAGCAACCCGAGCAGCAATTCATCGGCAAAGGGAATCGGGTCGGGCAACAGCAGATCGACGAGAAACAGCACCGCTGTGAGCACGAACAACTGCGGAAAACGCAGCCGCCCGGCCCAGCTCAGCAGCGCGGCAAGCAACGGCACACGCATGCCCGGCGCCTACTCCCACTCGATGGTCGCCGGCGGCTTGCCGGAGATGTCGTACACCACCCGGTTGATGCCGCGCACTTCGTTGATGATGCGATTGCTCACCCGGCCGAGCAGGCTGTGCGGCAGTTCGGCCCAGTGGGCGGTCATGAAGTCCTGCGTCTGCACCGCGCGCAGGGCGACCACATATTCGTAGGTGCGCCCGTCGCCCATCACGCCGACGCTCTTGATCGGCAGGAACACGGCGAAGGCTTGCGAGGTTTTTTCGTACCAGTCGGCGGCGCGCAGCTCGTCGATGAAGATTGCGTCGGCGCGGCGCAGCATGTCGGCGAATTCGGTTTTGACTTCGCCCAGAATCCGCACCCCGAGGCCCGGCCCCGGGAAGGGGTGGCGGAACACCATGTCGTGCGGCAGCCCGAGGGCGATGCCCAGTTCGCGCACTTCGTCCTTGAACAGTTCGCGCAAGGGTTCCAGCAGCTTGAGGTTGAGCGTGTCGGGCAGGCCGCCGACGTTGTGGTGGCTCTTGATGGTGTGCGCTTTCTTGGTCTTGGAGCCGGCCGATTCGATCACGTCGGGGTAGATGGTGCCTTGCGCCAGCCATTTGGCCCTGGGCAGTTTGGCGGCTTCGGCCTGGAAGACTTCGACAAATTCGCGGCCGATGATCTTGCGTTTCTGTTCGGGATCGCTGACGCCGGCGAGGTGCCCCATGAACTGCTCGGTCGCGTCGACGTGAATGACCTTGACGCCGAGATTGCGGCCAAAGGTGTGCATGACCTGTTCGGCTTCGTTCAGGCGCAGCAGGCCGTTGTCGACGAACACACAGGTAAGCTGGTCGCCAATCGCGCGGTGGATCAGCGCTGCGGCCACCGAGGAGTCGACGCCGCCGGACAGCCCGAGGATGACTTCCTCGTCACCGACCTGCTCGCGGATGCTGGCGACCGCTTCGGTCACGTAGTCGGGCATGTTCCAGTCGTGGCCGCAACCGCAGATGTCGTGCACGAAGCGCGCGAGGATCTCCTTGCCCTTCAGGGTATGGGTGACCTCGGGGTGGAACTGGACGCCGTAGAACCCGCGCGCTTCGTCGGCCATCGCGGCGATCGGCGTCGACGCGTTGTTGGCGATCAGGTGAAAGTCCGGCGGCAGCGCGGTGACCTTGTCACCGTGGCTCATCCACACGTCGAGCAGGCCATGCCCCTCGGCATTGGTGCGGTCTTCGATCCCGTCGAACAGGCGCGAGTGGCCGCGCGCGCGCACCTCGGCATAGCCGAATTCACGCGTGTCGGAGCCCTCCACCGTTCCGCCAAGCTGCAGCGCCATGGTCTGCATGCCGTAACAGATGCCGAATACCGGCTTGCCGAGCGAGAACACCACCTCGGGCGCGGCCATGGTTTCGGTGTAGGCCGAATTGGGACCGCCGGAGAGGATGATGCCTTGCGGGTTGAACTGGCGGATGAACGCGTCGCTGACATCGTAGGGGTGGATTTCGCAGTACACCTGCTGCTCACGCACGCGGCGGGCGATGAGTTGGGTGAACTGGGAACCGAAATCAAGGATCAGAATCTTCTGGTGAGCCATTTTGGGTCGCTCGGCAGGGAAAGGAAAAAAGGCGGCCGGAGCCGCCTTGTGCGCGGATGCCGTCCGTCAATCGATGTGATAGTTGGGGGCTTCCTTGGTGATCTGGACGTCGTGAACGTGCGACTCGCGCACGCCCGCCGCGGTGATCTCGACGAACTCGGCATCGCGATGCATGGCCTCGATCGAGGCCGCGCCGACATAGCCCATCGACGCCCGCAAACCGCCAACCAGCTGATGAATCACCGCGGTCACGGAGCCCTTGTACGGCACCCGCCCCTCGATGCCTTCAGGCACCAGTTTGTCAGTATTGGCGGCCGGATCCTGGAAGTAACGATCCGCCGAGCCCTGCTGCATGGCGCCCAGCGAGCCCATGCCACGGTACGACTTGTACGAGCGCCCCTGGTAGAGCACGGTTTCACCGGGCGCTTCTTCGGTGCCGGCGAACAGGCCGCCGAGCATCACCGCATTGCCGCCGGCGGCGATCGCCTTGGCGATGTCGCCCGAGAAGCGAATCCCGCCGTCGGCGATCATCGGCACGCCGGTGCCCGCCAGCGCGTCGCTCACATTCACGATGGCCGTGACCTGCGGCACACCAACGCCGGCGATCATGCGCGTGGTGCAGATCGAGCCCGGCCCGATACCGACCTTGACCCCATCGGCGCCGGCATCGAGCAACGCGCGGGCGGCGTCGCCGGTAGCGATGTTTCCGCCAATCACCTCGATATGCGGATACTGCTTCTTGACCCACGCAACGCGCGCCAGCACACCGCTTGAATGGCCATGGGCAGTATCGACCACGATGACGTCCACGCCGGCATCGGACAGCCGCTCGACACGCTCCTCGGTGCCTTCGCCGACGCCCACCGCCGCGCCAACGCGCAGGCTGCCGTGCTCGTCTTTCGAGGCGCTCGGGTGTTCCGTGGATTTGAGCATGTCACGCACCGTGATCAGACCACGCAAATCGCCCTCCGGACTGATCACCAGCACCCGTTCGAGCCGATGCTTGTGCATCAGGGCGCGCGCCACTTCAAGGCTCTCGCCTTCGGGCACCGTGATGAGGCGCTCCTGCGGCGTCATGATGGCCGAGACCGGCTGGTCGAGGTTGACCTCGAAGCGCAGGTCGCGGTTGGTGACGATCCCCACCACCTTGCGCCCCTCGACCACCGGCACCCCGGAGAACTTGTGCTGATGGGTCAGCGCCATGACCTCGCGCACGCTCATGCTCGGCGGCACCGTCATCGGGTTCTTGAGCACCCCGGACTCGAAGCGCTTGACCTTGGCCACCTCGGCAGCCTGCTGCTGCGCGGTCAGATTCTTGTGAATGATGCCGATTCCACCTTCCTGGGCGAGCGCAATCGCGAGGCGCGATTCGGTCACGGTATCCATCGCGGCGGAAACCAGCGGGATGTTCAAACTGATCTTGCGGGTCAGTTGCGTTCGGAGGCTGACATCCTTGGGCAGGACATCGGAATGGGCGGGGACAAGAAGGACGTCATCGAACGTCAGCGCCTTCTGGATCACACGCATGACTTTAATCCTTTCAACCAAATCCGTATTATACAGATGGAGTCGAAGCCGGTAAAACACCGTGTAAAGGGGATTTCCCGTCATGCGCCGTAGTCACACCACCCTCGTCGCGCTCGCCATTGTGCCCACCATGGCCTACGCCGCACAGGTCTACGAATGGCGCGACGCCAGTGGAAAACGCTATTTTTCCGACAAGCCGCCGGCCGGCGTCGACGCACGGCCGATCGGGATCAACACCCGCAGCCCGCGCGCCAACACCCCTCCCGCCGGTGGCGCCATGCAAAAAACGGAAGACGCGCCCAAGACCTGGGCCGAAAAGAACGACGATTTCAGCAAACGGCGCGCGGAGCAGCAGGCCGACAGTGCCAAGGCGCGCGAGGAAGCCGAGCAGGAAAATCGCCGCAAGGCAGCCTGCGAAAGCGCACGCAACCAGTTGAAGGTGCTCGAGAGCGGGGTCCGCGTTCAACGCCTCAACGAACGTGGCGAACGCGTTGTGCTCGACGATGCCGGGCGCAACGAAGAAATGGCTCGCGCGCGCGACAACATCAAGCACGCCTGCCAGGAATAAACCCGTCCAGCCACGGCCGGCGCCCACACGCGACGGCCGGTCTCATGTCCCCTCCTCGCCGGCCGTGTCGGCGTCGCCCCCGCCCTTTGTCATGGCCTTGCCTTCCTTGGCACGCTTGCGTCGCACTTCTTTCGGATCGGCGATCAGGGGGCGATAGACCTCCACCCGGTCGCGGTCGCGCAGCACGGTGGTCAGCGGGGTGAGCTTGGCGTAGATCCCGACCTTGTTGCCGCCCTTGTCGAGGGAAATCTCGGGATACTTTTCGAGCAGCCCGGAGGCTTCGATGGCGGCTTGCACCGTGGTGTCGGCGCTCACGGTGATGGGGACGACCTCCTGCCGGTCGGGCAGCGCATAGACCACTTCCACGCGAATCGAATCGGCCATCGTTCAGGCGCTCCGGTAAACCTGCTCGGCGCGTTTGACGAACGCATCGACGAAGGTGTTGGCGATGTGATTGAAGACCGGCCCGAGCGCTTTTTCGAGCAATCGGCTGGAGAACTGGTAGTTCAGGGCAAACTCGACCTTGCAGGCGGTCTCGCCCAGCGCGGTGAACACCCAGCTGCCATCGAGATGGTCGAACGGCCCTTCCTTGAGCCGGATATGCATTTCGTAGGGTGCCAGCTTGGTGTTTTCGGTCGAAAAGTGAGTCTTGATACCGTGATAGTTCACGCGCAACGTGGCGGCGGTGAGGAGATCGGTGCGCTCGATCAACTCGGTGCCGCCGCACCACGGCAGAAACTTCGGATAGTCCTCCACCCCATCCACGAGGGCGAACATCTGGGACGGGGTAAATTCGATCAGGACGACTTTTTTGACGGCAGCCATGGGAGACAAGTGCACCGGGCGGGAACTGCTAGAATGCGCGATTCTACCGCAAGCGGGCGCGCTCCGCCGCAGCCGACCACCATGAGCATCATTGACAACCGCAAGGCATTTCACGACTTTTTCATCGAGGAGAAGCTCGAGGCCGGGCTCGTGCTCGAAGGGTGGGAGGTCAAGGGCATCCGTGCCGGCCGGGCGAACATCAAGGAAGCCTATATCCTGGTCCGCAATGGCGAGCTGTTCCTGCTCGGCATGCACATCACGCCGCTGGCGACGGCGTCCACCCACGTCACGCCCGACCCGATACGCACACGCAAGCTGCTGCTCCACAGCCAGCAGATCGACCGCCTCATCGGCCAGGTCGAACGTGCCGGCTACACCCTGATTCCGCTCGATCTGCACTACACCGCGGGGCGCATCAAGGCCACCGTCGGGCTGGCCAAGGGCAAGAAGCAGCACGACAAGCGCGAGGTCGAGAAAAAGCGCGAATGGGAGCGCGACAAGGCGCGCCTGATGCGCGTCAAAACCTGACGCCCCCTCTCCCCCGCGCTAGACTCGAAGCGACGCGCGCCGTGCCGGCCGCCGGCGCGCCGAACGGGAGACGCATGCCGTGATCGACAGCGATCGCACGACCGCGCCAGCCAGCCAGGCCGCTGCCCGCATGGCGCACGGGCCGCGCATTCCACCGAGCGACGACGTCGCGCTGAGCGAGGCGCGCCATCTGCGCCACGCCTGGTACCGCGCACACAGCCGCACGCTGCTTGCCGTGGCCGCCATCGCGGTCGCGCTCCTCACCAGCTGGCAGACCTACCGCATCACCGAACGCAGTGCGCTCGACGCCGCACGCGCCATCAGCGAAGAACGGCTCGCGCTGTACACCAGCACGCTTCAGGGCGTGATCGAAAAATACCGCTATCTGTCCTTCGTCCTTGCGCTCAACAAAGACATCATCGGCCTGCTCGACGGTCGCCAGCATGCCGACACGGTCAATCCCCACCTCGAGACCGTCAATCGGGAAGCGGGCGCGGCGGCACTCTTCATCATGGACACCCGCGGCGACACGATTGCCTCAAGCAACTGGCGCGAAGCGCTGTCCTTCGTCGGCAACAACTACGCCTTCCGGCCCTACTTCCAGCGTGCCGCGAGCGGCGAGACGGGGGAATTCTTCGCCATCGGCGTGACCACCGGGCTGCCGGGCTACTTCATGTCGGCACCGATCCGCTCGGGCGAGCGCATCACCGGTGTGGCGGTGGTCAAGGTCGACCTCGGCCGGCTCGAAAAGGAATGGGCCAATGGCGGCGAGACGGTGCTGGTGAGCGACGGCAACGACGTGGTGTTCCTGTCCAGCCGCGCCGACTGGAAATACCAGTCGCTGCGACCGCTGGCGCCCGAGGCGATGGCGCGAATCCGTGCCCGCAAGCAGTATTACGGCGTCGGCCTCAAGGCGCTCGGCATCGGCCCCGCGCGCGAAGGCGTGGACGATGCGCTCACCATCGACGGCGAAGCCTTCCTCACGCGTTCGCGCAGCCTCACCCAGCCCGGCTGGCGGATTCACTTTCTGTCGCCGCTCGAACCGATTCGCCGGCACCTCCTCGGCGTGTTGCTGATCACCGTCGTCTCGGCGGTGCTGCTGCTCACGCTGGCACTCTACCTGCGCGAACGGCGAGCCCGCCAGCAGGCACGTGCGCACGCACGCGAGGCACAGGCCCTGCGCCGCTTCAGCGCGCAACTGCAAACCGAGATCGAGGAGCGCCGACGCACCGAGACCGAACTGCGCACGACCCAGGCCGAGCTGATCCAGGCCGGAAAACTCGCCGCGCTGGGGCAGATGTCCGCCGCCATCGCCCACGAGCTCAACCAGCCCATCGGCGCAATCCGCACCTTCACCGCCAGCGCGCAGCGCTTTCTCGAACTCGGTCGCCACGACGATCTGCGCAAGAACCTCGGTGCCGTGTCGGAGTTGACCGCGCGCATGGCCGCCATCACCCGCGGCCTCAA
>JAGRFQ010000025.1:31775-31966 GCA_020445945.1 Rhodocyclaceae bacterium
GCCGCCACCGAGGTGCATCTCGAACTGGCCACCCCCGCACCGCAGATCAGCGGCGATCCGGTACGCATCGAGCAGGTGCTGATCAACCTCATCAACAACGCCCTCGACGCCATGCGCGACAGCCCCGTCCGACACCTCACGATCAGCCTCACGCAGGACGCCGAGGCCGCGCAGATCAGCATCCGCGACAC
>JAGRFQ010000026.1:0-42171 GCA_020445945.1 Rhodocyclaceae bacterium
CGCCGGCGAGCAGCGCCGCGAGCATCAGCCAGATGAAGGTTTCGCCGCGCGGCAGCATCGAGGCGTCGATGATGCCCTTGCGGATCGTGCCGACCACCTCGCCGCCGGCGATCAGCGCGCCGGCCGCTTCGAACACCGCCGCGATCACCAGCGCCAGCCCCAGGCTCATCGCCTTGGAGCCGACCGCCGGGCCGACGTTGTTGGCCACGTCGTTGGCGCCGATGTTCATCGCCATGTAGCCGCCCACCAGCGCGGCGACCACCAGCATCACGTTGACCTGCTCGCCGCTGCCGCGGGTGGCGGCAAAGAGCATCACCCCGACCATGAACAGCAAGCCCATGCCGAGCCGGAAGAGTTCGCCGCTACCGTGCTGGGTAGCGCGTTCAAGTTCGCTGATATGTTTGAGTTCCACGCGGACGACCGTTTTGGGCGAAAAGGCGGATTGTTTCAGATTTGTGACGCGGCACAAAGCGGAACCATCATTCTTCGGGAGAATCGGACCCGTACTGGTCGGCGCCGGGCTGATCTGCAACAAAGCCGCGGTGGCGCAACTGCCGGTAAGCTGACGCCCTTGCCCGTCGGCAATTGCGTGTCGTGTGGTCGAAATTTGAAGGAGTGTTGCTCATGGCGCTGGAAATGGCGTTTCCGATCGTCCTCATTCTGACGCTGTTCATCTCCGCCTTCGTGGTGCTGACCCGGCATCAGGCGCACATGCGCGCGCAGCGCAATCTGCCGGACCGGGCCGACTATTTCGCACGCGTCGGCGCGACGGGCGCGTGCCCCAAATGCGGCCAGACCGAGACCGAGGAGCACGGCCTGGACGGCGGTAGCGACGATGTGCGCATCGTCTCGTGTGCCGGCTGCCGCGCGCTGCTCTACCAGTTCCGCCGCGAGATGCCGGCCGACTGAGTCTGTGCGGGGCCGCGGCCCTGTGCTTCAATACGTCCATGAACGTGCTCTGGCTCCAATCCGGCGGCTGCGGCGGGTGCACCATGTCGCTGCTGTGCGCCGATACGCCCAACCTGATGGCGACGCTTGCCGACGGCGACATCGATCTGCTGTGGCACCCGAGCCTGTCCGAGGCCAGCGGCGCGGCGGTGGTCGATCTGCTCGAGGCCTGCATCGCCGGCGCGCAACCGCTCGACGTGCTGTGCGTCGAAGGCGCGCTGCTGCGCGGTCCCCGCGGCAGCGGGCGATTCCACGTCCTCGCCGGCACCGGCCGGCCGATGATCGAATGGGTCGCGGCGCTGGCCGCGCGGGCGCGCTACACCGTGGCGGTGGGCACCTGCGCGGCCTATGGCGGGGTGACCGCCGCGGCCTTCAACCCGACCGACGCCTGCGGCCTGCAATACGACGGCGACACCGTCGGCGGCCTGCTCGGCGGCGCCTATCGCAGCGGCGCGGGGCTGCCGGTGATCAACGTCGCCGGCTGCCCGACCCATCCGGGCTGGGTGATCGAAACGCTGATGGCACTGGCGCTGGGCGACTTCGACGCGGGCGCGCTCGACGCCCTCGGCCGGCCGCGCTTCTATGCCGACCATCTGGTCCACCACGGCTGCGCGCGCAACGAGTTCTACGAGTTCAAGGCCAGCGCCGAAAAGCCGTCCGACCTGGGGTGTCTGATGGAGCATCTGGGCTGCAAGGGCACCCAGGCGCACGCCGATTGCAACCAGCGGCCGTGGAATGGCGCCGGATCGTGCACCAACGGGGGCTACGCCTGCATCAGTTGCACCGAGCCGGGGTTCGAGGAGCCCGGCCATCCGTTTGCGCGCACCCCCAAGATCGGCGGCATTCCCATCGGCCTGCCCTCCGACATGCCCAAGGCGTGGTTCGTGGCGCTGGCCGCGCTGTCCAAATCCGCCACGCCGCAGCGGGTGCGCGCCAACGCTACCAGCGACCACCCGGTGGTGACGCCGGCGATTCGCCACACCGGGCTCAAGTAGGCCAGTCAGGTCAGCCGATGAGCCGGAGCATTCTCGGACCGTTCAACCGCGTCGAGGGCGATCTCGAAGTCAGCCTCGATGTCGAGGACGGGCGGGTGCGCGCGGCGTGGGTCAACTCGCCGCTGTACCGCGGCTTCGAGCAGATCCTGCAGGGCAAGGCGCCGGAGGATGCGCTGGCGCTGGTGCCGCGGATTTGCGGCATTTGCTCGGTGTCGCAGTCGGCCGCGGCCGCCGCGGCGCTGGCCGATGCGAGCGGCGTGGTGGCGCCGCCCAACGGCGCGCGCGCCTGCAACCTGATGCTCGCGGCCGAGAATCTGGCCGACCACTTCACCCATTTCTACCTCTTTTTCATGCCGGACTTCGCGCGCGAGGCCTACGCCGGTGCGCCGTGGTTCGGGCCGGTCGAAGCGCGCTTCAAGGCCATCCACGGCAGCGCCGCGGCCGAGGCCCTGCCGGCGCGCGCGCGGTTTTTGCAACTGATGGGCACGCTGGCCGGCAAGTGGCCGCACACCCTGAGCATGGCGCCGGGCGGCTCGACGCGCGCGATCCTGCCCGCCGAGCGGGTGCGTCTGCTGGCGCTGTTGCGTGAGTTTCGCGGCTGGCTGGAGCGCCATCTGTTTGGCGATGCGCTGGAGGCGGTCGGTGCACTCGACTCGGTCGACGCGCTGTGGGCATGGCTCGATGCGCGCGGCCCCGAGCGTGGCGACATGGCGCGTTTTCTCGAACTGGCGCGCGCGCTCGATCTGGCCGCGCTGGGACGCAGCCCGGATGCCGGGCGCTATCTGAGCCACGGCGCCTATCCGCTGGACGGCGCGCCGCTGTTCGCCCGCGGGGTGTGGGATGCAGCGGCCGGGCGGCTGGACGCGATGGACGCCGACGATGTGCGCGAAGACATCTCCCACGCCTGGCTCGGCGGTTCGGCCGAGGCGCAGCCGCCGTTCGCCGGCGAGACGCAGCCCGACGCCGACAAGCCCGGCGCCTATACCTGGTGCAAGGCACCGCGCTGGCGCGGGCAGGTGGTGCAGACCGGGGCGCTGGCGCGGCAGGCGGTGGACGGCCATCCGCTGGCGCGCGCGCTGGTGGCCGATGGCGGCGGCAACGTGCTGAGCCGGGTGGTGGCGCGGCTGCTCGAACTGGCGCGGGTGGTGCCGCAGATGGAGCGCTGGGTGCGCGAGATCGTGCCCGGCGAGCCTTTCTTCGCCGCCGCGCCGATGCCCGATGCGGCGCGCGGCGTGGGGCTGGTGGAGGCCGCGCGCGGGGCGCTCGGTCACTGGCTGGTGGTGCGCAACGGGCGCATCCACAACTACCAGATCGTCGCCCCCACCACCTGGAATTTTTCCCCGCGCGATGCGGCCGGCACCCCCGGCGCGCTGGAGCAGGCGCTGGTCGGCACGGCGGTTGAGGACACCGCCGGCATGCCGCTGGCGGTGCAGCATGTGGTGCGCTCATTCGATCCGTGCATGGTGTGTACGGTGCATTGAAATGGTGGCGCCATGACCCAGCCTCCTGACAAGGACCGCGACATCGGCCACACCGGTCACCCCGGCGAACTCGTCGGGGTGGGCGAGGACGTGTGGATGGACGTGATCCACAAGATGGACGAGGTCTACTCTGACCTGCTGCAGTACGAAGTGGCGCTGGAGGAGAAAAACGCCAAGCTGGAAGAATCGCAGCAGTTCATCCTCTCGGTGCTCACCGCGATGTCCGACATCCTCGTGGTGTGCGGCCGCGACGGCACCATCGAAGACGTGAACCCCTCGCTGGAGCTGATCACCGGCAAGCGGCCGGAGGCGTTGCGCGGCACTTCGGTGTACGCCTTGTTCGCCGATGCCGCGGCGCAAAGCCGGGCGCGGCAGCTGCTGACCGTGGCCGGCGAGCGCGAGGTGCACGATTGCGAACTGCCGCTGCGCGCGCGCGACGGCGCGGCGGTGCCGGTGTCCTTCAACTGCACGCCGCGTTTCAGCGCGGTCGGCAAGTCGCTGGGGATGGTGGTCACCGGCCGGCCGGTGGGCGAGTTGCGCAAGGCCTACCAGCAGTTGCGCGAAACCCACGACGACCTCAAGCGCACCCAGCAGCAATTGCTGCATGCCGAAAAAATGGCCTCGCTCGGGCGTTTGGTGGCCGGCGTGGCGCACGAGCTGAACAACCCGATCAGCTTCATCCTCGGCAATGTCCACGCGCTGCGCCGCTACGCCGGGCGGCTGGAGACCTACCTGGCCGAGGTGCACGGCGGGGGCAGCGCGGAGCGGCTGGCCGCCCTGCGCGAGCAGTTGCGCATCGACCGCATTCTCGCCGATCTCGACCCGCTGATCGACGGCACCATCGAAGGCGCCGAGCGCTCGCGCCAGATCGTCGATGGGCTCAAGCGCTTCTCGGCCATCGACCGCGACGAGCAACAACAGTTCGACCTGGCCGAGGTGGTCGAGCGCGCGGTGCGCTGGGTGTGCCAGGCGGCGCGCAAACCGTTCGACGTCTCCGTCGACGTGCCCGGTCCGCTGTGGGTGCTCGGCTCGCCGGGGCAGATGCAGCAGGTGATGATGAATCTGGTCCAGAACGCGTGGGACGCCACCTGCGAACAGGCCGCGCCAGCGCTGCGCATTCGCGCGCGCGTCGAAACCCATGCCGACGGCCGGCGGCTGTGCATGCAGTTTCACGACAACGGGCCGGGCATCGACGCGCAGCATCTGGCGCGGGTCTTCGACCCCTTCTTCTCGACCAAGCCGGTGGGGCAGGGCACGGGCCTCGGGCTGTCGATCAGCTACGGCATCATCGAGCGCCACGGCGGCACCCTGGCAGCCGACAACGCGCCCGACGGCGGTGCCGTGTTTACGCTGCACCTGCCGCTCGCCGGTGCTGCGCCATAATGGAAAGCGGCCGTCCAGCCGGCAGTGCAAAGCGCAAGCGGCGCGATCGGCGCGTGGCGCGCGGCGGCGCGCAAGCCCGCCTGCGGCGGGTGCACGCAAGTGGCACACATCTTGTGTGCGTGGGTTGTGTTAAGGCATTTTCGCCGATCAGATGAGGAGCTTGTCATGGTCTCAGTGCGTTTTCTCGTAGCCGTTTTTCTGGCCGCCAGCGCGAGCGCCGCGTTGGCCCACGGCGGTCATGCCGGCAGTGGTTTCGGTGCCGGTTTCGTGCACCCCTTCAGCGGCGCGGACCACCTGTTGGCGATGCTCGCGGTCGGCATCTACGCCGCGCGTCAGGGCCCGTTCCAGCGCTGGGCCGTGCCGGCCGGCTTTGTCGTCGCGATGCTGGGCGGCGCTGCACTCTCGGCGGCGGGGCTGGCCGTGCCGATGGTCGAAACCGGCGTGGCCGCGTCGGTGCTGGTCCTCGGGCTGATGATCGCCTTTGCGCTGCACCTGCCGCGCGCCGTGGTGCTGCCGTTGGTGGCGGTGATGGCGGTGTTTCATGGCCAGGCGCACCAGGCCGAGCTGGCGGCCGGTGCGCTGTTCGAGGCGGCCGCCGGTTTCGCGCTCGCGACCCTGGTGCTGCACGGTGCGGGCGCCGCACTGGCGGCGTGGCGGCCGCACACGCGGCTGGCGCAGCGCGCGCGCCGCGCGACCGGATTCGCATTGGCCGGCATCGGCGCGCTGATGCTGGGCGCCTGAGCGCTGCCTGGCGGCGTCTGCGGACGCCGCGCGAAGAACTGCCGGGCATCGGCCAATTCCCGACGGAATTTGTCGGGAATTGGCCGAGTTGATACAGTGCCTGCTCTACGCTGCAACGGAGCGCCCCCATGCACAACCGTCTGTCCGCCGAGCCGTCTCCCTATCTTCGCCAGCACGCCGATAACCCGGTGCACTGGTGGCCGTGGTGCGATGAGGCGCTGGCGCTGGCGCGAACCGAAGACAAGCCGATTCTGCTGTCGATCGGTTACTCCGCCTGTCACTGGTGCCACGTGATGGCCCACGAGTCCTTCGAGGACCCGGCCACCGCCGAGGTGATGAACCGGCTGTTCGTCAACATCAAGGTCGACCGCGAGGAACGCCCCGATCTCGACCAGATCTACCAGAACGCGCACCAGATGCTCGCCCAGCGCGCCGGCGGGTGGCCGCTGACGATGTTCCTGTCGCCCGACGGCGTGCCTTTCTACAGTGGCACCTATTTCCCGCGCGAGGGGCGCTACGGCCTGCCGGGATTCGTCGACCTGCTCACGCGCATCGACGCCGCCTGGCGCACGCAGCGGGCAGAGATCGTGGCACAGAACGCGGCGGTGATCGATGCGCTGGCGCGCACCGGCGAGGTCGGTCGCAGCGACACCGCGCAATTCACCGATGCCCCGATCCATGCCGCGGTCGACGGTCTGGCGCAGCGCTTCGACGCGCGCTACGGCGGCTTCGGCGAGGCGCCCAAATTTCCCCATCCGCCCGACCTCGCGCTGCTCATGCAGCGCTACCGCGCCGGCGGCAATCCGCGCGCCGGCGAGATGCTCCGCCGCACCTTGCAGTGCATGGCCGCGGGCGGGCTCTACGACCAGATCGGCGGCGGTTTCTGCCGTTACAGCGTGGACGCGCGCTGGGAGATTCCGCACTTCGAGAAAATGCTCTACGACAACGGCCCGCTGCTTGCGCTGTACGCCGAGGCCGCGGTGGTGTGGGACGACGCGCGTTTTCGGCAGGTGGCCGAGGAGACCGCCGCGTGGGCGCTGCGCGAAATGCGTTCGCCCGAGGGCGCTTTCTGGTCGGCGCTGGACGCCGATTCGGAGGGCGAGGAAGGGCGCTTCTACGTGTGGACGCCAGACGCGGTCGAGGCCGCCGTCGGCGCGCACGATGCCGCGCTGGCACGGGCCGCATGGGGGCTCGACCAGCCGCCCAACTTCGAAGGCAAGGACTGGCACCTGACGCTGCGCGAGCCGGTCGAGCGCGTCGCCGAAAAACTCGGCATGGACCCCGCCGCCGCGCACACGGCACTGGCCCGCGCGCGCGCGCGCTTGTTCGAGGTGCGCGCGACGCGGGTGCGCCCGGGGCTGGACGACAAGGTGCTGACCAGCTGGAACGGCTTGATGATTCAGGGCTTGCTGCGCGCGGGGCGTGTGCTCGACCGGCCGGACTGGGTCGATGCCGCGCTCGCTGCGATCGACACGCTGCGCGACACCGTGTGGCGCGACGGGCGCTTGTTTGCCAGCCTGAGCGGCGGCCAGGCGCGCCTGAACGGCTACCTCGACGACTACGCCTTCTTGCTCGCGGCGCTGATCGAGGCGCTGCAAACGCGCTGGCGCGACGCCGATCTGGCCTTTGCGCGCGCGCTGGCCGACGCGTTGATCGCGCGCTTCGGTGATGCCGGAGGCGGCGGTTTCTACTTCACCAGCCACGACCACGAAGCGCTGGTACACCGCCCGCGCAGCGGCCACGACAACGCCACCCCGTCGGGCAACGGCATCGCCGCGCGCAGCCTGCAGCAGTTGGGCCACATGCTTGGCGAGCCGCGTTATCTGGACGCCGCCACCGGCGTGCTGCAGGCGTTTCATGGCGGCATGGTGCAGGCGCCGATGGGCTTCGCGAGCCTCCATCTGTGCCTGGCGGAATGGCTCGCGCCGCCGCGCATCGTGGTCCTGCGCGGCCCGCAGGCGGAGGTTGATGACTGGGCGCGCAAGGCCGCACCGCTGGCCGACCCGTCCACCCTGATCCTGCCTCTGGGCGAGCAGCGCGTACCTGCCGGCGGAGCGCTCGACAAACCGCTGGCCGCGACTGTCAACGCATGGGTGTGCTCGGGCGTTAAGTGTCTGTCGCCGATCACGGACTGGTCGGCGCTGGCTCAGGAATTGGGCGGGTAGGCAAAGCCAGACAAACGGTTTAGTATCCGCCGGTGTTTCTTCCCCACCGTGTCATAAGGAAAAATGAACATGAAAGCACTCGTCGCCGCTTCCCTCGCCGCCGGTCTGCTGTTTGCCGCTCCGGCCACTTTTGCTTCGCAGGAACTCGCCAAAAATAAGGGCTGTCTGGCGTGCCACCAGCTTCAAAAAGCGGTGGTCGGCCCGGCGTACAAGGATGTAGCAGCCAAATACGCGGGGCAGGCCGATGCGGTCGACAAGCTGAGCAACTCGATCCTGAAGGGCAGCACTGGCGTTTGGAAGATGCCGATGCCGATGATGCCGCCCCAAGGAGCACCCACAGGAAAAGTCACCCCGGAAGAAGCCAAGCAGCTGGCCGAGTGGGTGCTGACGATCAAGTAAGCGTGGTGCTGGCTTGAAGACTGAAAGAACCAGCCCGAGGGCTGGTTCTTTGTTTTGTGTCGAGGGTGATTGTAATGCGACAACTGAAGCGTCAATCGGTGTGCCTGCTCGGCGCCTTGAGCGTTACAGGGATGCTCCAGGCTGCGCCTGCGGCCGATGAGGAGCCGCTTGCGCTCAAGCGCGGTTGCATGAATTGTCATGCGATCGATGCCGCAAGCGGGGGGGGGCGCAAGGTGGGGCCGTATTTTGTCGACGTGGCAAAGCGTTATGCAGGCCAGTCCCAGGCGGTCGAAACGGTGGCCGAACGGGTTCAGTCGGGGAGCAAGGGTTTGTGGCTGAATCAGGGGGTGCGCGTGCCGATGCCGCGCAATCCTCAGGTGACCAAAGAAGAGGCGCAGCGCTTGGTCGCGTGGATCTTGGGCCTTAAGTAGCGCCGGGCTGGCGTGATGCAGGAGCCGGGCGCGGGAGCAGGCGCTCGGCGTCGGTCAGCCACTGCTCCGCGGTGTCGGCGCATACTGCTTCGCAAAAATAGTGCCCCTGCATGATGTCGCAGCCCATGCGCTGCAAGCGCGCGGCCTGATCGGCGTGTTCGACGCCTTCGGCCACCAGATGCAGGCCAAAGCCGTGCGCAATGCCGGTGATGGCCGAAATGATGGGATTGGCGCCGGGGGCCTGCAGGCCGTGGACGAAGCTGCGGTCGATCTTGAGGCTGCTGACCGGAAATTTCTGCAGATAGCCCAGCGCCGAGTAACCGGTGCCGAAGTCGTCAATCGAGATGCCGACCCCGCAGGTGCGCAGGCGCTGGATGCGGGCCATCACGTCGGCGGTGTCGCGCATCATCACGCTCTCGGTAATCTCCACGTCGAAGCGGTCGGCCTTGAGCTGGTGGTGGGTGACGCAGTCGGCCACGCGGTCGATGGTCTCGTCGCGGTCGAAGTCCTGCGACGACAGATTCACCGACAGACGCAGATCGGCAAAGCCGAGCCCCTGCCAGTGGGCGAGCTGCGCGGCGGCGGCGTCGACCACCCAGCGGCTGATGTCGCCGATCAGGCCGACTTCCTCGGCCACCGGGATGAAGCTTGTCGGGCCGATCAGCCCGTGGGTGGGATGTTGCCAGCGCAGCAAGGCTTCCATGCCCACCACGCGACGCTTCGAGAGGCTGATCTGGGGCTGGAAGTGGAGCAGGAATTCATTGTTGGTGAGCGCGCCGCGCAAGTCGTTTTCGAGGGTGATGCGCTCGCGGTAGTGGGCGTTGAGATCGGGGTCGAAAAAGCGGAAGCCGTTCTTGCCGGCACGCTTGATCTGGTACATCGCGATGTCCGCGTGCTGGGTGAGCAGTTCGGCCACTTCGCCGTCGCGCGGGAACACCGATATGCCCATGCTGACGGTGGCCAGAAAATTGCCGTGGCGTAGCGCAAAGGGCTCGCCGAGGGCGCGCTGGATTTTCTGGGCGATGATCTCCGCATCTTCCGGCTGGGCAATGTCGGGCAGCAGCACGGTGAATTCGTCGCCGCCCAGCCGGGCCAGCGTGTCGCCCTTGCGCAGGGTCTGCTTGATCCGCGCCGCAATCCCGCGCAGCAGGTGATCGCCCTCGGCGTGGCCGTAGGTATCGTTGACCAGCTTGAAGCGGTCGATGTCGATGAACATCACCGCCAGCAGCCCGCCGCGGCGTTGCGCCTGGGCGATCGCCAGTTCGAGGCGGTCCTTGAACAGGATGCGGTTGGGCAGGTGGGTGAGCTGGTCGTGATAGGCCTGGAAAGTGATGATTTCTTCGGCGCGTTTGCGCTCGGAGATGTCGCGCGCGACGCCATACACGCCTTCGGGTGGCGCTGCGTCGCGCTCGCCGTCGCGGGTCTGGATGGCGATGGTGTTGAGCGCCACGGTGACCAGCGCGTTGCCGGGTTGGGCGGTGGCGGTGTCGTGGCGGCGCAGGCGGACTTCCTGCGACTGTCCGGTGCCCTGGCCGGCCAGGGCATTGCGCAGCAAGACCTCGACGCGCGGCAGGTCGTCGTTGAAGACCACCGTCGAGAATGGCCGGCCCACGAGCTGTTCGCGGGCGTAGCCGAGCATGCTCTCGACGCGCGGATTGACGTAGGTGAACAGGCCGGCGGGGTTGAGCGTGAAGATGAAGTCGGGCGCGCTCTCGACCAGATAGCGATGCAGCCGCTCGGAGCGTCGCAGGCGCTGGCCCATGGCGTGATTGGTGCGTTCGAGCCGCGCCTTGTGCAGGGCGCTGTGCACTGCGCGCTGCAGTTGGGCGACGTGGTAGGGCTTGCGCACGAAGTCGTCGGCACCGCGGCGCAGGGCGCCAATCGCGGCGTCGATGGCGTCTTCGCCGCTGATCACGACCACCGCCTCCTCGCGCTGCGCGTTGGCGAGCCAGTCGAGCAGGTCGAGACCGCTGCCGTCGGGCAGGCGGTAGTCAAGCAGGATCAGGTCGTAGCGGGTGCGTTCGAGCCGGGCGATGGCCTCGGCAATGCTGGCGCAGTCGTCGAAGCGGCGCCCGTCTTCGGCCAGCACGTGGGGGAGGGTGCGGCGTACTGCATCGTCGTCGTCAACCAGCAGAATCCGGCACCGCGAGGGCGCCGCGGCAGTGCTGGCGGCCGTAAGACCAAAGAAGGGCGCTTCACCCGGAATGACCATGGTCTTTCCGTCGTCTCCCAGCGACACGAAACACCCTAGATAATGCCCGAATCAGGGCGCCTGATCCAGTGGGATAAAGAGCTGGAAGCTGGTGCCGACGTTCGCCTGGCTACGACACAAGATGTAGGCCTGCCATTGGCTGAGGATGTCCTTGACGATGGACAGCCCGAGCCCCTGATGGGCGTCTCCCTTGGTGCTGGGGGCGGGGGCGAACAGCCGGGCGAGGCGGGCTTCGGGCAGCCCCGGGCCGTTGTCGATCATGCGGATTTCAACGCTCGGTGTGCCGTTGGCGATGAGCACACCGGGCGAGGTGATGCTCAGCCGGCAGCCCTCGGGCAGCGCCTCGGCGGCATTGCGCATCAGGTTGAGCAGTACCTGCTTGAGCGCGCTGGCCGGCATGGCCACCGCCGGCAGCGCCGCGGGCAGGCGGATCTCGAGATCGCGCTTGCGGCTGCCGAACAAGGTGTTGCCATACACCCGCTCGAGCGAGCGTGCGACTTCGTTGACGCTCGCCGAGTTGACGTCCTCGCCGGGGTCGGGCTCGGCCTCGGTCATCTTTTTGAGCAGCGTGCTGACGCGGTCGATTTCCTTGCCGACCTGGGTCAGTTCGCCGGTGAGCGCCGCGTCGGCGGCTTCGCGCTGGGCGATGATGCCGAGGTAGCTCTTGATGACCGTCAGCGGGCTGTTGATTTCGTGGGTGACGCGCCGTGCCTTGTCGATGAAGTCGGCGCGGGTGGCCTCGACGCGGTGCGCCTCATGGGTCGCCTGGCGTTCGGCGCGGACCAGCGCCTGTGCCGCGCTGGCGACGAGTGTGCTCATCAGCTGCTGTTCGTCGGGCGTGATGTCGAGGCTCTCGTCGATGCCAAGCACCGCAACGCCGCGGACGCCCTGGGCCTCCCATGGCAGGCACAGGATGCCGGCGCCGCCCAGCCAGCGCGTCACATGCCAGTCGCGCGTGCTGCGCCCCGGGCCGTCGCGCCCCGGGAAGTGGCTGGTGCTGGTGGCGGTGCGCAGCGCCAGCGCGATGACGCTGGTTTCATCGTCGATGCGCAGCCCGAGCTCGCCGAGCAGGGTGTCGATGGCGGGTCGCCCGGCGTGGGCCAGCGGGCGCACCCGGTCGTGTGTGGCGTGGAGCATCAGCGGCGCAGTCTTGCCGAACAGCAGGCGGAAGGCGCGCGCCAGTTGCTGCTCGGGCGCGGCATCGGCGGCGCCCTCGAAGGCGCTGCCGAGCAGACCGGAGAGGGCCAGCTTGCGCCACCGTGGCGGCAGCGAGGGATAGCTCGCGCCCGGCGCCAGTGAGCGTGCGTCGCGCTCTACGGGCAGCCCGATGCCGATTTCCTGCAGCCCCTGCGATGACAGATAGCCGACGTCAGTCTGCAGGCTGGTCAGGGTCTCGGGGGTCATCCCGGTCAGGCGCGCGGCTTCGTCAAAGCGCGGCACGGGTGCGGACAGCGACAGCGCGGCGCGCAGCAGCGCGGCCAGCGGGTGGGCAGAGGCGATCTGTTCCTCGAGCGCGCCGGACAGCGCGATGGCATCGAGCACCAGCGGCGGCAGGCCGCAGTGCTGGCCCAGTACGGCGGCCAGTGCGATGTGATCGTCGCCGAAGCGTTGGCGCTCGCGGCGGCGCAGCTCGGCCGGGTCGGTGGTTTCGTCGCGCAGCTGGGCGTAGTCGGCCGAGGAGGCGAGCAGGCTCATGCTGCCGAGGGCCTGCCACAGCCCGGCGAGGTAGGCCTCGTCGGGGCGGCTGTAGCGGTGTTCGATGGCCAGGTGCAAGGCGCATTCGGCACTCATCAGCGCGCGCTGGTTGAGGTGCTGGATGGTTTCGGCGTTGGCTTGCTGGGTGCCTGCGTGGAGCAGCCAGGCGCGCAGCAGCGGCCGACCGGCCCGCTGCAGGCGCTCGGCCAGCGCGTCCTTGAGGCGGGTGGCTTCGTCGCCGGTGAGGGGCGACATCCACAGCAGCGCCAGCGACAGTGCGGCATCGCGCATGGCGTGGGTGGCCAGCGCATCCCACGGCGTTTCGTCGTCCTCCATCAGCCGCAACATCGCCTCGGCGACCCCGGGATGGGGCGCCGGACGGGTCAGGCGGAAGGGCAGCGCGGGCAGCGGCATCGGGCGAGCGGAAACCATGTCGGAGCGGGACAGGGTGGGATTCTACCGGGCTCGGGGGGTTTGTAACGTGATGGGTGTCGCGCGCGGGCGACACGGCGCGCGGCGGGGGTGTGCCCGGGTGTGAAAAAAGCGTCGGGGCGGGCGCGTTTGTGCGCCGTGGGTTCAGTTTTGCAGGCTGTCGGCAAACTGTACGCCGGCCAGCAGGGCAGCGTTCACGGCGTGGCTGTCGATGGTCAGGTCGGTGGTGAGTTTGGCGAGGTTGGTGGCGTCGAAGCGCTCGCAGGCGCGCGCCAGCTTGAGAAAGGAGGCGTACTCGCCCTCGCCATTGACCAGCGCGTCGGTGATTGATTCGGGCAGGCTCATTTCGCTGAGCAGGTCGCCCAGCGAGGTGCCAAGCAACGAGGGCAGGAGCGAGAACGCGCCGGTGATGAACAGGTTGTCGTAGTCGGCCTTGTCGAAGAAGGGCGCGCCGACGCGCTCCATCATCCGTCCGCGCGCGATCGAGGCCTGCATCAGCGCCGGGGCGGCGGGGTCGCGGCTGGCGGTGACGAGCAGCAGCGACAGCCATTTGTTGAGGTTGTTGTAGCCCAAGATGGTGACGGCGTGGCGGAAGGACTGGATCTCGCAGCGCAGGCCGAAGCCGACCGAGTTGATGTAGCGCAGCAGCTTGTAGGACAGCGCCACGTCCTGCTTGAGCACGGCTTCGATGTCTTTGACGTCGGCGTTGTTGCGCACCAGGTTGAGCAGGCGGACGATCTGCGCGTGCGACGGCGCCAGCGATTTGGACGACGCGCTGCCCTGCAGGAAGAACCATCCGGCGGCACCGTCGTAGCCGCGGTTGATGGCGGTGTCGAAGGCCGGCGAATCCTGGAGCCCCCACGCCAGGCTCAGCCCCGGGCTGTTGCTGGGGTGGGGAAATTTGCGCTGGTCCATCAGCACGAATCGCCAGTCGATGTCCGGGGGCAGGGCGATGTCGGGGGTGTACCACGACAGGCACATGTTGACCCCGGCGGCCTTGAGCTGGGGGAGCAGCTCCTGGGTTTTGGGGTGGGCCAGCGTCGGTGCGGGGATCTCCACCATCAGGTTGTCCGGCACGTCCCAGTCGAGCAGGTCGGGGGTCGGCACGAGCTTGCCCAGACACAGGAAAACGGGGTGCTGCGCGGGCCATTCGTCTTCGAACTTCTTCAAGCCGTTGACCACGTCGGCGACCGAGGCGGCGTGGGCGATCAGCCGGTTGGCGGTGATCGCGCGGTTGCGGTTGACGACGGGTTCGCGGGTCAGAAGCAGGGAGTGGCTCATGGTGTCAGGGCTGCGCGTCCAGGGCGTAAGAGAAAGCGTCGGCGAAGAACTGGTCTTCCGGCAGGCCGCAATGCGATGCGAATTCGCTGCGCGCGGTATCGATCATGGGCGGGGCGCCGCAGGCATACACCTGATACGCCGACAGGTCCGGCAGGTCGGCCATCACTGCGGCGTGCACCAGGCCGGTGCGCCCATCCCAGCCGTCTTCTGGAGACTTATCGGACACCACTGGCACAAACTTGAACCACGGCAGCGTGGCGGCCCACTGCGCCGCCAGCGCTGCCATGTACAGCCCGGCCGGGTCACGGCTGCCCCAGTACAGCGTCATCGGGCGGGTGATGCCGGCGCCGATGGCGTGTTCGACGAGCGCCTTGATCGGTGCAAAGCCGGTGCCGCCGGCGAGCAGGACGATGGGCGCGTCGCTGTCTTCTCGCAAGTAGAAGGAGCCCAGCGGGCCTTCGAAGCGCAGGATGTCGCGGACCTTCATCTGGGTGAACACGCGGGTGGTGAAGAAGCCGTCGGGCACGTGGCGGATGTGCAGCTCGATGTGGTTGGCGTTGGCCGGCGGATTGGCCATCGAGAAGCTGCGGCGCTTGTTGCCCGGCAGCAGGATGTCGACGTACTGGCCGGCGCGGAAGGCAAACTGCTCGGTCGCCGGCAGGCGCAGCTTGAGCACCATCACGTCGGGCGCGGCCAGCGTCATCGCCTCCACCCGGCAGGGCAGCTTCTTGACCGGGATGTCATCCGCGCGGGTGACGCCGCGGCATTCGATGACCACGTCTTCCCTGGGCTTGGCGCAGCAAAACAGGGCCAGCCCGGCGGCCTTGTCGGCTTCGGTGAGGGTGTCGGGGCTGTGCGTGCCGTAGTCGACCGCGCCACTCAGCACCTTGCCCTTGCACTTGCCGCAGACGCCGTCGCGGCAGCCGTAGGGCAGCATCAGGCCGGCGGCGATGGCCGCTTCGAGGAGGGTCTGATCGGCGCTGATGTCGAGCTGGTGATCGCCGGGCAAGATGGTGAGCTTCAAGGGCATGATGAAATCTGGCGTGAGATAATGGACGGATGAGAACGGTTCTGATTGTGGGGTGCGGCGATGTCGCCCGGCGTGCCATTCCGTGGCTGGCCGGGCGATTCCGCGTTATTGCGATGATACGCGATGCCGGCGCACGTGCCGCACTGCAGTCGCTTGGCGCACGCACGGTGGTGGCCGATCTCGACGATCGCCGCTCGCTGCGCCGTCTGGCGGGCATCGCCGACGTGGTGATCCACGCCGCGCCGCCGCCGCGCAGCGGCGACACCGATCCGCGCACGCAGCGGCTGGTGGCGGCGCTGGCGCGCGGTTCGCGCGTTGCGCAGCGGCTGGTCTACATCAGCACCACCGGCGTGTACGGCAATTGCGACGGCGCGTGGGTGGACGAAGCCCGCGCACCGCGTCCCGACTCCGCGCGCGCCGTGCGCCGGGTCGACGCCGAGCGCCGGCTGCGCGATTTCGGCCGGCGCTGCGGCGTTGCCGTGGCGGTGCTGCGCGCCCCCGGCATCTACGCCGCCGACCGCCTGCCGCTGGCCCGGCTGGAGCGCGGCGACCCGGTGCTGCGCCTTGAGGACGACGTGCACACCAATCACATCCATGCCGACGATCTCGCCCGGCTGGCAGCGCTGGCGCTGTTCCGCGGCGGCGCCGGACGCATCTGGAACGCCTGCGACGACACCCGGCTGCGCATGGGCGACTACTTCGACGCGGTGGCCGACCACTTCCACCGCCCGCGGCCCGCGCGGGTCAGCCGCGCCGAGATGGCCGCGCGCGTGTCGCCGATGGCGATGAGCTTCATGCGCGAGTCGCGCCGTCTCGACAACCGGCGCATCAAGCGCGAGCTGCGCGTCGCGTTGCGCTATCCCGATATTTTTGCCGGACTCGCCGCTGCGTCGGCCGCCGGCCTTGCCTGAGAATGCCCCATGCTGGTTTCCAAAGCCCTGCACATCATCTTCGTCGTGAGCTGGTTCGCCGGCCTGTTCTACCTGCCGCGCATCTTCGTCAACCTCGCCATGGTGCCGGCCGACAGCGCCGCCGAGCGCGAGCGCCTGCTGCTGATGGCGCGCAAGCTCTACCGCTTCATGACCCCGCTCGGCGTGCTCGCCGTCGCGCTCGGGCTGTGGCTGTGGCTGGGCTACGGTTTTACCGGCGGCTGGCTGCACGCCAAGACCGCGCTGGTAGTCTTTCTGATCGCCTACCATGGCTACTGCGGCGCACTGCTCAAACGCTTTGCCGCCGGCGCCAACACGCGCAGCCACACCTGGTACCGCGTGTTCAACGAAGCGCCCGTGCTGGTGCTCTTCGTCGTCATCTTCCTCGTTGTCCTCAAGCCCTTTTGACCGGGAGTCGTCATGGCTGAAAAATTCTTTGCGCCGTGCCCGCGCGGTCTCGAACCGGGTCTTGAAGAAGAACTCACCGGACTGGGCGCCCGCAACGTGCACCCGGTGCACGGCGGTGTCGCCTTCACCGGCGACTGGGCGCTGGCCTGGGCGGTCAACCTCGAAAGCCGCCTCGCCACCCGCGTGCTGTGGCAAGTCGCCCACGGCCGCTACCGCGGCGAGCAAGACATCTACAAGCTCGCCTACGGCGTCACCTGGGCCAAGTGGTTCACCCCCGAGCAGACGATGCGCGTCTACGTCACCGCCCGCCGCTCGCCGCTCAAGAGTCTGGAATTCATCACCCTGCGCATCAAGGACGCAGTGTGCGACCACTTCCGCGCTGTGCGCGGCGAGCGCCCCAGCATCGACACCGCCAACCCCGACGTGCGCATCCACGCCTTCCTCACCGCCGACGAAGTCATGCTGTATGTCGACACCTCCGGCGAACCGCTCTACAAGCGCGGCTTCAAGCACGCCGCGGTCGAAGCCCCGCTCAAGGAAAACCTCGCCGCCGGCATCCTGCGCATGACCGGCTGGCACCCCTCCGAGGCGCTGCTCGACCCCATGTGCGGCTCCGGCACCTTCCTCATCGAAGCGGTGCAGATCGCCCTCGACATCGCCCCCGGCCTCGGCCGCCGCTTTGCCTTCGAATCGCTCAAGACCTGCGACGAAGCCGCCTGGCGCCGCCTCCGCCGCGCCGCCGAAGGCCGCCGCCGCCACGCCACCGGCCTGCCCATCTTCGGCTCCGACAGCGAAGCGGTGCAGGTCAAGCGCGCGCGCATCAACCTCGAAGCCGCCGGCCTCGCCGACATGGTGCGGCTGGAACAGGCCGAACTCACCGAACGCACCCCGCCCGCCGACGAAGGCGTGATGGTCGCCAACCCGCCCTACGGCGTGCGCATTGGCGAAACCACCGAACTGGCCGCGTTCTACCCGAAGCTCGGCGACGCCCTCAAAGCCCGTTGGGCCGGCTGGCGCTGCTACTTCCTCTCCGCCGACCCCGAACTGCCCAAACTCATCCGCCTCAAGGCCAGCAAACGCACTCCGCTGTTCAACGGCGCGCTCGAATGCCGGGTGTTCGAATACCAGATGCGCGCCGGCTCGAACCGCCGCGAGAAGGCGTAGGGTGGGATTCCTCCCGCCGAATGGACGCATGGGGACGGCGTAGGGTGCGCACCGCCCCCGAGCGGCCGCACACCCGGAACGTATTCGCGCCGCTTGGGGCGCTGAAGTTCGGTGAGCCTGCAAGACATTCCGGTACAGAAACAGAATCGCCGACAGCGCCTGATTGTGCGTCGCTGCCGCACACCGTCGGGCGCCTGGCAGCCAGTTCAGAAACGCGGTCACTGCCGCCGCGCCTATCTCCCTCCGATGCTTCAGGCGGTGGTAATGTACGAAAGCACGAACCCAATACACATATGCTTTTCGGTTCTCAGGTTATTGTGGCGATATCGGATTGAGGCCCTGAGCGGGTCCAGCCATCGTGGCGCGGGTTGCACAGCATCTGGCATGACAGGTACCGGAGGTGTAAGGGTGTGCAGTTTAGTATTGAGTGCGGGAAAAATGCAAAACGCATGTGACGTGCCTTTGGATGTAGACGCCAATCGTCAGATGTATATGTCATCTTTGACGTCTACAACACGTTATGACTACAAGGAGTAAGAAATGAAATACACGCTTTTACTCTTATCAATATTACTTGTTGTTGGGTGCGCTAGTAACAAAGGCGGCTATAGAGCGGAAGCAGCTGTAGAACAGAAATTAATGACCATGAA
Organism: Rhodocyclaceae bacterium; assembly: GCA_020445945.1. Classification (GTDB taxonomy): domain Bacteria; phylum Pseudomonadota; class Gammaproteobacteria; order Burkholderiales; family Rhodocyclaceae; genus Nitrogeniibacter. The sequence goes on from JAGRFQ010000026.1 coordinate 18,345, forward strand.
TAAAGATGAAGTGCTTATTGATTTAGGCCCGCCACATAAGAAAGTTAAAATTGATGAGGAGCGAGAATCTTGGCGGTACGAATCAGAAGTTGGTGGTTTGGCTGGAGGCGAGTGCACTTTGTCAATATTATTTAAAGGTGAAAAAGTAGTACAAGCTAAATTAAGTGCAAACGATCTTTCTTGGGTGTCATTCCCACTTGCGTCATGCTCAAAAATTATTCAAACATTAAGGTAAGTCATAACAATTTGTTCGTGTGTGACCGCCAAAAGCGCTGCGCGCTTTTTCGCCCCCCACAACTCAAACGTTAGGGGCACTCGTGCATCCGGAGATTCAAGAGTTGGCGAAGTTGCTGGAAAGGATCCACTTGCTTCTCGCAAAGTATGGAGAGAAGCATTGGTCTGCTTGGCTCGCGAGAGATGCTCGCCTTATTCGCAATCTGGACCTGTATGGGGTTGAACATTTCTTGTCCGCCTTTGGCGGCATGGGCAGCATCAATGATTTGGTGCTGCATCCCATCAATGACCACCAAAACCGAGAAGGTGAAATCGATGCTGCCAATATAGAACTAGGCACATTGCTGGAGGAGGCATACAAGTTGGGCAAGAAACTTTACGCTGAGAAAGCCAGTGAACGGTAATGCCCCTAACCCGGCAGTCGAGTGGACCTGCGCGAAAAGCCGCGCAAGCTGCTCACTTCTACGGTAGGCAACAGAAGAAAGAAATCGGGCTTTGAAAGGCTGCTGGAATCGCTATCTGTTCCAGCTCAAAGCTCATAAGTGGAGCGAAGGCTCCATTGACTGGTGCAGCACATCGATAATTTCAATGTGGGCATCACTAATGCGGTAATAGATATGGTGCTTTTCAGCCGGCACGCTGTAATAGCCTTGTTTAATCTCGTCGCGCTGGCGGCCCTTTTTGGGGTTGGCGGCAGCGGCCCGCATTTGCTTTCGTAGTGCAGTCAAATATTTCTTTCTTTGGCGCTCGCCGAAGTTCTTGAGGGTGTAGTCGCTAATCTGAATGAGGCTTCTTTCAGCCTGGGGCGAGAGGTCGTACTTCGCCATTAACCGATCAAACGATCCATGACAGATTCACCATCAAGGCCTTTGCCTTGGTCCAGTTCAGCCTCTCCGGCCGCCAGCGTTTTCCGCAGCAGGTCCAGTTTGGCTTCTTCTTGCTCTAAAAGCCGCATGCCAGCACGAACGGCTTCGCTGGCTGAGGCGTAACGACCTGCTCTTACGCGCTCATCAACAAAGTCGGTAAAGTGACTGCCAAGAGAGATGCTGGTGTTTCGTCCCATGTCGGGTTCCTCGCAATAGCGGAGAGGTTGTTATGTTACCAATATTTGGTACTACAGCCAAGGGGAGGGGGCGTTGGCGAGCAGGTGGCTAGGCGCTGGGGCGATTCATCCCGGGGGGCGGGGGGTGTCGACCGGACGGCTGCAGGGGCGCGCAGCGAGCCTGTATGCGGCGCTCGGGGTGAAGCTGGCTTTGAGCGAGCGGTGAAGCGTGGGGCCGATGTGGTCAGCGACTTTGTAGGGTGTCCACCCGGTGCTCACCCCAGCGTGCCTTTGACCACGGATGTACGCGCGGGCAGCCAAGCTGCCCACGCGACTCAGCGGGTTGGTTCAAACCGGCGGGAGGAGGCGTTGGGCGCGGCGCTCAGCCGCGGCCGAGCAGGCGGTCGAACCAGCCGACCTTTTTCTTTGCCTTGACGGGCTCGGGGGCGTGGGCCCCGTGGTGCTCGCGGTGTTAGTTCCCGAAGCGCAGGTCGTGGGTCATGATGTGGCCGATCAGCCACTTGTTGAGGAAGCGCCGCAGTTCCTGAATGCGATCGTCGTCCCACGAGTCGCTGGCGCTGAGGAAGGCGGCGACTGTGGTGCTGAATTCCTCGTGCAGTTTGAGGTGGGCCGGAAAGTCCGGGTAACCACTGTCTTCCATCAGTTGCTGTTCGTTGGAAAAGTCGGTCACGACATACTCAAGCAGTTCATCGAGCGTGGCATCCACCGTGCTCACGTCAAGCTACTTGACCAGCGCAAACAGATGCTGGTGCTCGCTGTCGACCTGCGGCATCCACAGCAGGAGCCGGTCGCGGGTGCAGTGAGAGTGGGGGCTACACAATATCGAGGTGCTGTATCCCCGCGCCGAGGTCTTTGTCGCCGTGTTTGCTGTTGAGTTTGATCTGCAGGCGCAGGTCGTTGACCGAGTCGGCGTTGCGCAGGGCGTCTTCGTAGCTGATGAGTTCGTCTTCGTGGAGTTTGAACAGGGCCTGGTCGAAGGTCTGCATGCCGAGTTCGGAGGAGCGCTTCATGACTTCTTTGACCTCCGAGACTTCGCCCTTGAAGATGAGGTCGGAGATCAGCGGTGAGTTGAGCATGATCTCCACCGCGGGGACGCGCCCCTTGCGGCCGACCATGGGCAGCAGGCGCTGCGAGATCATGGCGCGCAGGTTGAGCGAGAGGTCCATCAGCAGTTGCTGGCGGCGCTCTTCGGGGAAGAAGTTGATGATCCGGTCGATGGCCTGGTTGGCGCTGTTGGCGTGCAGGGTGGCGAGGCACAGGTGGCCGGTTTCGGCGAAGGCGATGGCGTGGTCCATGGTTTCGCGGTCGCGGATTTCGCCCATCAGGATCACGTCGGGTGCCTGACGCAGGGTGTTCTTGAGGGCGATGCTCCAGTCTTCGGTGTCGATGCCCACTTCGCGCTGGGTGATGATGCAGTTCTTGTGCTGGTGTACGTATTCGACCGGGTCTTCGACGGTGATGATGTGGCCGTAGCTGTGTTCGTTGCGGTAGTCGACCATCGCCGCCAGCGAGGTGGTCTTGCCGGTGCCGGTGCCGCCGACGAAGATGACCAGCCCGCGCTTGGCCATGGCGATTTCGCGCAGTACGGTGGGCAGGCCGAGTTCGTCGAGCGTGGGGATTTTCTGCGCGATGGTGCGCAGCACGCAGCCGACGCGGCCTTGCTGCACATAGGCGTTGACGCGGAAGCGGCCGATGTTGGCCGGCGAGATGGCGAAGTTGCACTCCTTGGTGGCTTCGAACTCGGCGGCCTGCTTGTCGTTCATGATCGCGCGCGCCAGCTCTGTGGTGTGCTGCGGCGAGAGGATCTGGTTCGACTGCGGCACGATGCGCCCGTCGATCTTGATCGCGGGCGGGAAGCCGGCGGTGATGAACAGGTCGGACCCGTTTTTCTGCACCATCAGGCGCAACAGGTCCTGCATGAATTTGAGGGACTGATCGCGTTCCATCCAGTGCTCCGTTGAGTGTCGCCGGGCTTAACCGGGGAAGTTGTCCTTGTTCTGGGCGCGCAGCCGGGCTTCCGAGGCGGACACCACGTTGCGTCGCACCAGGTCGGCCAGACACTGGTCGAGGGTCTGCATGCCGACATTCTGGCCCGTCTGGATCGCGGAGTACATCTGCGCGATCTTGTTTTCGCGGATCAGGTTGCGGATCGCGGGGGTGCCGATCATGATTTCGTGCGCGGCCACGCGGCTCTTGCCATCCTTGGTCTTGAGCAGGGTCTGGGCGATGACCGCGCGCAGCGATTCGGACAGCATCGCGCGCATCATGTCTTTTTCGGCGGCCGGGAAGACGTCGATGATCCGGTCGATGGTCTTGGCGGCGGACGAGGTGTGCAGGGTGCCGAACACGAGGTGGCCGGTTTCGGCCGCGGTAAGCGCGAGGCGAATGGTTTCGAGGTCGCGCATCTCGCCCACCAGCACCACGTCCGGGTCTTCGCGCAGCGCCGAGCGCAGGGCGTTGTTGAACGACAGCGTGTCGCGATGCACTTCGCGCTGGTTGATGAGGCAGCGCTTGGATTCGTGCACGAATTCGATCGGGTCTTCCACCGTCAGGATGTGGCCGTAGTGGTTCTCGTTGATGTAGTCGACCATCGCCGCGAGGGTGGTCGACTTGCCCGAGCCGGTCGGCCCGGTGACCAGCACGATGCCGCGCGGGTGCTCCGAGATTTCCTTGAAAATCTTTGGCGCGTTGAGCTCTTCGAGGGTCAGCACCGTGGAGGGAATGGTCCGGAACACGGCCGCCGCGCCGCGTTCCTGATTGAAGGCGTTGACCCGGAAGCGCGCCAGATTGGGCACCGAGAACGAGAAGTCGGCCTCCAGCATTTCCTCGTACTGCTTGCGCTGGCCGTCGTTCATGATGTCATACACCATGGCGTGCACGTCTTTGTGCTCCATCGCCGGCAGGTTGATGCGGCGCACGTCGCCATGTACGCGGATCATCGGTGGCAGGCCGGCGGAGAGGTGCAGGTCGGAAGCCTGGTTCTTGACTGAGAAGGCGAGGAGTTCGGTGATGTCCATGGGCGGTGTCGAGATCCTGAGGTCGGATGGGCGGGAGAGGCGCGATGCTATAATTTTTCGGGTTGTGAACGCGTTTCTTTAGGCGCCGGCCGATCCTTATATGACATCAATCGCTTCCAACTTGCAAGCCGTGCGCGGGCGCATTGCCGACGCCGCGCGCGCTTGTGGGCGCAACCCGGATGACATCTCCCTGCTCGCGGTCAGCAAGACCTGGCCGGCCGCGTGCGTGGCGGAGGCCGCCGCCGCGGGGCAGCGCGCGTTTGGCGAAAACTATGCGCAGGAAGGCGCCGACAAGGTGGCGGCGCTGGCCGGGCGCGATCTGGAATGGCATTTCATCGGCCCGCTGCAGAGCAACAAGACGCGGCTGGTGGCCAACGCCTTCGACTGGGTGCACTCGGTCGACCGGCTGAAGATTGCCGAGCGCCTGTCGGCGCAGCGCGACGAACACCGGCCCGCGCTCAAAGTGTGTCTGCAGGTGAACGTGAGTGGCGAGGCGAGCAAGTCCGGCGTTGCTCCGTCGGCGCTGGCCGCGCTGGCCGGCGCGGTGCGCACCCTGCCGCGGCTCGACCTGTGCGGCCTGATGTGCATCCCCGAGCCGAGCGACGATGCGGCCGTGCTGCGCGCCCGCTTTGCCCGGCTGCGTACCCTGGCGGCGGGCCTGAACGCCGATGGATTCGCGATCGCGACGCTGTCGATGGGCATGTCGCACGATCTTGAAGTGGCGATCGCCGAGGGCGCCACGCTGGTGCGCGTCGGCACCGCCATCTTCGGCGCCCGCGCGCCGCGCTGACCCGCGCATTCAATATGACTTTCGAACGAGGCCGAACGGCATGAGAATCTGTTTTGTAGGCGGCGGCAACATGGCCACCGCGTTGATCGGCGGGATGCTCGCCAAGGGCTTCACGCCTGGCGACATCGCTGTGGTCGAGCCGCGCGCCGAGGGGCGCGACCGGCTGGCGGCGGATTTTGCGGTGCGCACCCACGCCGCGCTCGACGCCGCCGCGCTGGCGTGCGACGTGCTGGTGCTGGCGGTCAAGCCGCAGCAGATGCGCGCGGCGCTGGCGCCGGCGCGCGGCCGGCTTGTCGACCAGGTGGTGGTGAGCATCGCCGCCGGGCTGCGGCTGGCGGACATCGGCCGCTGGCTGGACGGCTACCCACGCCTGGTGCGCTGCATGCCCAACACGCCGGCATTGATCGGCGCGGGCACGACCGGCCTGTTCGCCGCGCCGGCGGTCAGCGCCGAGGCGCGTGCCGGCGTCGAGCGGATTCTCGCCGCGGTGGGCAGTACGGTGTGGATCGACGACGAAGCACGCATGGATGCGGTGACCGCGATCTCCGGCAGCGGACCGGCGTACGTGTTTCACTTCATCGAGGCACTCGAAGCGGCGGGCGCGCAACTCGGCTTCGACGCCGACACCGCGCATGCGCTGGCCGTCGGCACGGTGCTTGGCGCGGCGCAACTGGCGGCGCAAAGCCACGACACCCCGGCCACCCTGCGCGAGCGCGTGACCTCCAAGGGCGGCACCACGGCGGCGGCGCTGGCGAGTCTCGCCGCCGATGACTTTGTCGCCATCGTCGGGCGCGCGGTGGCCGCCGCCGAGCAGCGCGGCAAGGCGCTGGGCGACGCGCTGGGCGCGGATGAGGGAGAGAAGATCTGATGCTGGCCAGTATGTTGTTACTCGTGATTGACGCGGTGGCGGGTTTTCTGTCGCTGATGCTGCTGGCGCGCTTTTTCATGCAATGGCAGCGCGTCAGTTTCCACAATCAGGTCGGGCAGTTCGTGCAGGCCACCACCGATTGGTGCGTCAAACCGCTGCGCCGGGTGCTGCCCGGCATGTTCGGCCTCGACATGGCCAGCCTGCTGCCGGCCTGGGCCGTGCAGACGGGGATGGTGTTCATCGAAATGGCGCTGCGCGGGGTGAGCCTGGACGCCAACCCCGCCGGCGTGCTGCTCGGCCTGTGGGGCGTCGGCCTGGTCGAGCTGATGCGCATGATGATCTACATGGTGATCGCTATCGTGCTCATCTCCGCGGTGTTCTCGTGGGTCAATCCGCACGCGCCGCTGGCGCCGCTGTTCTACAGCTTGTCCACGCCGTTCCTGCGCCCGTTGCGCAAAATTATTCCGCCGATCGCCAACGTCGACCTCTCGCCGCTGATCCTGCTGCTCGTGCTGCAGGCCCTGCTGATGTTCGTCGGCGGGCTGCGTGGCGCCTTTGCGCCCTTGATGTTCGGCGGATGACGCCGTGGCTGAGCGTGCAGGGGGAGGAGGCGGTGGTGCTCACGCTGCACATCCAGCCCGGCGCGAAAACCACCGGATTCGCCGGGCGCCACGGCGATGCGCTCAAAGTGCGGCTGGCGGCACCGCCGGTGGACGGCAAGGCCAATGCCGCGCTGATCGCCTATCTGGCGCGCTTCTGCGCGGTGCCGAAGGCCGCGGTCGCGCTGGTCAGTGGCTACAGCTCGCGGAGCAAGCGCGTGCGGATTGAAGGTGTGGACGCGGCGCTGCGCGAAAAGCTGCGTACCCTCGACACCGGCGAGCGCTGAGTCCGCGGGGTGCTGCGGGGTTTCTCAACGGCGGTGTTGGCGGCGGCTGGCGAAAAAAAGCCCGGGCGCGGGGGCCCGGGCTGAATTCCACACCAAGAAGGCTATGGAGGAGACAGCCCCACCATAACGCAAAAAATGCTGCGCCGCAACATTAAATTGTGCGGCGCAGCATTTTCCGCCCGGACTGTCTCTTTCATGCCATTGTCGGGGTTTGTGTTACGCGGGGCTGAACATCACCTTGCCCTCGACCAGCGTGTAGCACACCCGCCCCGGCAGGTTGTGGCCGAGGAAGGGCGTGTTCTTGCCCTGGCTGCGCAGCTGCGTGCGGGTGACGGTGGTTTCGCCCGCGGGGTCGAAAATGCACACATCGGCGCGCGCGCCCGCGGCGAGCTGGCCGGCCTTGGAGCCGATGATGCGTGCCGGCGCGATGGTGATCCGGCGCAGCGTGTCGCACAGGCTGAGTTTGTGCGCGTGCCCCCACTTGAGCGTCAGCGGGAGCAACAGTTCCAGCCCGGTGGCGCCGGCCTCGGCCTCGGAGAACGGAATCTGCTTGGCGTCGTCGTCCACCGGCGTGTGGTTGGAGCACAGCGCGTCGACCTCGCCGCTGGCCAGACCTGCACGCAGCGCGTCGCGGTCGCGCTGGCTGCGCAGCGGCGGACACAGGCGGCAATTGGCGTCGAAGTAGCCAATGTCCATGTCGCACAGGTGGAGGTGGTTGATCGACACGTCGCAGGTGATGTCGAGCCCCTCGGCGCGCGCGCGGCGTACCAGCTCCAGCCCTTCGGCGCTGGACAGGCGGGTGATGTGCAGGCTTGCGCCGGTGAGGCGGGCCAGTTCGATGTAGGTGAACAAGGCCATGGTTTCGGCCGCGGTGGGGATGCCGGGCAGGCCGAGGCGCGAGGCGACCTCGCCGTCGTGGGCCACGCCTTCGCGCGCAAAGCGCGGGGTGATCGGCTGCAGCCACACGCGAAAGCCGAAGGTGGCCGCATATTGCAGCGCGCAGAACAGCACCTGCGGGTCGTCGATCGGCACGTTGGCCTGGCTGAAGGCCACGCAGCCGGCGTCGACCAGCTCGGCCATCTCCGACAGGCGCTTGCCTTCGAGCCGCTCGGTGAGCGCGCCGACCGGATAGATGTGGGCCTTGTTGAGCAGTTTGGCGCGGTAGCACAGCATCTCGACCAGCCCGGGTTCGTCGAGCGGCGGATCGGTGTCGGGCGGGATGGCGAGGCTGGTGACGCCGCCGGCCATCGCCGCTTCCATCTCGGAGTCGAGCGTGGCGAGGTATTCGAAGCCGGGTTCGCGCAGGCGGGCGGCCAGATCGACCAGACCGGGGCACACCACCAGGCCGCTGGCCTCGATGGTGGTGTCGGCGGCAAAGCCGTCCGGGCGGGTGCCGATCGCGGCGACCTTGCCGTCGGCGATGAACAGGTCGGCGGGGCGGTCGATTTCATGGGCCGGATCGACGAGACGGCCATTGGCAATGTGGATATTCATGTGCGTTCTCAACCGCGACCGAGCATGCTCATCACCGCCATGCGCACGGCGATGCCGAAGGTGACCTGGGGGAGGATGACGGCTTGCGCGCCGTCGGCGACGGCCGAATCGATCTCCACGCCGCGATTCATCGGCCCGGGGTGCATCACGATCGCGTCGGGGCGGGCCAGCGCGAGCTTTTCGGCGGTGAGCCCCCAGACCTTGAAGAATTCCTGACCGCTGGGCAGCAGCGGGCCGGCCATGCGCTCGTTCTGCAGGCGCAGCATCATGACCACGTCGACATCCTTGAGCCCTTCGCGCATGTCGTGGAAGACGCGCACCCCCATCTTGTCGAGGCCGGTGGGCATCAGCGTCTTGGGGCCGATCACGCGCACCTCGGGCACCCCCAGCGTGGTCAGCGCGGCGATCTGCGAGCGCGCCACGCGCGAGTGCAGCACGTCGCCGACGATGGCCACCGCCAGGCCGGTGAAGTCCTGCTTGTAGTGGCGGATGGTGTACATGTCCAGCAGCCCCTGGGTGGGGTGGGCGTGGCGCCCGTCGCCGGCGTTGATCACGTGAATGTCGTCGCGTCCGGTGGCGCGCAGGTGTTCGGCCATCAGGTAGGGCGCGCCGGACGAGGCGTGGCGCACCACGAACATGTCGGCCTGCATCGCGCACAGATTGTCGACGGTGTCGAGCAGGGTCTCGCCCTTGTTGGTCGAGGAGGTCGAGATGTTGAGGTTGATGACGTCGGCCGACAGGCGCTTGGCGGCGATCTCGAAGGTCGTGCGGGTGCGCGTGGAGTTCTCGAAGAACAGGTTGAAGATGCTCTTGCCGCGCAGGATCGGCAGCTTCTTGACCTCGCGCTCGGCCACTTCGGTAAAGGGCGCGGCGGTGTCGAGGATGGCGGTGAGGATCTCGCGCGGCAGGCCGTCGAGCGACAGCAGGTGCTGCAGCTCGCCGTGCGAATTCAGTTGCGGGTTATACATCGATCAGTCTCAGCGAGAGGGTGGCGTCGTCGGATTGTTCGAGCTGCAGGCGCTGGCCCTTGCCCAGCGGCGCAGACAGCGTGTGGGCGCAAAAGCGGGCGGTGATCGGCAGCTCGCGTTCGCCGCGGTCGACCAGCACCGCGAGGTCGACGCGCGCCGGGCGGCCGTAGTCGAACAGTTCGTTGAGCGCGGCGCGGGTGGTGCGCCCGGTGAAGAGCACGTCATCGACCAGGATGATCGGCGTGTCCTGCATGTCGAAGGGGATGTCGGAGCGGCGCAACTGCGGATGCAGGCTGCGCTCGCCGTAGTCGTCGCGGTAGAACGCCACGTCGATGGTGCCCAGCGGCGGCTTGATGCCCAGCGCGCGGTGCAGCCGCTCGGCCAGCCACGCGCCGCCGGTGTGGATGCCGACCAGCGCGGTGCTGTCGGTGATGTGCGGTTTCAGCGCGTCGATGAGCCTGGCGAGCAATACGTCGACATCAGGGAAGTTCGGCATGGTCAGGGGCCGTCCAGGTAGTGTTGGAGAATGATCCGGGCCGCCGCCGCGTCAAGCACGGGCTTGCGGTCCTGCCAGCGGGTGCGCCCCGCGTTGGTCAATTGTGCCTCGGCTTCGGTCGAGCTGAAGCGTTCGTCGACCAGTGTTACCGGCAAGCTGTAGCGGCCGTTCAGCTGATTGGCAAAACGGCGGCAACGCGGCGTGCGCGCCTGTGCGCTGCCGTCGTCCGACAGCGGCAGCCCGACGACGAGGTGCACCGGCCGCCACTCGGCAATCAGCGCTTCGATGGCCGCAAAACGCGCCTGCGCGGCCTCCGCGGTGATGGTGGTCAGCGCATTCGCGCGGGCGGTTTCGTACTCACCGACTGCCACGCCGATGCGTGCCAGCCCGAAATCGAATCCGAGCACCGTGCCGCGCGCCGGCCGGGCGCCCTCAGGCATGCCCGGCGTCTTCCGACAGGTTGGCGAAGTCGATGCCCATCAACTGCATCGCCGCCGCGAGGCGCTCTTCGGGCGGCAGGTCGAAGATGATCGACGCGTCGGCCGGGGTGCTCAGCCACGCGTTGTCGGCCAGCTCCTGCTCGAGCTGGCCGGCGTCCCAGCCGGAATAGCCGAGCGACACGAGCACGTCCTGCGCTGGGGTGTCCTTGGCCAGCGCTTCCAGGATGTCGCGCGAGCTGGTCATTCCGATCTCGTCATTGACCGACAGCGTTGCGCTCCACTGGCCAGCCGGGCGATGCAGCACGAAGCCGCGATCGGTCTGCACCGGGCCGCCGAAATACACTGGCTGCTGGGCGATGCGCGGATTTTCGAGGGGGATGTCCACACGCTCGAAAAGGCCAGCCAGATCCATGTCGATCGGGCGATTCACGATTACCCCCAGCGCCCCGCGCTCGCTGTGCTCCGCGATATAGGTCAGCGTGCGCGAGAAGTTGGGGTCCACCATGTTGGGCATGGCGATCAGGAAGTGGTGGGTGAGATTCATGGTGCGGTCAATTTTAATCGGCCCGGTGGGCCGGGGAAAGCGCCGTCGCTGCGCGGGCAGCCCCGGCGCGCCGGTGTAGGGCACAATTTACACCTTCGGCGCAATTGACGCCGCAGCGCTTTGGGAGACGCAATGACGGCTGTGGATGCGGACACCCGCTACGCGACGGGCCTGGTGTGGTTCCGGCGCGACCTGCGCCATGTCGACCACGCCGCGCTGCATCACGCCTTGCGCCAGTGCGCACGGGTGTTCTGCGTCTTCGTGTTCGATCGCGAGATCCTCGATGCGCTGCCCGCGCGCAGCGACCGGCGGGTCGGCTTCATCCACGCCAGCGTGTGCGAACTCGACGCCGCCCTGCGCGATCTCGCCGCGGCGCACGGTGCGGCGAGCGGCCTGACGGTTCTCCACGGCGTCGCGCGCGAGGCCATTCCCCGGTTCGCCGCCACGCTCGGGGTCGACGCGGTGTTCGCCGCTCGCGACTACGAACCGGCCGCGCGCGCGCGCGATGCGGCCGTGGGCGCGGCGCTGGCCGAGGCCGGCATCGCGCTGCACCTGTTCAAGGACCAGGTGATCTTCGCGTGCGACGAGATCCTGACCCGCGGCGGCACTCCGTACAGCGTCTTTACGCCCTACAAGCGGGCATGGCTGCAGGCGCTGGGCGGAGACCGGATCGCCGCGTTGCCGGTCGCAGCGTGGGCCGGGCGGCTGGCGCCGGTGGCGGCGGAGGGGCCGGTGCCCTCGCTGGCCGCGCTGGGCTTCGATGCCGGCAACCTCGCCGCGCTGCCGGTTGCGCCCGGCGTGTCCGGCGGCGAGCAGGCGTTCGAGGCGTTTCAGGAGCACATCGCGCGTTATCGCGAAGACCGCGATTTCCCCGCGCGCGCGGGCACGTCGGGGCTGTCGGTGCATCTGCGCTTTGGCACGGTGTCGATTCGCCAGCTCGTCGCTTTCGCGCAGCACGCCGGGGGCGCGGGGGCAGAGGCGTGGCGCGCCGAGCTGATCTGGCGCGAGTTCTACCAGATGGTGCTGTGGCATCGCCCCGACGTGGTCACGCACTGTTTTCGCCGCGAATATGACGCATTGGCGTGGGACGACTGGCCCGACGGATTCGCGGCGTGGTGCGCCGGCCGCACCGGCTATCCGCTGGTCGACGCCGGCATGCGCCAGCTCAACACCACGGGCTTCATGCACAATCGTCTGCGCATGGTCGTGGCGAGCTTTCTGACCAAGGATCTGGGCATCGACTGGCGCCGGGGCGAGCGCTATTTCGCGCAGCAATTGCTCGACTACGACCTGGCCGCCAACAACGGCGGCTGGCAGTGGGCGGCCTCGACCGGCTGCGACGCGCAGCCGTGGTTCCGCATCTTCAACCCGGTCACGCAGTCGCAGAAGTTCGACCCCGAGGGCGCCTTCATCCGCCGCTTCGTGCCCGAACTCGCCGCGCTGCCGGCGCGCTTCATCCACGCGCCGTGGACCCTGCCGCCGGTCGATCAGGCTGCGCTCGGCGTGCGCATCGGCAAAGACTATCCCGCGCCGCTGGTCGACCACGCGCAGGCGCGTGAACGCACGCTGGCCCGTTTCCGGGCCGTGCGTGCGGAGGGCTGATGCGTCAGGCCGGGGTGGTGTAGCGGCGGATCAGGCCGAGCAGTTCGTCTTCCTGATACGGTTTGCCGAGGTAGTGCTCGACGCCGATTTTCCTCGCGTATTCGCGGTGTTTGTCGGCCAGCCGCGAGGTGATCATGATGATCGGCACGGTCTTGAGCCGTTCGTCGTTGCGGATGTTGCGCGCCAGGTCGAAGCCGTCCATGCGCGGCATCTCGATGTCCGACAGGATCACGTCGGGCACGCGTTCGAGCAGTTGCTCCAGCGCGTCGACGCCGTCCTTGGCGACGACCACCTCGAAGCCTTCGCGCTCAAGCAGGCGGCCGGTGATCTTGCGCACGGTGAGCGAATCGTCCACCACCATCACTGTCGGCACGTGGGCCACCGGCGCCAGTGGCGTGGTGGCGGCCGTTGCCCCGCCCGCGCCGCCCGCCTCATGCAGCCCGTCGAGCGTGACCGGGTTGATGATGAGCACGATCTCGCCATCGCCGAGCACCGTTGCGCCGGCGTAACCGACCAGCCGGGCCAGCTGCGGGCCGGCCTTCTTGACCACGATTTCCTGGTTCCCGCGCAGTGCGTCGACATGAACCGCCAGCGTCTGCGTGCCCGAGCGCAGCAGCAGCACCCAGTTGAAACGGTGCACCTCCGGCTGTGCCGCCGGGTCGCCGAGCAGGTGCGGCAGGTAGGTGTAGCGGTAATGCGTGTCTTGCCAATCGGTGCCGCCGGCCTCGCGCAACGTCGCCAGCGCATCGGGTTTGAGCTCCATCACCTGGGCCACCATGTTCGACGGAATCGCCCACGTGCGTCCCCCGGCGCGCACCAGCAAGGCTTGCGTGACGGCCAGCGTGAGCGGCAGGTAGAGGCGGAAGGTGGCGCCGTTGCCGGCGCTGCTGGTGACCTCGATCCGCCCGCCGACGGCGGCCGTTTCGGACTTGACCACGTCCATGCCCACGCCGCGGCCCGACACCGTTGACAGGTTGCCGGCGGTGGACAGACCGGGGAGGAAGATCATCTGTGTGAGACGGCGCTCGTCGGCTACTTCGCCCGCATCGAGCAGGCCGTTGTCGCGGGCGCGCTGTTCGATCCGCGCGTAATCGAGCCCGGCGCCGTCGTCGCGCATCTCGACCACCACTTCGTTGCCTTCGTGGCGCACGGTGAGGGTGATTTCGCCGATCTCCGGCTTGCGCGCGGCGTGGCGCTCTTCGGGCGATTCGATGCCGTGGGCGACCGCGTTGCGCAGCAGGTGTTCGAGCGGGCCGGTGATGCGTTCGAGCACCGAGCGGTCGAGCTCGATGCGCCCGCCGCGCAGGTCGAGGTTGGCGCGCTTGCCCAGATCCTTGGCGCTCTGGCGGACCACCCGGTAGAGCCGGTCGGCGAGGCTGTCGAAGGGCGTCATGCGCACCGACATCAGCGCCTGCTGCAAGGCGCGGGTCTGGCGGCCCTGCGCGGTCAGCGCGGCGTCGGCGCCGTCGAGATTGCGCAGCAGTGCGTGCTGGACGGTGGTGACGTCGTTCACGCTCTCGGCCATCATCCGCGTCAGCTCCTGCAGGCGGGTGTAGCGGTCCATCTCCAGCGGATCGAAGTCGGCGTGCTCGGATTCGGCCTGCGCCATCCGCGACTGCATCTGGATGTCGGCCTGGATCTCGACCTCGCGCAACTGGTTGCGCAGGCGGATCACGTTTTCGGTGAGGTCGAGCAGCGCGCGGCGCTGGGTGCGCAGTTCGCCCTCGATGCGGGTGCGCGCAATGCCGATCTCGCCGGCCTCGTTCACAAAGCGGTCGACCAGTCCGGCGCGCACACGCAGCGTCGCCGCACTGGCCGCGGCGGCTTCGTCGGCGTCGATGGCGACCGCAGGAGTCGCGACCGCGTCGGGGGGCTCGGCCGTTGGCGTGGATTCGGCCGCCGGCGCCTCGCCGGCGTCGCCGTGGGCCAGCCGGTCGATGTACTGCGTGGCAACGTCGATGCCTTGTTCCAGTTCGTCGAGCAGTGTCGGCGTGGCCACGCTGGCGGCTTCGAGGCGGCCCTCGATGGCGTGCAGGTGCTCGCCGAGGGTCATCGCGCCGGTCATCCGCGCGCTGCCCTTGGCGGTGTGCAGCAATCGCGCGATGGCGGTGTGCAGCTCGGTGCTGTCGGGCGCGTCGCGCCACTCGCGCAGGCGGGCGTTGATCTCCTGATGCAACTCCCGGCTCTCTTCCAGGAAGATCGGCAGCAGTTGTTCGTCGATGTCGTCGCGCACGTCGAGCATCTCGACCGGCGCCGCGGTGTCGGCCGCCGGCGTGGTGTCGATCGGCGCCTCGGGGGCCGGCGCGGGCTCGGCCGCTTCGACGTCGTCGCTGGTGCGGGTCGGCTCGATCGCCGCGGGGGTGTCGTCGGCGGTGTCGAGCGGGGCGTGTGCCACGCTGTCGAGCTGGGCCTCGAGCACCGGCGTGGGCAGCGGCAGGCTGGCGTGGCTGATCTCGCTGAGCATCGCGTCGAGGGTGTCGCTGGCGGTGACCAGCAGCGCGCTCTGCTCCGCGCTGGGCGGGGTGCGGGCGTCGATCAGGCGGGCCAGCGCGTGCTCCAGCGCGCGGCCGAGACGCTGCACGCTGTCGAAGCCCGCAGTGCCCGAAATGCCGGCCAGCGTGTGCGCCGCGCGCAAGGCATCGTCCTGCGGGATGCGTGTCGGGTTGACCCGCAGCTGGGCGGCGTCGTGACGCAGGATGTCGAGGTGCTGGCGGGCTTCGGTTTGATACAGCTCGTACAGCGGCCGTGACAGCGTGACCGTGCCGACCTGGAGCGTGTCGGGGAGGTGCTCTTCTGGCGGGGCATCGGGCGGGGCGTCGGCGGCGGGCGCTTCCGGTTCGGCCGGCGCCGCCATCGCATCGGCATCGGCGGACACCGCTTCGGGGGCCTCCGCGAGCGCGTCGATGCCGTCGTCGGCGGACAGGTCGAGCGCCATGCCGGGCGCCGCTGCGTCGGTTGGCGGGGCGGCATCGACGAGGTTCTCGGCGGGTTCGAAGCCGGCCGTGTCCAGGTCGAAGGTCGGCCGCGCGTCGGCGGGCGCCGGTTCGAGCGGTGCGTCGGCGTCGATCGGCGATTCGAGCAGCTCCAGCGCTTCGATGCGGGTCTGCTCGGCCAAGGGGTCGTACAGCGGTGCTTCGTCAAAGTCGAGTGACGGGATGGCCGGCATCGACAGGTCGGTGGCTTCGAGATCCGAGAGGTCGAAGTCGTCGCCGCCCGGCTCGACCGCGCTGTCATCGGGCGCTGCGTCGGTTCCGGTCCCGGTCCCGGCTTCCGGTGTCGGCTCGGCGACATCGGCGGTGTCCGGTGCCGGCGCTGCGGCGTTGGCGGGGGCGTCGACGCCAAGCAGCCGCTCTGCCTCGGCGACCAGCGCGGCGGTGTCGGTGCGCGTGGTGGGGCCGCCGCCGGCGAGCTGTTCGACCCACGCGTCGAACAGCGCGTGCGAGTCGCCGATCAGCGCGTGCAGCGCGTCGTTGGGTGCCCAGTCGAGCTGCAGCCAGCGGTTGAGGGTCTGCTCCAGCGCCCAGGCGACCTCGCCCAGCGCGTTGAGACCGACCATGCGCCCGGAGCCTTTGAGGGTGTGGTAGCCGCGGCGGATGATGGTGAGCGCTTCGGGGTCGCCGGGGTCGTTGCGCGAGGTGTTCAGGTGGGTGGCTATGTGGGCAAGGACTTCGCGTGCTTCCTCGATGAAAATGTCGAGCAGTTCCGCGTCGATCTCTTCCTCGCTGGCGGTCAACAGCTGGGCTGCTTCCTCGGACGGGGCCGGCACCGGCAGCGGTGCGTCGGGGATGTCTTCCTCGTGTTCGACGATGGCGTCCTGGGCGGGCGCGGCGGTGTCGGCCTCGGGTGCAGTGGCCGGCGGCTCGGGCGCGGGCTCGGCGACCGGGGGTGCCTCGGGGGCGGTCGGCGCGCTGGCCGCGGGCGGCAATGCGTCGGCGTCGGACTCGCCGGTAAGGTGGTGGCGCTCGGGGCGCCCGCGGGCGAGGCTGTCGATGTAGAAGCCGAGCGCCGAGAGCAGGTCGGCGAGCGGTTCGAACAGTGCGGTGTCCGGCGTCTGAGCGGGGTCGGCGAGCTGCGCGATCATGGCGTCGCAGTCCGACAGCGTGTCGTGCGCGTCGCTCTCGCCGAGCAGCGTGAGGATGCTTTCGATCTGCTGCACCGGCTTGCGCACGGCGTCGAGGCCGTCGCGCTTTTCGGGGGCGCGGAAGAAAGCGTCGAGGGTTTGTTCGATCTGCGCGAGGCTGGCCTGCATCTCCTTGCACAGCTGCACCGTGGCGCTGCGCTCCTGTGCCTGGCGCGCCGAGGCGCCGGCTTCGTGCGGGGCGACGGCTTCGCCGCGCGAGCATGCTTCGATGCGCGCGATGGTGTCTTCGACCTGGGTCGAGAAGGAGGCGTCGGGCACGCGCCCCGAGTCGAGCGCGTGATCGGCCAGCAGCAGCGCCGAGGCGACCTCCATCGAGATCGCGTCGGAGAGGCGCAGCGGGTCTTTGCGCAGCCACTGGGCGAAGGCCGACAGGGTGGTCATCAGGCGCACGAAGGCGGGGCGGCCGAGCTTGCGGCTGGCGTTGGCCAGCGCCGTCATGCGTCCTTCGAAGGCGGGCAGCGCGGCGGCGGTGCCTTCGGCAAACTGGTTCCACGCCTCCTTGGCCTGATTGAGTTGGTCGCGCAGCTCGGTGAGCAGCGGTGCCAGCGGCAGCTCGCTGACGGTGGAGTTGGGCGGCGGCAGCAGCGTGCGCAGCTGGTACAGGCTGTGCAGTGCCTTGACCAGCGGCGAGGCGGCGGGGGCGCGGGCGACGACGTACATGGTGTCGCGGTGGAGGCGCTCGGGAAACTGGTTGTTGCCGGCGAGCAGGCGCCGGATCTGGGTGTCCAGGCGGCCGCACAGGCGACGGATGTGCGGCGACACCGGCACGTGGCCTTCGGCCAGCACTTCGCAGAACGCGGCGGCGCTGAGCCAGAAGGCCCGGGCTTGCTGCTGGTGCTGGCGCGACTCGATGCCGGCGACGGCTTCGCACATCATGCGCGCGCCGGTCGGGTCGTCGGCCTTGCGCATCCAGGTCAGCAGACCTTGCTGGAAGCGGATGCGCATGGCGCGCAGGAGGCGCATTTCCTCGGCCGTGTCGAGGACGTCGGGGGTGGGGCGGCGCGGGATGCGGGTGCCCAGGTCGGGGAAAAACAGGTCGCCCTCGGCGGGCGGCTCGGCGCCGCGCGCCATGGCGATGCGGGCGTGCAGCTGCGCCAGCCGCAGTGGCTGGTCGGGGGCGCCGTGGGACAGCTCGTCGAGGTAGTTGCCGGTGGCGGCAATGCTGCGCCGGCAGACGTCGGCGACCGCTTCGCTCAGCGCGATCTCCTCGCGCGCCAACTCGCCCAGCAGCTTGTCGAGGCCGTCGGTGAATTGGGTCAGTCCGTCGAGGCCGATGATCGACAGCGCGCCGCGTGCCTGGTGGAGGTGCGATTGCGCAAACTGCAGGCGCGAGCTGCGTTCGTCCTCGCTGCTCGCGGCCTGTTCGATGGCCTCCAGCGCGCGGCTCAGGGCTTGATCGATTTCGCTCTTGACCCAGGTGAGGGGGCCGAGATCGTTTTCGGTGGCGTCGGTCATTGAGGCAGCCTCGTTGCGCGGTTGGCCCGGATCAAACCTTGAAGCCGGACACCGAGCCTTTCAGTTCTACGGCCAGTTCGGCCAGTTCGCCAATCGACACCGCGGTCTGCCGGGTGCCCTGCGTGGTCTGTTCGGTAATCGCCTGAATGCCGCGCATCGACTCGGCCACCTGGGTGGCGTTGGCGGCCTGGCGCTGGGTGTCGGTCGAAATCTGTTCGATCAGCTCGGCCGCTTCGGCCGACACGCTGCCGATCTCGACCAGCGCCTGACCGGCGGAGTCGGACAGCGCGGCGCCGGCGACCACGTCGCGGGTGGCGTTTTCCATGGCCGAGACGGCGTCGTGGGTGTCGGTCTGAATCGTTTTCACAATCGCCGAGATCTGCTTGGTGGCTTCGGCGGAGCGTTCGGCGAGGCGCTGCACTTCCTCGGCAACCACGGTAAAGCCGCGGCCCGCTTCACCGGCCGATGCGGCCTGGATGGCGGCGTTCAGCGCCAGCACGTTGGTCTGCTCGGTAATGTCCGAGATCAGCTCCACGATCTCGCCAATCTCTTGCGACGATTCGCCCAGGCGTTTGATCCGCTTGGAGGTTTCCGAAATTTTCTCGCGAATCTCGTTCATGCCCTTGATGGTGTTCTCCACCGCCGCGGTCCCCTTGTTGGCGGAATCGAGCGAGCGGCGCGCCACCTGCGCAGACTGCATCGCGCGTTCGGAGGCTTCGGTCATCGAGCGCGCCATCGACTGCACGGTCTGGCCGACGTCTTCGAGCTCTTCGGACTGGCGCTGGGTTGCGTCGAGCAGCTCGGCGGAGGTCTTGCGCGCGGTCTCGGTGGCGCTGGTCACGCGGCCGGCGGCGTCGTTGATGCGGCGCACCAGCACGGCGAGCTCCTCGACCGTGTAGTTCACCGAGTCGGCAATCGCGCCGGTGATGTCTTCGCTGACGGTGGCGCGGATGGTCAGGTCACCGTCGGCCAGGTCGCCCATCTCGTTCATCAGGCGCAGGATGGCCTGCTGGGTGTGGTTGCGCTCGTTCTCTGCATTCTGGCGATCGCCCTCGGCTTCGGCTCGACGGGCGCGCATGTCGTCGCGATACATCACGATGGTGGCCGCGAGGGTCAGCACCGCCAGCGCGCCGACGGCGGCAATTGCCAGCGGCAGCGGGCCGAAACCGCCGAAGTGGCCGGCATACTGCTCGGTCAGCTCGTGCGCCTCTTCGGACAGCGGACCCGCGTTGTCGATGATGCGCCGGCCGGCCTGCTTGGCCTGCACCAGGTACTGGATGTTGCCCAGAATCCCGGAGACGGCGGCGAGGCTGTCGTTGGCGACGGTTTCGAGCTCCTTGAGCTTGCCCCGGGTGGTGGCGTCGGGCGTCATCTCCTTGAGCTGGCCCAGAATCTCGCGGAAGCCGTTGGTGTCCTTGCCGAGCAGGAAGGCGACCTCCGGGTCGATGGCGTCGGCCACCAGCAGCGCGTTGGCGTTCTTGGCGATCCGCTGGGTGAGCATCACCAGCCGGTTGGCGGTCGCGATCTCGCGCGCGCTGGCGCCGCCCTGCAGCTTGAGCGCGGCGACCTGCTCGGTGATGTCGAGCAGCAGCGCGTTCTTGTCGTTAATGGTGTTCACCGACTGGCTCAGGGTGGTGAGGTTCTTCTCCTGCGCGAGCAGCAGCGCGGTGTCTTTGTCGGTCTTGGCCCAGATCGAGGCCAGCGTGGCGAGGCGTTCGCTGAAGGCGGCCGGGCTGGGCGGGACGGCGGAGCTGGCGACGGTGGCGTCGATCAGGCCGCCGTTGGTGACCGCGTCGAGCATCCGCTGAAAGTTGTCGCGGCCGGCGCGCAGTTCGGCGAAGGCCGCGGGGTCGCCCTGCAGCGAGAGCTGGCCGTCCTTGGCGGTTTGTTCCGAGAGCATGCGCATTTCGCCCGAGGCGTACAGGTAGGACGTGGAGTGGCTGGCCTGGCGGGTCTGCAGGTAGATCAGCACGCCGAGTGCGATCACCAGCAGCAACAGCAAGGTGACCAGGATCTTGAGCTGCTCGCCGATCGGCTTGCTGCCGAAAATGCGCAGCCCGGGCCGGGCGCCACCCGCCGGTGCAGGCTGGGCGGCCTGCGACTCCATGATCGTGGTGTCGTTGGCGGTCGCAGTGTCAGGAGTGTTCAAAGCCATGGCGTTCGATCCGTTCGGGTGAGCGAGGTCATTCGGAGGGGCGGGTCAAGCGGCGCTTGCCTCGAGGAATTCGGGGTGGGCGATCAGGCGCATCACGTCGATGTGATGCCAGTGCCGGCCGTGCAGGTCGCGCACGTGGCGCGACACCCAGTCGTGCGTGTGCGTGGGCGGGGTGTCGTCGGGCTCGTAGTCTTCGGGGCTGCGCAGCCCGGCGGTGCCATTGACCAGCAGCGCGCAGTTGGCGCCCTGGCGCTGGGCTACCAGCACCAGCCGGGCGCTGCCGGCCAGCGGGGTGAGGGCGCCGCCGCAGAAGGCCGACAGGTCGACCACGCCGTAAAGCGTGCCGCGCACATTGGCCAGGCCGCGAAACCAGTGGCGCGTGAGCGGCACGGCGGCCAGCGGTGGCACGGGCAGAATCTCGCCCGCGTCGGCCAGGTCGACCAGCCAGTGTGCGTCGCCTGCGTTGAGGCCGAGCAGGTCGCGGCGGGGGGCCGATTTGGCATCGGCCAGCCGGCGGACGAGGGCTTCCTGGAATTCCCTGAGGCTGGCGCGCTTGGCCATCGGCTCAGTCCATGGCCCGGATGCGGGCGAGCAGTTCGGTGTGATCCAGCGGTTTGACCAGATAGTCGAAGGCGCCCTGGCGCATGCCCCAGATCTTGTCGGTTTCCTGCCCCTTGGTGGTGCAGATGATGACCGGAATGGCGCGGGTGGCGCTGTCGCGCGAGATGGTGCGGGTGGCCTGGTAGCCGTTCATGCCGGGCATCACCACGTCCATCAGGATCAGGTCGGGGAGCTCGGACTGGCTCTTGGCGATGCCCTCTTCGCCGTTTTCGGCGGTGACGACCTGGTAGCCGTTCTTGGTCAGCACTTCGCTCAGCGCGTAGCGTTCGGTGGGGGAGTCATCGACGACGAGAATCTTCTTGATCGGCATGGTCTGGATACTCTCACTCCGTGGATTGGGCGGTGCCGTGCTCGGCCACCGCGCGCAGCAGACTGTCTTTGGTGAAGGGCTTGGTCAGGTATTCGTCGGATCCCACCATGCGCCCCCGCGCGCGATCAAACAGCCCGTCCTTGGACGACAGCATGATCACCGGGGTGCGCGACAGGCGGGCGTTCTTCTTGATCAGCGCGCAGGTCTGATAGCCGTCGAGGCGCGGCATCATGATGTCGACGAAGATGACGTCCGGGCGGTGGTCGGTGATCTTGGCGAGGGCGTCGAAACCGTCCTCGGCAAGCAGCACCTGGCAGCCTGCCTGGGCGAGAAAAATCTCCGCGCTGCGTCGAATGGTGTTGCTGTCATCGATCACCATTACTTTGAGTCCGGTCAGATCCACGCTCGTCACCCTGCGGTTGATTTAAGGCGCGGCCACGTCAGAAGCGTGCCGCGCCGTCTAGTGCTAACGGACAGTCACTTCGCATCTTGAGGGTCGCTTCAGATTTCGACCATCTCAAAATCTTCCTTGCGCGCCTCGCACTCGGGACAGCTCCAGTTCGGCGGGATGTCTTCCCAGCGGGTGCCCGGGGCAATGCCCTCGTCGGGGAGGCCGGCGGCTTCGTCATAGATGAAGCCGCAAATCAGGCACATATAGGTTTTGTAGTCGGTTTCGGCCATGGTGTTGAGGCGCGCTATGGGCTTTGGTGGGGGATGCTAAAATCTGCGGCATCTTACCGTATTTTCCCGCCCCTGCCTGCGGCTGGCCGAACCCGCCAGCGCGCTGAAGAGACCCTCGATGCACCGACCGCCCGCTGTGCTGGCCCTGGCCCCGACCGATCCCACTTCCGCCAATGGAGTCGCCGCCGATGCGGTCACGCTTGCCAGCATGGGTGTCTATCCCCTGTGTGTGGTAAGCGAAGTATGCCTGCGTGATACCGCCCAGGTCGAGGCGCGGGTCGCGCTCGAGTGCGATCTGGTGGTCGACCAGGCGCGGATGGTGCTCGAAGACGTGCCCGTGGCGGCAATCAAGCTCACCCTGCCGGGCTCGGTCGAGATGGTCGCCGCGCTGGCCGAGTTGATGTCCGACTACACCGACGTGCCGCTGGTGCTCGAAGTCCCCGGCCTGTTTCATGACGACGACGAACCCGAAGACGCGCACCTCGCCGCGGCGCTCGAACTGCTGTTGCCGCAAACCAGCGTGCTGGTGGTCGATACCGCCGCCGCGCGGCGTCTGCTGGCGGCCGGGCTGGACGAGGACGAAGGCGACCTCGACGGCACCGAGATGGCCGCTGTGCTGTGCGGCGTGGGCACCGGCTTTGTGCTGATTCTCGGTGCGCCGGGCGCCGGCCAGCAGGTGGTGCACGTGCTGCACGGCCCGTCCGGCGTGGTCCAGCGCGATGTGTTCGAGCATGCCGACACCCCGGCGCTCGGCTTCGGCGCCTCGGTGGCCGCGGCGCTGGCCGCCGCGATGGCGCTGGGGCGCGACGAATCGGTGGCGGTCAAGGAAGCCTTGCAGTACGCCCACCAGGCCGACGCCCGGCGGCTGCGCATGGGCATGGGACTGCCGGTGCCCGATCGCATGTTCTGGGCCCGGTCGGCAGAGCCCGCCGCATGACGCGCCGCGCCCAGCGACTGCCGCACGGGCTGTACCTCGTGACCCCCGAATGCGATGACGACGCGCGGCTGGCGGCGCGGGTCGGCGCCGCGCTGACCGGCAGGCCGGTGCTGGTGCAGTACCGCAACAAACGCGCTGCCGCGGCGCAGCGTCTGGCGCAGGCGTCGCAGCTGCGCATGCTGTGCCGGGCCGCCGGGGTGCCGTTCATCGTCAATGACGACGTGGCGCTGGCGCTGGAGGTCGACGCCGACGGCGTGCACATCGGGCGCGATGACGGCGCGGTCGACGCGGTGCGCGCGCGCATCGGTGCGCGGCTGCTGGGGGTGAGCTGCTACAACGACTTCGCGCGTGCCGAAGCGGCCGCCGCGGCCGGCGCGGACTACGTGGCCTTTGGCGCCATGTTTGCCTCATCCACCAAACCGGCCGCGCCGCCGGCGGACATTGCGCTGCTGACCCGCGCGCGGGCCGCGCTGCCGGTGGGCGTGGTGGCGATCGGCGGGATCGCGCTCGACAATGCGCCGGCGCTGGTGGCCGCCGGGGCGAGCCAGCTCGCGGTGGTCAGCGACGTGTTCGACGCGCCCGACCCCGGCGCGCGCGCGGCGGCGTACCGGGCGCTTTATGCCAAAGACTGACCGGCGACAAGGCCGGCGGTCTGTCAGACAGTGTGTAATCGGGACTTGGCCCGATCATTCAAGCGGAAGGAAACCATGAATCGAAACGAAACCCTCTTCAGCCGTGCCCAGAACGTGATCCCCGGCGGCGTCAACTCGCCGGTGCGGGCCTTCGGGTCCGTGGGGGGATGCCCGCGCTTCATCGCACGCGCGGAAGGGGCGCGCATCTGGGACGCCGACGACGCTGCGTATATCGACTACGTCGGCTCGTGGGGCCCGGCGATTACCGGCCACGCCCACCCGGCGATCGTCGACGCGGTGCGCGAGGCGGCGCTGCGCGGGCTGTCCTTCGGCGCGCCGACCGAGGGCGAGGTCGACATGGCCGAGCAACTGTGCGCGCTGTTGCCCAGCCTCGACATGGTGCGCCTGGTCAGCTCCGGCACCGAGGCGACGATGAGCGCGATCCGCCTCGCGCGCGGCTTCACCGGGCGCGACACCATCGTCAAGTTCGAGG